>JAILQO010000060.1 GCA_024698925.1 Bacteroidaceae bacterium | reverse complement strand
CTTCTTCAACTCTTCAAGCAAATCAACCCCATGCATCGAGAACACCAGGAACGGATCATTGTCAATCTCGCGGCTTATCATGTAGATAACGGCAGCCAGATGCTTGCATGGTACCGCCCAGTCTGGACATGAGCAGTTCATGTCAAGGTCGTCCCATCGTTGAGGAAACAAGTTCAGTCCGATGCGCTTCGTCACTTGGAACACCTCAGGACCGAGTTCGCGGTTCAGAAGTTTTGAAATGAGCGCAGGCTGTTCCAACAGCTTCTTCATCAGTAACTCTGTCTGTTCCTTTTTGAACAGCGGTACGCGAATAGTCACCCGATAAGGAGTCGGCCTGCTACCGCTTACCTTGGCCGTGATGATATTTCCTTTTACATCGATACTTTTGACCGCTCCCTTCCTGGCATACGCTGAGCCTCTCGGAATGCGGTTCGCATAGTCAATATGTGTCAGCGACTTCAACCATTCGCTGCCCCACCAAGTCTTTCCAAATATCAGTCCTGCCATATAGTTTGAAACATTTCTTTTTTGTTACTTTTTATCAACGAAATCACAATCGAATCAGCATATTTGGCACAATAGCCTCAATCATTTCTGCAGGAACATCACAGTCACGCGCTATCTGGGGCCAATGCGAAGCAACTTCACAAATCTCATCGATGATCAGCGAGGCATCTTTGATGTTGTTCTGTTGGGCAAATGCCAGCAAGTCTTGACGAGTGATGTCATCAAACATCCCGTTGATAGACATCTGGTGCGTAGCCGTCCAACCGCCATTGGGATTATAAGCGTACCCCATGTCGTATGCAGGCGAGAGATGCCATTTGCCGTCTTCCTCCATCAGGAACGAGATATTCTTGGTATGGTCGTCTT
This sequence comes from Bacteroidaceae bacterium, assembly GCA_024698925.1. GTDB lineage: Bacteria > Bacteroidota > Bacteroidia > Bacteroidales > Bacteroidaceae > Physcousia. The sequence continues at coordinate 4,344 of JAILQO010000060.1, read as the reverse complement.
GATTGCGCACCACCACGTTGAACACCATCCTGCGGAACATCTCCTTGGCTTCAGAATAGGGCAAACGCAAGGCTCGCATCACATTGAATGCCTGTTCGTAGGAATAAGCCCGATGTAGGCGATAGTCATAATGAGCCATACCGCAAAGTGTCTGCATGTGGACTTTCTTACCATCCTTACGGTCGAAACGCTTCGTCAGGAAATGAGCACGTCCATTTTCTTCAATCAGCGAACACTCCGTCATGTCAATGCCACATGCCTTCACCAACTTATAAAAAGAATATTCCAATCGACCGTAGTTCTCTGTTTCCTTAAATCCCGCCTTTGCCGAAACACCATCCAATTTGATGAGATAGTAGTCAAATCCTTTAGGCGCATCTACCTGACCAGACCGCACCTCACCAGTCTTTTTGTTGTATGCAATAATGGCCTTGGCTCGCTGTCCACCAGCTGATGTACCCAGACGCAGAATCTCAGCAATAGCCTGTTTCTTGTCGGCATTCAGATTGGCATCGAAAGCATTCTTGTCTGCCAATGCCTCTTTCGCCACATCAACCAAAGAGTCAATCTCGAATCTATCGTGAGGGTCGTATGGTGTGTCTATGGCCGGCTCAAATTCCAAGGCGCCCATACAGCGTTTGCCCAAGAAGCACAAGGTCTCAATAGGATTGCTACTCGTTCTACCCGTTATGGCAAGCCAGCGGTCAAACAAAGCCCGACCATAAGTGTCTGGCAATGAGTCAGCCAACATACCAGGCAGCCCCTTAAAGGTTTCCCTGTCCAAATCTGCAAAGGAATAGACGCGCCCTTCTTGGACGGGCATCATTAGCGGAGACGATTCCAAGCCACGACCCACGAAACTATGGTCGTATTCAAACTGAACGATTCCATAACGCTCATCCCAGCGGAACGTTCCCACAGGGAAGCCAAACATGTTGGCGCGTGCTACATCTACCATTCCGACTCCTCCTGATGTTTTTCGTTCAGTTTACCTGCAGCCCGTTTCCTCTGGTTGGTCTTCGACGACTGCACCAACTGGTAGTACTCGTTAGGACTCAGTTGTTCTTCCTCTACCAACGGCTGAAGAACGTCCAGTTTTCCCAACGTTCTCAATAGTCTCAACAGAGAGTCAAACGACCGAATCTCTCCTTTTTCTATTTTTTTGATGGTAGATAAAGACACATTGGCCGCCTCAGACAAACTCTGTTGGGTGATGTTCTGCTTTAGTCTAATGGACTTCAGCTTTTCTCCTATTTTCTCCAGGATTGCCCCGTCCGTAAGCATATAAATGTTCTCCATAATAGTTCCCTTTTAAACTTTTATGGTACAAATATACAAATAATAGTTTAATTTTGAACTATTATACGCGATTATTTAACTAATTTTATTACGCAAGTCTTAATGTTACCCTTTGCAATTGCGGGTTGCATCGCGATTTCTTGGGAGATGTCAGGAGGATTAATGCAAACAACGCGGGAGAAGCCAGCATCGAGAAGGAGTTGTTCTTCGGCTATGCGACCAGCTATGAGTGTGACAGGCACGCCGCATTTCTTGGCGCGTTGCAAGATACCATAAGGCAACTTTCCCATAAGGGTTTGGCGGTCAGCTGAGCCTTCACCTGTGATGACGAGGTCAGCGCCTTGCAATAGGTCGTCGAAATGGATGGTGTCCAACAAGAGGTCAATACCTGAGCGACATTCGGCATTCATATATTGCAGGAAGGCGTAACCCAAGCCTCCTGCAGCACCTGCGCCAGGCTTGTTTTGGCAGTCACGGACCATGTGCTTGGCAGAGGCCATAGCAAAACGTTTGGCGCGAGCATCAAGGGCAAGAACCTGTTCTTGTGTCGCTCCCTTTTGTGGTGCAAAAACATAAGCAGCCCCATTCTCACCACAAAGCGGATTTTTGACATCGGTGGCTATCGTGAAGCAAACATTATCCAATTCGCGCACATCATCCCACGAGCCACCTTTTGCGAAGGCATCGATAATCGCCCTCAACATACCTATTCCGCAGTCGCTGGTGGCACTTCCGCCAAGCCCAACAATAATATGTTTGCAGCCTTTTCTTACAGCATCCACCACCAACTGACCCGTGCCATAACTCGCAGCCACCATCGGATTCCGTTCCTCTGGCTTAAGAAATGTCAGTCCACTGGCTTTGGCAATCTCTATCACCGCTGTATCGCCCTGAATGAGATATTGCGCCACAACAGGGCGCATCAGCGGGTCCTTTACGTTGACATCCACGATCTCGCCTCCCATCGCAGCCTTAAAAGCCTCCAAAAAGCCCTCGCCCCCATCGCTCACAGGCACCTGGACGACTTTTGCCTCAGGCATCTTTGCAAGAATACCCTCGCATGCCGCCTGATTTGCCTCAGCCGATGTCAGACAGCCCTTGAACGAATCGATTGCTACGATGATTTTCTTCATTCTTTCATTGGTACGTTAGTATTCTTACGATACCCCATTCCCGTCACATGACAGATGAGTCGTCCGTCCTGATTGGTCACGCGCACCTCTACGGCAGGAATCTTGTGATGGTCGCAAATGCCAACAGCCTCAGCTCGCAGCACATCACCCTCGCGTGCACTCGACACAAACATGATGCTGTTGTTGATGCCGAACGTCAGTTGTCCGTTGTAGTTCATCCAGGCAGCAATCGCCAGGTCGGCCAACGTAAACAGCGCCCCACCCTGACACACATTACCGCCATTCAGGTGCATCGTCGTCACCGTCATCTCCGCCACAGCATGCCGTTCGTCCACCTCCGTAATCCTGCAACCCACATTGGCCGCAAACCTATCCGTCCGATTCAATAGTTCCTTTATATCCATTGTTGTCATTAATGTTGATACATATTTATTCCATATTTTGAGCCAACCGCTTGGCCATCTCATTAAGTGCTACGAAGCGGTAGCGCTGCGATGTCACCGGGATGGGTGTATAGGTGTAATGACGTGCCTCTGCCTTTCTGCGCAACGTCTCTTCTACTGCTGCTTGGATGCCATCATCGAGGAACGTCTGCTCAATAGGCTCCAACAGCAACAGTTGCCCTTTCGAACATGCCTCGAAATACACGCCACCCGGCTTGTAGTAACGTTCGTGCGGTGCCCCCTCCTTGGGGAAACCGTCGTTAAGTAGCACCACCAGCGGATAGCCCTGCTCACGCAAAGTACGGGCGATAATCTGCTCACCCTTGCTGATGGCCGCCGTATAGGTGACTGTCCCGTTGTGTGCTGCCGCCAATACTTTCCGCAACCGTTCCTGCACCTCATCGTTAGTTGCACTTCGCGACATCTCCACCACCTGCTTGTCTGGCCAATCCAAGAGAAAATGGTTCCCCATCGATGTAAACGACAGCCCTGCTGCCTCCGTCCGCCTGTGCAATCGGAAAAGCTCAGGGTTATGGCTCTTGATCCAAAGCCGCCGCGGGTTGTCCTTCACATAGTCAATCATCCTTCGCAACTGCCCAGGCGCATGCAGTATGCGCTCATGATAATAGGCCGCGTCCTGTTGCCAGATACTACCCCTGCGCGCAAAAATGCGAGCGAAATGCACAGGCGCCTCTGCGGCCCTCTCGTGTCTATCCTCGCCATTCCCGTGCACTCCAGCGGCGTTCTCTTCTCCATTTCCGTGCACTCCAGCGGCGTTCTCTTCTCCATTCCCGTGCACTCCAGCGGCGTTTTCTTCTCCATTTCCGTGCACTCCAGCGGCGTTCTCGCCGCTGCCATACATCTCCTTATACACCTTCGTGCACCCGCTCTTGAACCCGCGCACCACCGCCCCGATGCTCTGCGGCAGCGGCTCCAGCACCTGAATCACCAGATGCACATGGTCGGGCATCACCTTCTGCGCCAGCACTTTCAGCGCGAACCCCTTCCCCGCATAAAACTGCGCCAGCCCGCACAACATCTGACACACGCGACGCCCAAAGGGATTAAGCCTCACGAAAGCCGTCTCCGCACGCTCACCCTCCAACGTCCCAAACAACGGAAAGCGCTCCTCCACAGGCAGCGTAAAATGATAGATGGCCCGCCCCTTGTAGTCCCATCCGTTTTCACGGTGGTGCCTCATAGGGTCAACCGGTCTCCGCTTCCCTTGTTCTTTATCCATCGCCTGTGCCATATATCTTTATAATGTTTTGTTCATAAGAGTCTTCACCACTTCCACATCCGCTGGTAGCCACTTCACGCTGTCCAAGTCATCCTTCGCCAGCCACTTCGCCGCCTCGTGCTCATTCAGATGCAGCGCCTCCGTCACCAGCGAACAGAGATAACAATGCATGGTGAGATGAAACTGCGGATAATCATAGTCCACCGTACAAAGAAACTCATCCACACTA
>JAILQO010000059.1 GCA_024698925.1 Bacteroidaceae bacterium | reverse complement strand
CAATGCTTCTGCAGAGTCCCTAAACTCAAAGATCAAGCAATTTCGTGCACAGCTTAGGGGAGTAATTGATGTGGACTTCTTTCTCTATAGGCTGTCAATGATATACGGATAAACACAGGAATTTACTGGTGAGCCCATTTTCTGGTAAATATATCCATAACCGATATACCCAATAATACAGTGACGATCAATATCAGAAATACGTCTTTTGACTACATTCTCAAAAGAGCCACCTGCAGGAATAGAATAACCGTTTAAATGTGTTCCAAATATTTGTTTTAAATACAGCCTCGTATTAAGAACACTATACGTTGTGAAGTTTTGATTATCTGAATATGTAATCAAATAGTCAATATAATATGGGCTATCATCTTCGTTGTAATTTAGGACCTCACCTTTATGGATCGGGGGATTTAATTCTTCCATACTATTTACAAATCTTTCGTTTCTTTCCAGCTGGTTGCCTTTTATTTCTTTCGCTTGTGCCAAAGCTGCCCTACCCTGAGGCGGAAGCACAAGGAAACGCTGTTGTCCAATTGTCATCCCGGATGTATTAGATGCACCTCCACCAACATTTATCCCATGAGCAATAGTTCCTAGTATACCTCCAACTCCTACCGCACTGGCTATTCCGCCAAGATTAACAGACATGCCAGCACCTGAACCGTGCGATGCCACAACCTGAGTTCCGCTATTATAATAGCAAAAGTTTTCATCACGTGAAACTCTGAATGAATTCCCTCGATCTATATAAATCGTATGATTGGTTCGATTTTTAATTATTATTGTATATTGCAAAATATTAAAATCATCACTTCTGTCTTCAAACTCTATTTCAATATCTTCGTTAGAAATGACTGATGACGGAGCTATTCCCCATGTAGTAAGGCCACTATTAACAGATTTTTTTGACAGTTTATATTTCTTTCCAATATGATATCTTTTATTATACGATTCTATGAGTTTCATGTTCATTTCTGAAGGACTTCTCTGTACATACTTGGTGTCACTCGAATTATCTTTGTTCTGTAAAGAATGATTTGAATTCTCATTACTGAAAAAATCCTTATCACCATTCTCATAATTAATAACCATTATCCCATCCTTTTCAATGGTATAAGTTGGCCCATTTAGATTGGTGAATTTCTTGTACTTTACATTCTCCTCATTCACTTCTAACACTTTGGAGAGAATTGTAGTACCATCTTTTTTTACAATTACATCTTGTGCAGATACAGATGCTGCACACAAGGCTAATAAATATAATACTTTCTTCATATCATTTTCATTTACATTATTATATCTCCTTCATATCTTCTGCTGCCATTAGTAAATCGCTGCTATCGCCATATATTTTCCTGATTTACACCTTCTTTGGACGTCTGTTAGTGAACAAACTTCCAATAAGATTGATCAGGCCGCTTTCCTAAGTTTTTCCCATAAGCTTATCGCTTACTTTGTGCCCTTTCACGCCACAAAAGTAGCGATTAAATCTGTTTGCACAAAGAAAAAGGAAGATTTTTTTCAGAAACAGGAAAAGATGAAGGAAACAGTATGAGGAAGCTGGGGGAAGGCTACTGAAGAACGCGGGGGAGACCTAGAGGGAAGCAGAGGAGAAACCTAGGGAGAAGTAGGCTCACTAGTAAAACCCTGTGTTTATCCGTAAATCATCGATAACCTGTAGAGAAAGAAATCTACATCTATAACACCTCTGAGTTGTGCACGAAATTGCTTTATCTTTGAGTTCAGTGACTCTGCAGAAGCATTGGTAGCACGATTAAGAAAGTAGTTGAGCACTTCATCTTCCCTGTCGCGTATAGTATCAGCAGCGGTGTTGAAGGAGTCATTGCCCAACGCCTTGGCCTTCTCATACCATTTCTGTATGCTCTCATAGCCGCTTATCCATGTGGCTTTTGGATTGCTGAAAATCATCCGTAGCGAATGTACGATGGAATAAGCCTGCTCCAGGTCAGGATACCGTTCAAAGACGAGTTTCATACGCTCTTTCTGCGTAGCTGTCCACTTGTCACCGGAAACCATCATGGAGTATCTGCAACGGGCTAGCAGTTCTGGTTCTGTATCACCATTGGACAGCCGTTCAGGGACAAAGGCCTTGTTCTTACGGATTGGCTTCCTTCCTCGCTTGTCCTTCTTATTCTTCTTACGTCGTTTGAGACTCTTTGCATACTTATCCTTGAGTTCTTCCTTGAACTGCTTGCGCTGCTCATTCTGCGCCTTCTGAGCCTCCTTCTTGTGCTTCAGGCGCAGTTCCTGCATGGCATCAGAGACAAGCTGCTGCATATGGAAACGGTCAAGTGTGATGTCTGCATACGGGAAGCACTGGAGCACAATCTGATGCATACCCTCGGAGAAGTCCATCGTCACCTCACGTACCTTGGCACGTAGATACCAGTGAATCCTGAGTAGTGCGTCCACGACATCTTCCACCTTAGTGCCGCTGACGATGGCAACCAATGCACCCTTGCGTCCATGGGCATCCTTGTTTGAAACGATTGTGTACAGGTCACCGTTGGAGAGAGCCGTCTCGTCGATACTGAGGTCGGGGCCGATGTTCTTGGGGAACACAAGCCACTTCTGCGCATGCTCCCTGTGCTTCCAGTTGCGGAAGTCACTCAGATGTTCCTTGTAGGCACGCTCGAATTCGTCACCCTTTACGTGATATGGTCTCTGGAGCGATCTGGCCGTAATCGGGGATGTATCCAAGGAATTCTTTTAAAAAAGTCGCAAACTCCTTAGAGTAGCGAGTGCCCTTGGCTACCATCTGCCAGTCCTTCGAAACGCTCTTGCCTTCAGCGTCCTTCCACCTGCGACGACGCACATGAAGTACGGTGCGGTACTCACGGATGGGAAAGTCGTTCATGCAGGACTCTTCGTAGAAACCGTTGGAAGACAGGTCTGTTCGATTGTCAGGGGCTTTATCCTTCTCGTCAAGATACAGGTGGATACGTGGCTCACCATTATACTCGTCCGTAAGGACTTTTGTCAGGTCAAAATACGTCGTCATCTCTTTGGGAAGGATGACCTTGGCCAGTGTCATGTAGGGATTCTCGTTCATTGAAGTACTCTTTGCGTGCAAAGGTACATACAATAATCGAATTTAAAGAATTCTATGCTAATTTTTCAACACAGGGTTTTGCATGTGACCCGAGAAGTAAGGGAAAAAGGTACTGATGAGTAGGGGAAAAAGATACTGTGCTGCAGGGAGAGAAAAAGGCTTTCCTTAAGATGTGGGCGGGCGCCCACATATGTGCGAGCGTCCGCCCCTATATGTGCGAGCGGCCGCCCGCAACCGGTTTTTATCCTCTTAAGCTTGAAGGGGAGAATTACTTTCTTTTCTTAGGAGTAATCTTCTTGGTTGTCTTCTTGACTTTATCCTTGTCATACTTGTCCCAGAGCTTCTTCTTGGCGCACAGGTCCTTCTGAGCCTTCGTGCTGGCCTCAGCAGCAGCCTCAGCAGCAGCCTCAGCCTCGGGCTTTGCCCATGCGAACTGGAAGCCCTGCACCTTATTCCAAGCTCCACGCGTGAAGTCGGGGAAGGCTACGCTGGCGCAGTTGTTGTCCATCGAGAGGGTGCCCAACTCGGCGAGGCAGCACCACTCGGCGAGGTCATAAACGTCCATATCGAGGGGCAGTCCGTTCTGGAGGCAATAGACGAGGCGGGCATCCATGAAGAAGTCCATACCGCCGTGGCCGCCAACCTTCTGAGCCATCTCGCCATACTTCTTGATGATGGGGTGCTGGTACTTAGCAACAAGCGCTTCCTGCTCTTCCTTGGGCAGGAATCCGTGGCTGCTGAGATCGTCCACCTTGGGAGCGACACCGCTGGCAGCGAGCTGGCTCTTGTCGAGGGCGTAGTGCTGTTCTGGATACTTGGTGGCATAGCCCTTGGTGCCTGTCAGCTTATACAGACGGTTGTAGGGCTGCGGGTTCATCACATTGTGCTGAATCTCCACGACCTTGCCTTCAAAGGTACGCATGAGGGTCGTAGTCTGGTCGCCGTTGCGATAGTTCTCGCAGGGACGTCCGGTCTTCTTCTCGACATACTCCTTGCCATGAGCACTTTTGGTATCCATCGCCACGAGGGTCGTGAAGCGGTCACCGCGGTGGATGTTCAAGGCAAGAGCCACAGGGCCGAGACCGTGGGTAGCATAGACATCACCACGATTCTCCATATTGTACTTCATGCGCCATCCGAGGCGGTCGGGATCGGAGCCGTCGGGGTTCTTCCAATAGTAGTCCCAGAAATCATCCAGGTTGTGGATATAAGCACCTTCGCCACGCAGGACTTCGCCGAAGACACCGTTTTGGGCCATGTTAAGGGTATTTAGTTCATACCAGTCATAGCAGCAGTTCTCGAGGATCATGCAATGCTTGCGTGTACGTTCGCTCAGTTCGATGAGCTCCCAGCATTGAGCCAGATTCATCGCAGAGGGCACCTCGATAGCGGTATGCTTGCCGTTCAACAAAGCACATTTGGCGACGGGGAAATGGTGGTCCCAGTCGGTAGCAACATAGACGAGGTCGATGTCAGAGCGCTTGCAGAGTTCCTCATAGCCCTTCTCGCCAGAATAAATGACGGCAGGGGGAAGGCCAGCGTTGCGGAGATAGGTCTGACATTTCTCAGCACGTTCTGCTTCATAGTCGCAAAGAGCGACGATCTGCACACCAGGGATGAAAGTGAAGCGCTGGACAGCACCAGGGCCTCGCATTCCCAAACCAACGAAGGCAACACGCACGGTTTCCAGCTTCGGAGCCGTGAGTCCGAGCACATCTGTCTGTCCAGCAGGACGTGTGGGGGTATTGACAACAATGGTACCTTTCTCCCAATGCCAGTCCTTATCAGTAACCGAAAGTGACTGAGCGCCAGCGGTCAACGCGATGCAGACCACTGAGACAAAAGCGATAAATTTCTTCATGTTAAAAATGGAGTTAGTGAAAAAGTTTGATGATTTTGGTGCAAAGATAACACGAAAAGATGAAAAATGACTATCTTTGCCACGAAATTTTGAAAAAAATGCAACAAATACCTCAAATTAGCTGCTTTTTACCCTTCCAAAATGAAGGTGAAGGCCTACAAACTATCCATGCGCTGCAAGCCGATGAGAACGTCGCCAGCGTGAACTTCATCGAGAATCCGTTTCAGACCAGCGCGCTGAGACAGATGGCAATGGAAGCCTTCACACCTTATATATTATTATATACAAAAAGGTATGAACTGAAGCTGGGCTATTTTGCACTCACGCGTATGTGCACCGTGGCCGAGGATACGGGCGCTACGATGGTCTATGCCGACCACCGCATCCAACTCCCCGACGGCACCATAGAGGCACGCCCGCTCATCGACTACCAGTTGGGAAGCGTACGCGATGATTTCAGTTTCGGCTCGTTGCTGCTGTTGCGCACAGAAGACGTAAAGGCATACTTCGCCCAAGAGCGCCTGAAGGAATACGAGTTTGCAGGACTGTACGATCTATGGCTCTATCTCTCGCGCAAGCAGTTGCCCGTACATATCTCAGAATCGCTCTACACCGAAGTAGAGGACGATACACGACTGTCCGGACAGAAGCAGTTCGACTACGTAGACCCACGTAACCGACGCCGACAGATAGAGATGGAGCGCGCCTGCACACGACACCTGAAAGCCATCGGAGCGTTACTGGCACCCGATGAATTTGACGAAATCAAATTCGATGAAGAAGAGTTTCCCGTAGAGGCAACAGTGGTGATTCCTGTGCGCAACCGCGTGCGCACCATAGAGGATGCCATCCGTAGCGTCCTCAAGCAGGAGACCACCTTCCCCTTCAACCTCATCATTGTAGATAACCATAGCGACGACGGAACGTCTGCCGTCATAGACAGCATCATTGACAATGAAAAATGGAGCATGGAGAATGAAAAGTCAAGCGCAGCTAATTGTCCATTGTCCATTCTTGAGGTGTCAAGCGTCCCTTCGGGCCGAGCGGTCCATTGTCCATTAATCCACCTCATCCCCTCACGCGACGATCTGGGCATTGGCGGTTGCTGGAATCTGGCTGTACACCATCCCGAATGCGGACGTTTTGTCGTGCAGCTGGACAGCGACGACCTCTACAGCGGAACAGACACCCTGCAACGCATCGTAGATGCATTCCGCGAGCAGAAGGCGGCGATGGTAATCGGTTCATACCGCATGACCAACTTCCAGCTGGAGACATTGCCTCCAGGACTGATTGACCACCGCGAATGGACACCCCAGAACGGACGCAACAACGCCCTGCGCATCAACGGACTGGGCGCCCCACGTGCATTCTACACACCCGTGCTGCGCAAGATACAGATACCCAACACCAGCTACGGCGAGGACTATGCGCTGGGACTGATGATTGGACGCCGCTACCGCATCGGACGCATTTTTGACGAACTCTACCTCTGCCGCCGATGGGAGGGCAACAGCGACGCGGCACTCTCCACGGAGAAGGTGAACAAAAACAACCTTTACAAGGATCAGCTACGCACCTCGGAAATCAAGGCACGACAGGCACTCAACGCCGTATGGCGCAAGGATGCCAGCGAGGAGGATGTCAACCGATTCTTCGACGAGGAACTGCGCCATTGGGAACTGGCCCAGAAGAATTATGATGCGTTGGAGGCCAACGTACAACAGCGCTCGCTATCCACGGGCGACATACAACTGGCGGTACAATGGAATCCGGCTCGCATCGTCTCGACAGGCGCCAAGATAGACAAGCAAAGCATCTCCGCTCGTGCCTGCTTCCTCTGCGACGAGAACCGTCCGAAGGAACAGCATGCCCTGATGATACGCCACCACTATCAGGTGCTGGTGAACCCCTACCCCATCCTGCCACGTCATCTCACCATCCCCACACGACGCCATAAGCCCCAGAATATCTGGGAACACTTCGGCACGATGCGCCATCTGGCATGGAACATGCCTCAGCACATCGTCTTCTACAACGGTCCCCTCTGCGGCGCCTCCTGCCCAGACCACATGCATCTGCAAGCAGGCTCGCGCGGCATTGTGCCCATTGAGCGCGACTGGAAGATGTACGAGACACAGCTGGAGAAACTCTATCCCCTCACCGAGGACGAGGCCCAGCAGATGCAGGATTCAGGCAACAACAGCCAACGCTGCGGCCTCTTCCTGCTGAACAGCTACGCCTGTCCCGTCTTTGTCATACGCTCGCTGCCTGAGGAGACGGACAGTCTGCTCTGCCAGCGCCTCTACCGTGCACTACCCATCCATGACGACGAGATTGAACCACGCATGAATCTGATTTGCTGGCGCGAAGCTGGCGACGAAAGCCGTAGTGATGAGATTATCACCCTCATCTTCCCGCGCAAACAGCATCGTCCCTCCTGCTATTATGGCGAGGGCAACGCACAGCTATTGGTTAGCCCCGGGGCTCTTGACATGGGCGGTCTCTTGATTACGCCACGCGAAGAGGACTTCCAGAAACTGACGCCCGAATGGGCCGTCAGCATCCTTCGGGAAGTCACAATGACACGGGAGGAATTGAAAGAGGTCATTGAAAAGATTACGGACAAGACCCAAACAGCGCCCCCCCTTTCGTCCCCCGAGGGGGACACTAATGCCCTTTTCACAGCCAACAAAACAACAGAAGCCCCCTCGGGGGCCGTAGGGGGGGCCAATTCCTTCTCCTCAATTTTAACCGTCGGACTCCTCTCGGCTGAAGCAATCCGCTTCACGCTGAACGGCACCTATACTGCGAAGGGCACGACCCTTTCCGGCCCCCAAGAAGTAAGAATCATCAATGGCGGTCTGCAATGGAACGATCAAGTGTACCGCAGACTGAAATTCACGCCCGATACCGAAGACGCCTGTTTCACGCTTGAGGACGTCACCATCGGCAAGGACTTCCATTGGGAACGTAACGAGGCACAGACTTTCCGAGGCACACTCCTACTCGTTGTAGAAGAAGAGAAGATTCTATGCATCAACGAATTGCCAGTAGAGCAATATCTCTGCAGCGTCATCAGCAGCGAGATGAGTCCCCATTGTTCCCCTGAATTCCTGAAAGCATCAGCGGTCATTAGCCGCAGCTGGCTCTACGCACAAATCCGCAAGCGCCAGGAACACACACAAAGCGGACAAGGCTTCTTTGCCTTCAAGAAGACGGAGAGCGAACTGATCCGGTGGCGCGACCGCGAGGACCACACGTCCTTCGATGTCTGTGCCGACGACCATTGTCAGCGCTATCAAGGCATCACCCGACAGACGAGTCCTGCCGTAGAAGATGCCGTGAAAGCCACCGAAGGCATGATTCTCACCTACAACGGCGAGGTCTGCGATGCACGTTTCTCCAAGTGCTGCGGCGGACGGACAGAGACGTTCGAGAGCTGCTGGGAGAACGAGCACTATCCGTATCTGGAAAGCGTGGAAGACCCCTTCTGCAACACCTCTGACCCCAAAATCATCCAGCAGGTGCTCAACGATTACGACCAGGAAACAACCGACTTCTACCGCTGGACGGAAACGCTCACACAGGCTGAAGCACAGCAATATATCAGCCAGCATCTGAAGATGGACGACCTGGGAGAGATTCTGGATCTCGTTCCCATCGAGCGCGGCCCGGGCGAGCGCATCATCCGACTGCAGATTGTCGGAAGCAAACGCACTTTCATCATCGGCAAGGAACTGGAAATACGCTGTGCCCTCAGCACAACCCACCTGAAAAGCGCAGCCTTCACCGTAGAACGCCAGGATATTGATTCCAACGGCGTGCCTGCACGCTTCGTCCTTCACGGAAAAGGATGGGGACACGGTGTGGGCATGTGCCAGATCGGTGCTGCCGTCATGGGCGAGCAAGGCTATACATTCGAGCAAATCCTTAAACATTATTATAACCATTCAGAGATTACCAAAATCTAAACCTAAAACAAAAAACAAAAGAAAATGAACTACATGAAAAAGTATTCATTGCTGCTATTCATGGCAGTGGCTGCTGGCAACCTATTCGCAGCCGTTAACCAAACCCAATCACTAACCTCTTACGTAGATCCCCGTATCGGTTCGGGCGACCATGGTCATGTTTTCGTAGGCGCCAATGTGCCTTTCGGCATGGTCAACGCCGGCCCCACACAGATTGAATCCGGCTGGGACTGGTGTTCCGGCTATCACGAGAGCGGTACAAAAATCGTAGGCTTTGCCCAGACCCACCTCAGCGGAACGGGCTGTAGCGACCTTGGCGACATCGCCATCATGCCGGCCATCAAGGAGTTAGGCCTCTCGCGCCAAGGGCTGGCTACCACCTTCAGCCATGAACAGGAAGAAGTGCGCCCCGGCTACTACAGCATCGTATTGCCAGAGAGCGGTATCCGCACAGAAATCACCGCCTCGCAACGCACGGCGATGTACCGTTTCACCTTCCCCGAGGGCTCCCATCATCATCTGTATGTCGATCTCGAGAACGGCGTGGATGACGAGCTGCTGTGGGGACGCCTGACGCAAATCGACCCCTACACTTACGTGGGTTATCGCGTGAGCCACGGCTGGTCCAACGTCCAACACTGCTACTTCGTCATGCGCCTCAACCAGAAGTCGCGTCTCTACGAGCAATCCACCCTCAAGAGCAAGCGTGGCGAAGGATTGGCACCTATCTACCACCTGCAAGTCAATAGCCCCAACGGGCCCCTGCTCGTGCGCATTGCCCTCAGCCCCGTCTCGGAAGCCAACGCCATTGCCAACCTCAATGCCGAGACAAAAGGAGGAATGGGCGAAAACGTCTGGGATTTCGATGCGATGCGCGCTGAAGCCGATGCCGCATGGAACCGCGAACTGGGCCGTGTACAGGCTACCTTCACGAACGATCGCGACCGCCGCATCTTCTACACCGCCATGTACCATTTCATGGTGGCTCCCCAGACGTGGGACGATGCCAACGGCGACTGGCGCGGCGCTGACAACAAGGTCTATCGTTCATTCGAATCCACAGCTCCCAAACAGTGTGAAATCATCCGCGAAGGAGATGCCACTGCACCCAAAGCATCAACTTCTGAATCTCCCGTCGGCAATTCCAAATACCTCACCACCCTCTCCCTGTGGGATACCTATCGCGCTGCAGCTCCGCTCTCCACGATTATCCTGCCGGAGATGATGCCCGCTATCGCCACCACCTACCTACGCATCTTCCACGAACAGGGCAAGCTGCCCGTATGGCACCTAATGTCGCAGGAAACAAACTGCATGGTGGGCTGTCCTGCCGTTCCCATTCTCGCTGACGCATTGCTGAAAGGCTACGTCGCAGACTCACTCGATGCAATGGAAGCGATGATCAGCAGCCTCCTCATGGATGAGCGCGGACTGGACGACATGAAGAAATACGGCTACGTCGCCAACGATCATCATGGCGAGAGCCTCTCACGTACATTGGAATACATGCTGGCCGACTGGTCTGCCGCAGAGGCAGGAAAGGCTGTCCTCAAGGCTTATCCCGACAACGAGCAGCTGCGTCAGGCTGTAGAATATCTGGACAAACGCTCACACGGCTATCCCCAGCTCTACGACAAGCGCGTGGGATTCATGCGCGGCAAGAACTCTGACGGATCACTCGAGAGTCTGGAAGGCTTCAACCCCAACCACCAGACACGCCCCTTCACTGAAGGAAATCCCTGGCAATACCTCTGGCTCGTGCCTCATGATGTAGAAGGACTCATGCAGATGTTGGGCGGTCGCGAGATTGCGCTCCAGCGCCTGGACAGCCTTTTCATGGCTGACAGCCAACTCAACGAAAATGCCCAGCCAGACATCAGCGGACTGATCGGACAGTACGCTCATGGTAACGAGCCCAGCCACCACATCGCATACCTCTATGCGCTCATGGGACAACCCCGCAAGACGGCAAAAATCGTGAAACAGATTCAACGCGAGCTCTATACCGATCAGCCCGCTGGCCTCTGCGGTAACGAAGATGTGGGCCAGATGTCTGCTTGGTATATTCTCTCTGCGCTCGGCTTCTATCAGGTTGAGCCGTGTGGCGGCCGCTACGTGCTCGGTTCTCCGCTCGTCAAGGAAGCTACGTTGAAGGTGGGTGATGGCAAGACATTCACCATCCGCACCATCGGCCTATCTGACAAGGCCATCAACATCAAGCGTGCCGTCCTCAACGGTAAGCCCATTCAGCGTCAGCCGGTCGCCAAGCCCCGTCGCGGCGAGGAAGGTGCGCTCATCCTCAATCACGCTGACATCATGCGCGGAGGCACACTCGAAATCTACATGACTAAATAAAGAGTCAAAGCATATAAAGAATAAGGGGGCGCAATCACGCGTCCCCTTATTTTATGTTTTTATATAGCCTCAAGCCTTACGGACCGGATCACATGTCAGTCCGCAGCCAAGCTTCTTAAATATCTTGCGATCCACTTCACCAAGCATCACCGTTGCATGTACCTGACAGCCATCCAACAAGGGCAAGGTATCGAGCGCACGGCGGCAATTCTCATCGTGCTGCGAAAGCACAGCCAACGCAATCAGCACCTCGTCAGTATGCAAACGGGGGTTATTACCATGCAACATGGACGTCTTCATGCGCTGAATCGGCACAATCATGTCCTGAGGAATCAACTTCAAGGAGTGATCGATACCTGCCAAATACTTCGTCGCATTAAGAAGCAAAGCCGCACATGGGCCAAGCAAATCGGAGGTATCTGCCGTGATGATGGTACCATCCTCCAGCTCTATGGCTGCGGAGGGATTACCAGACTGAAGGCGACGCTCATAAGCGGCTACAGTCGTGGGGCGATTGGCAGTAGTGAGCTTCATCTGCTTCATGAGCAGAGCTATCTTGTTCACCTCCTCATTGCCCTTGCGTCCATCCAGCATCTCGCACAACGCAGCATAGTAGCGTCGGATAATCTCCTGCTTAGAGGCTTCAGAGCAGACCTCATCGTCCGAGATACAGAAACCAGCCATATTTACGCCCATGTCTGTTGGCGATTTATAGGGGCTCTCGCCATAGATGCTTTCAAAAATGGCATTGAGGACGGGGAATATCTCTATATCACGATTGTAATTGACGGTTGTCTTGCCGTAAGCCTCCAGATGGAAATGGTCAATCATATTCACATCATTCAAGTCTGCTGTAGCAGCCTCATACGCCACATTGACAGGGTGCTTCAAAGGAATAGACCAAATGGGGAAGGTTTCGAACTTAGCGTAACCTGCCTTGACGCCACGACGATTCTCGCCCCATAATTGACTGAGGCAAACTGCCATCTTGCCACTACCAGGACCCGGTGCAGTAACGACGACCAAAGGACGCTTGGTCTCAACAAAATCATTCTTGCCAAAGCCTTCCTCAGAATCTATCAGCTCCACATTTGTTGGGTAGCCCTCAATCAAATAATGATAATACACGCGCACGCCACCCAAACGCTCCAGTTGCTCACGGAAAGCAACCGCGCTGGCCTGACCATTGAAATGCGTGATAACCACAGAACTGACTAGCAAGCCACGCTCAGTAAACACATCACGCAGGCGCAAAACATCCTTATCATAAGTGATGCCCAAATCACTACGGACTTTGTTACGCTCTATGTCTTCAGCAGAGATGACAATAATGATTTCGGCATCATCCTTCAGTTGCATCAGCATCTTCAACTTACTATCCGGCTGGAAGCCAGGCAGTACGCGCGAAGCATGAAAATCATCATAGAGCTTGCCACCAAACTCCATGTATAGTTTGTCACCGAACTGAGCGATACGTTCTTTGATATGTTCCGATTGAATACGGAGATATTTCTCGTTATCAAAACCAATCTTCATAGAGAATTCTTTTACCTTTATGCTTTTTATTTTTGCGCTGCAAAAGTATAGTTTTTCTATCATTTCTCAAAGAAAAAATATCAAAAACGGCGCATTTTTCTCGTATTTTTTCAGACCACAAACTACCCAATCTCTCCTTACCTTAATAAATAACAAAAGGGCCGCTTCACAGCGACCCTGTTGCTTCAGTCTTTAGGTATTAGTCTGTTTAAGGTAAAAAGATTGTTTTCAGGATAACGGCAGCAAAGTTAGAGGCAAACGAGATAGGCTGTGCTCAAAAAAATATGTTATGCAGCATATTTCGCCATTTTTATCTATTTTTTCTACCTATTTTAGCTTCAAAGCGCCTCCAAGAAGTAGTAATTTGCTATCTGTACTTTGCATTTCGGCACCCGATTATCTATTTTAACCGCCATGAAAGCGCGTCATTTCAAGAATCGGAGAGCCTTCGACGCGGCCAATCTTAACACCTTCTAATTCAGCAGCTTCCAAAAGCTCTTTAGAGAAATGCGAAGCAATACCCCCAACGAAATGGACCGGTAGTTCGGGATGACCATAGGCAACGACATTGCGAACGAAGAAACGGCGGAACTCACGAACGAGGAAAGCGTGAATCGCCGGATTTGCAGCTTGTTCACTCAAAAAAGGCACTAATGACGCTAAGAAACGATTGGGAAGCGGCTGGCGATAAACTGCCTCTATAATATCAGTACGTGTCAAATGAAAACGTTCCTCAAAGGCTGCACAAACAGCCGCAGGCAACTGTCCCTTTAGTACATCACCTACCAATTGACGTCCCAAAACTGCGCCACTACCTTCATCTCCTAAGATCCATCCTAACGGCGAGACATTACTCACGATACGCTCGCCATCATAATAGCATGAATTAGAGCCTGTTCCTAGAATACAGGCGATACCTGTCTGATGGCCACATAAAGCACGTGCGGCCCCCAAGAGGTCGCTTTCTACGGCAACAGTAGCATGCTCAAAAACAGAGCTCAAAACACGCTCCACGACCTCGGAATACGGCGACACGCAACCAGCTCCATAGAAAAACACCTGTTCTACGTGAACATCTTTCAACCAGACAGCAACATCATCTAACACAGCAAGTATATCGGCCTCGCTATCCCGGACAGGATTAATGCCCACCGTCTCAAACAAAGACGCCGGGACCCCTTCGCCAAAAACACTCCATGCGGTTTTCGTAGAACCGCTATCAGCAACCAGAATCATAGATTAATCGTTTTTGTGTGCTCAAAGATAAGCGAAAAACGTGATTCATCCATGCTAAAATGGGATAAACTACACCATAAATAAAAAAAAGAAGCTCTTATTGCCCGAAAAGAAACCAACTTTCAACTTTTTTTCATACCTTTGCAGCCAAATAGGCATTTTACAATGAGACACTTTAAGATTCTTATACTTGGCATTGCCATAGCTATCACACAACATATTGCAGCACAGGAGACCACTAGTGCCAACGATTCCATTGTCAACGCCTACACGGATTCATTATCCACGTGGGTGCTGAATCAGGACAGCGTTATGGCCCCGAAGAAGTCGCCAGCACCATACCTGTTCCGTATTTTTGCGCCCGGTACGGTATATTCTACCGCTCTGGCACAAAACATGGCCATTACACCTATGACCATTGGCACAAAGACCGTTTTCCCGTCACTTGGTTCCATCACAGATCCCTCCTTGCTCCTCAACGAGGCCATGAACGACCAGTTGAACATTGCCTACACGCAAAATCCTGGGCTCTTTGTCATGACACAGGACGAGCTAACCAACACCAGCAAAATCCGCAATGACCTTTCCAAGAAGGTAGAGAACAAATCCAAGGTAGCTGAAGAGGTTGTCCCAATGGAAAAGCCAATCATCGATATCACGACTGTCAACCCAGAGGTGAAGAAGCCAAACTTCTGGACGCTAAAAGGAAATGGCAGGCTGCAGTTTACAGAGAGCTACTTCTCGGACAACTGGTATCAAGGCGGCGAGCAGAACTACACCATGCTCAGCCAACTCACTGGAGAAGCAAATTATAATAACAAGCGGAAGATACAATGGGACAACAAGTTGGAAGCACAACTTGGTTTCCAGACTTCGGAAAATACCGAGCCCAAGTTCCGCGCGACTTCGAACCTTCTGCGACTCACCTCGAACCTCGGTATTAAAGCTATTGGACGCTGGAACTACTCCGCACAACTCCAGCTGGAGACGCAGCCATACATGAACTATGACAAGAAAGGCGAGAACGTCACCGCAGACTTTATATCTCCTCTCTATGTCCGTTCTTCTATTGGTATGGACTACAACATCCAATTCAAGAAGCTTACTGGTAAGCTCCACTTAGCGCCCCTCTCTTACGTCATCACTTACGTAGATCGTGATGCACTCATCGGGCGTCATGGTATCAAAGAGGGGCATAACTCGAAGCATGATTGGGGTCCCAATATCGACCTGAACTTCACATACAAGATTATGGATAACATCTCCTGGAAGACACGTGTCTATTGGTTCTCCAATCTTGAGCTCACTCGTATAGAATGGGAAAATACCATTGATTTCTCCATCAACAAGTATCTGACCTCAACGCTCTTCCTCTATCCGCGTTACGATGACAGCTCCACCAAGTACAAGGCGGGCGAAAACCATGATGGCGATTACTGGATGTTCAAGCAGTGGCTTTCACTTGGAGTCAGTTACGATTTCTGAATATGGATATTAAATACGCCAACTACATCAAGAGTAGTGCCCTCATCAACCAATGCCCCGAGCACAATTGCCCGGAATATGCCTTTATTGGCCGGTCCAATGTCGGCAAGTCAAGCTTAATCAATATGATTACGGGCAACAAGAAATTGGCCAAGACTTCCGCGACACCTGGTAAGACACTTCTCATCAACCACTTTAGTATTCATTCCGCCTCATCTCACAACAAAGATGAGGAATGGTATTTAGTGGACCTGCCGGGTTACGGTTTTGCCAAACGCAGCAAGACTGAGCGTGCCAAGCTTGAGCAGATGATTTCCAGCTACATCCTCCAACGAGAAGGACTCACGAATCTATTTCTGCTTATCGACTGCCGCCACGAACCGCAAACAATTGATCTGGACTTTATGCGCTGGCTGGGGCAGAGCGGAATTCCCTTTAGTATCGTATTCACAAAAGCAGACAAGCTCAGCAAGCAAGCGCTTACTAAGAGCGTTGACGCTTACCTCAAGCGGCTCCAAGAGGAGTGGGAGCCCATCCCACCCCACTTCATCACGTCTTCTGAGACCCGTCAAGGCCGTGACGAATTACTGAATTACATTGAAACTATCAATCAAGAAATAACAAACTCATAAATATGGATAAAAACACAATCACCGGATTCATCCTCATGGCCCTCGTCCTCATCGGCTTTACATGGTACAGCCGACCCAGCGAGGCACAACTCAAAGCACAGCACGAGCGCGATTCCATCGCCGCCGTGCAACGAGAAGAAGCACAAAAGGCAGAAGCTGCACAAAAAGCAGCCGCTGAAGCATCAGCCTCTGCAAGAGCCCTCGCCACGCCCGACTCTGCCAGCATACTCTTTGCCGCATCACAAGGTACAGAGCAACGCGTAACACTCGAGAACGACCTCGTAAAGATTACCATCAATACACATGGCGGCGTTATCGAGGAGGCCGAACTGAAGAATCACAAAGACCAGCAGAAAGAGAATGTCCGTCTACTAACAGCCAAGGATGCCAAGATGGCGTTCTCTCTAGCGACTAAGACAGAGAACATCGTTACCAGCGACCTGTTCTTTGAGGTGGCCGAAGTGGAGCAACAACCTCAGTACATCAACTCGAGCTATGCATGCAAAACTGCTACAGGAGAATCAGTTACACTCAGCCTTCCCCTACCCGGCGGTTCACTGGATATCGACTACACGCTACATCCTGACGCCTACATGGTGGATATGGTTGTCCGCGCGAATGGTATTGCCAATCTCTTCACCCCCTCGATGAAGACCCTTGACATTGCATGGACAGACCGCGCCCGTCAACTCGAGAAAGGTTTTGACTTTGAGAACCGCTACGCCTGCATTCGCTATCATGAAGCAGATGGCTCCACAGATAATCTTTCCGAGACTTCAGACAAAGAGAAAGATATTGAGGAGGCTCTCGATTGGATTGCTTTCAAGAATCAGTTCTTCAGCGCTGTTCTCATCAGTCAGCAGCAGTTCACCAACACCCAACTGAAATCACAGCTTTACAAGAAAGGACAAGGTTACCTCAAAAACTATGAGGCAACCATGCAGACAGCTTTTGATCCCACGGGCGCACAACCCACGCAGCTGCAATTCTACTTGGGTCCCAACGATTTCCACACCCTCAAGGCACATAATGATCTCAGCCTGAACCCCGACAAGGATTTGGAGCTTGAGGATCTAGTCTACCTTGGCTGGCCTATTGTTCGCTGGATTAACCGTTGGTTCATTATCTACCTCTTCGACTGGCTCAAGGGTCTTGGTCTCCATATGGGATTGGTTCTCCTGTTGTTAACCCTTATCGTGAAGGCCCTCGTTTATCCCGCTACCAAGAAGAGCTACTTGGCAAGTGCCAGAATGCGTGTCCTCAAGCCCAAAATCGATGCGCTGAATGCTAAATACCCCAAGAAAGAGGACGCCATGAAGAAGCAGCAGGAAACCATGCAGCTGTATAATCAGTATGGTGTTTCACCCATGGGAGGTTGCCTACCCATGCTCATTCAGATGCCTATCTGGATTGCCCTCTTCAACTTTGTGCCAAACGCCATCGAGTTGCGTGGCCAGAGTTTCCTGTGGGCTGACGACCTCTCTGCTTACGATGACGTTATCAACTGGGGCAAGGACATCTGGCTCATCGGCGACCACCTCAGCATTTTCTGTGTTCTCTTCTGCCTCATGCAGATTGTCAACACATGGATTTCCATGAAGCAACAACAGAATGCCGCCATGTCCCCCGAGCAGGAACAGTCCATGAAGATGATGAAATGGATGATGTATCTTATGCCGCTCATGTTCTTCTTCATGTTTAACACTTACAGCTCCGGCCTGAACTATTACTATTTCCTTTCCGGTCTCACGAGCATTCTGATCATGTGGTTCCTCCGCAAGACAACCAATGATGACAAACTGCTGGCACAAATGGAAGCCTACAAAGCCAAAAATGCATCCAATCCCAAGAAGCAATCTGGTATGGCGGCACGACTTGAAGCCCTTCAGAAGATGGCGGAAGAGCAGCAGCGCCAACAACAAAAACGATAGAACTATGAAACGACTTGCCTTATTCCTATTGGTCATCGCCTCTATGAGTGCTTGTAAACAAGAACAGAAGCCTGTCATTACGCGTAGTAACATCCAGCTTCAAAGCGATACCCTCACGCCCGAGGCTCTTTGGGCAATGGGTCGCATCGGCAGCTATGCGATCTCACCAGACGGCTCAAAAGTGGCCTACCAAGTCACTTACTATAGCGTAGAAGAGAACCGCAGTAATGCCATCATCTACGTACAAGACATTCCAGCGACCACAGATACTGACGCGTCAGCAACAGGGACCTACCTCGGTCCTGGTAGTGACCCCGTTTGGCTCAGTAATAGCAAGCTAGCCTTTGCCAACAAGGGAGAAATCTGGACGATGAACGCCAAAGGCAAATCGCGCAAACAGCTCACTAAGACTGACGGCGCAGTTGAAGGTTTTCTCTTTTCGCCCGATCAGAAGAGAGTCATTATCGTCAAGTCCATCCCGTACCATGACATCATCAAGGACAAGCCCGCAGACCTTCCGCAAACGACAGGACGTGTGATTACAGACCTCATGTACCGCCACTGGGATCACTACGTTGAAAGTATCCCCCACCCCTTTGTCTGCTCCGTTAGTGGTGATGGTACAGTCAAAGAAGAATTCGACATTCTCGAAGGCGAACCTTACGAGTGTCCCATGGAACCCTTTGGTGGCATCGAGCAGTTAGCCTGGAGCCCCGACTCCAAATACATTGCCTTCACCTGCCGTACCAAAACAGGTATAGATTACAGTATCAGCACCGACTCCGACATCTTCCTTTATGATGTGGAGAGCGGCGATATGAGCAAGACAAAGAACCTTTGCAAAGACTGTGGTGAGTTTGGTGTTGTACCTGATGGCGGCTTTGTTGACAGTCCAGACCATATTTGTAACCCCACAAAGACACTCAAAGACCAGTTCATCAACACAAACCTGAAAGACTATAACGTCGGCTACGACACCAATCCCAAGTTTTCGCCCGATGGCAAATATGTGGCTTGGCTCTCTATGGAACGTGACGGTTACGAGAGCGACCGCCAGCGTCTCTGCATCTTCGACCTTCAGAAGAGCACCAAGACCTATGTTACAGAAAGCTTCGATTCGAGCGTGGATGACTTCTGTTGGGCACCAGATTCTTATACCTTATATTATATAGGTGTATGGCACGCCACCGAAAATCTATATCAAACCAATCTCGAAGGACAGGTAACACAGCTAACAGAACTTCAGGCCGACTGGGGTGCCTTGCAAATTGTAAATCGTCAATCGCCAAATAGTCAATCGGATTGCCTCCTCATGGAGCGCCATGACTACTTCCATCCCGCCGATCTCTATGTGGTAAGCGTGCCACATAATTTGCCCAATGGGAATAATTCCGCGACTATCACTCAGCTCACCCATGAGAACGACCACATCCTCTCCCAACTCGCTCCTGGCAGTAGCGAGGCACGGTGGTGCGCAACGACGGACAACCAGCAACTCCTTTACTGGGTCATCAAGCCCCCGCATTTTGATTCCTCCAAAAAATATCCGACCCTCCTCTTCTGCGAGGGCGGTCCCCAGTCGCCCGTTTCACAGTTCTGGAGCTACCGCTGGAATTTCTATATCATGGCCTCTCAAGGCTACGTCATCATCGCTCCCAACCGCCGCGGTCTTCCGGGATTCGGGCAAGAGTGGCTGGAGGAGATTTCCGGCGACTGGACAGGCCAGTGCATGCACGACTATCTGAGCGCCATCGATGACGCCTGCGACAATCTCCCCTATGTTGACCGTGATCGTCTCGCTGCCGTAGGTGCTTCTTTTGGAGGTTTCAGCGTCTATTACCTTGCCGGGCATCATGACAAGCGTTTCAAATGCTTCATCGCCCACGACGGCGCCTTTAACCTCGAAGCGATGTACACAGAGACCGAAGAGAACTGGTTCTCCAACTGGGAGTACGATGATGCCTACTGGAACAAGGACCGTACAGCCAACGCCGATCGCACCTATAAGAACTCGCCCCACCTCTTCGTTGACCAGTGGGACACCCCCATCCTCTGCATCCACGGCGAGAAGGACTATCGCATCAACGCCACCCAAGGCATGAGTGCTTTCAATGCTGCACGTATGCGCGGCATCGAGGCTGAACTGTTGCTCTTCCCAGATGAGAACCATTGGGTACTCAAGCCCCAGAATGGCATCCTCTGGCAACGCACCTATTTCGATTGGCTCAGCCGTTGGTTAAAATAAATCCTTCGTAATAACATGATAACGATATAACGTAATAACGACATAATATGACCCAAGCTATTCAAAAAACACTTCGTGACAGCGCCGCCATGCGCTGGACAGCATTGCTGCTTCTGGCGTTAGCCATGTTCTGCAGCTACATTTTCATGGATATCCTCTCGCCCATCAAGGATTTGATGCAGGAAACCCGAGGCTGGGACAGTACTGCTTTCGGTACGATGCAAGGTTCTGAGGTATTCCTCAACGTCTTTGCATTCTTTCTCATTTTCGCTGGCATCATCCTCGACAAGATGGGTGTCCGCTTCACTGCCATACTATCTGCCGCTGTCATGCTCATCGGTGCGTGTATCAAATGGTACGCCGTCAGCGATGCATTCTATGGCAGCAGCCTCGAGAGCTGGTTCACCAACAACCTCAATTACATACCCGTCTTTGATGAACTCGGCGTCTCGCCGTTCTATGCCGGGATGCCAGCTTCCGCCAAATTCGCAGCCTGTGGATTCATGATCTTCGGTTGCGGCTGCGAGATGGCCGGAATCACCGTTTCCCGTGGTATTGTCAAGTGGTTCAAGGGCCGTGAGATGGCGCTCGCAATGGGCTCCGAGATGGCGCTCGCACGACTGGGCGTCGCAACCTGCATGATTTTCTCGCCATTTTTTGCACGTTTAGGAGGCGTCGTTAGCGTTAGCCGCTCAGTTGCTTTTGGTGTTGTCCTGATGTGTATAGCCCTCATCATGACCATTGTCTATTTCTTCATGGATAAGAAACTTGATGCACAGACTGGCGAGGCTGAGGAAAAAGACGACCCCTTCAAGATTAGCGACCTCGGGCAGATTCTCACATCCAGCGGTTTCTGGCTCGTTGCCCTGCTGTGCGTGCTTTACTACTCAGCAATATTCCCCTTCCAAAAGTACGCGGTCAACATGCTTCAGTGTAACCTAACGCTGACAGCTCCCGCAGAAGGCTCTTTCTGGGCAGGCAGCAGTGTCACCATCGTACAATACATCATTATGCTCATTGTCGCCGCGACAGGTTTTGCCAGTAATTTCCAAAAGAAGGCTGCAAGCAAATATGGCTTATTAGGCCTAAGCATTGTTGCCCTCATCACTTACTGCTATATGGGCTACATGCGTCAGTCTGCTGAAACCGTCTTCGCCGTATTCCCGCTGTTGGCCGTATTGATTACGCCGATTCTCGGCAGTTATGTTGACCATAAAGGAAAGGCTGCTACGATGCTGGTCCTCGGTTCCCTGCTGCTGATTGCCTGCCACCTGACATTCGCGTTCGTGTTACCGGCGTTCAAAGGAAATGCCATTGGCGGCATCGCCATTGCCTACCTGACAATCCTTGTCCTAGGTGCCTCCTTCTCCCTCGTGCCAGCTAGCCTTTGGCCCAGCGTACCCAAACTAGTTGATGCTAAAGTCATCGGTTCTGCTTACGCCCTCATTTTCTGGATTCAGAACATCGGTCTATGGCTGTTCCCCCTGCTTATAGGCAAGGTGCTTGACAAAACCAATCCTGGCGTTACGGACCCAACGCAGTACGATTACACCGCTCCATTAGTGATGCTTGCTTGTCTGGGTGTAGCTGCACTTGTTCTGGGTCTCGTCCTGAAAGCCGTTGACCGTAAGAATAACCTGGGACTGGAAGAACCAAACATCAAAGAATAGAATCTTTTTCGCGTTTTTCTGGACATAGATTCGCGAGAAATCAAAAAATAAGTGTACATTTGCGGCGCAGACAGCGAGTTCTGCGCCGTTTTTTGTAACTACTAGCTCAGATTTATAATGAAAAAGACAGGGTTTTGCTCCGCCTTATTCCTTTCGGCCGCAATGACCATCCAAGCACAAACATGGATAGACATCACCAATGAATTCGTCATCAATCCCAACTTCGATGGCAACATCAACGGATGGACAGACGCCTTCGGCAACGTGTCTCAGAATCACGGATACCAAGGTGCAGAGTACTGGAGCGATGATCGTCAAACACATATCCATCTTTTTGCCGAAGCATGGCGTTCCAGCGAGAGTTGGGCCGTCAACCAGTTGGGAAATGGATCCATTTACCAAGAGCTGAAAAATCTGCCAACTGGCAAATACCGTTTAGAGGCAGATGCCATTGCCGTGAATCAGGGTAAACAACAAGAAACCGCCACAGGTGTCCTGCTCTTCATCCTCGACGGATTGACAGAAGGCACGACAGAGATGGCCACTGGCAATGGGAAGCCCCAACATTTCGCAGTCGAGGCCACGACTTCGCAGTCAAACTTGACCATTGGTGTTCGCACAAGGAATACGTCCGCCAACTGGATTGCCATCGACAACATCAAGCTATTCTGGTATGGTACGGAAAGACCCGTCACACGTATAGAATTGAATACCTCTTCTGCCACTGTCAGACAGGGTGAACAGCTAAAAATAACGGCTTCAGTCTATCCGTCCAATGCCCTTTTCAAAGATATTACCTTCACCAGCAGTAACGAGCAGGTCGCCACGGTAGATGAGAATGGTAACGTGAATGCCCTTAAGCCAGGCATTGCCACCATTACCGCGACATCCACAAAATACACCGACATCAATGCCAAGTGTATCCTCACCGTGAAATCCAACGAGGTTCCGCTTGGAGCTATCATCTTCAACGAAATACAGCAGTCCAATGTCGACATGTTTATCGACCCGACATTCAACTATGGCGGATGGGTAGAATTGTACAACACCACCGATGAAGACGTCCTGCTTGACGGGCTATATATCTCGGACGATATAGGCAACTTGAAGAAGATGCCACTCAGCAACACGCGGCATGGGAACTTACCCGCAAATGGTTTTTGTACTTTGTGGTTTGACCACTTCTCCTGGTGGACACCCAAATCCATCAACTTTAAGCTTGACTGCGATGGCGGATCGCTCTATATCAGCGATGGGAAGGGAAATATCCACGCCCTGTTAGACTACCCACCCGCCATCACGCGCACATCCTATGCCCGCACCACTGACGGCGGTGCCACATGGGGATACACCGATCAGCCAACACCCGGCGAGTCAAACACGACATCTTCTTTTGCCGCGACAAGGTTGCCCGCACCGATTTTCAACAAAGAAGGAGGCTTGTTCTCCACTGGTTTTGCAGTCATGGTTACAAATCGCCCCAACGGAGCGACGTTACGTTACACGACGAACGGAAGCACGCCCACACTCACCAATGGCGAGACAAGCGTCGACGGTCGCTTCACCATCACCTCTACCACCATCTTACGCGCCCGTTTTTTTCAGGCAGGAATGCTTTCAAGCCCTGTCGTGACACGTACCTTCATCCGTAAAGATCGTGATTTTACATTGCCAGTTCTCTCGTTGGTATCCGACAAGAAAAACCTGACAGGAAGCGACTACGGCATCTTCGTACGAGGCAATGGAAACGGCAGACCTGGAAACGGGCAGAGCGACAATTGTAATTGGAATATGGACTGGGATCGTCCGGCCAACATCGAATTTATTGACGAAAATGGAGTCGCAGTATTCAATCAGGAAGTTGGCATCGAGCCCTCCGGAGGTTGGAGTCGTGCCTTTGATCCTCACTCATTCAATATCAAAGCCAACAAAATTTACGAGGGTAACAACCGCATGGATTATCAGTTCTTCAAAGATAAGCCGTTCCTACGCCATAAAGGACTGAAGATACGTAACGGAGGTAATGATACGAGCGGCCGAATCAAGGACGCCGCGATACAACAGGTGGTATCCACATCAGGGCTCTACGTGGAAGCGCAGGCTTACCGTCCCGTACACCTGTACCGCAACGGTCAATACATCGGCATTCTTAATTTACGCGAACCCAACAATAAGAACTACGCTTTCGCTAATTACGGCATGGACACCGATGATGACGAGATGGATTTGTGGAAAATGTCGCCCGACAGTGGTTACGTGCAGCAAGTCGGCACGAGAGACGTTTTCGATGAGTGGTACACCCTTTCGCAGAATGCTGCAGACGCGCTGGTCTATGAGCGTATAAAGCAAATTGTTGACATCGAGGAGATGTGCAACTACATGGCAGTGCAACTCTATCTGTGCGGAAGCGACTGGCCAAAGAACAATATCAAGTGTTTCCGTTCACGCAACGACGGCACTTCTAATAGCCGTTTCAGGGCAATCCTCTTCGATCTGGATCATGCCTTTAGTAACGGGACAAATGAATTCAACTGGTTCTTCGAGAACTCACGTGTCTGGAACTTTGATCAATTATATGGCGATCTTGTTATCGCCAAATACGGCAACCGTATTACCAAAGAGATCGAGTTCGTGACAATCATGCGTAACATGCTACAAAATGCCAGCTTCAAGAAGCAACTCGTAGATCAGTTCTGCATCGTGGCCGGTAGCGTTTTTGAGCCCGATCGCTCCTATGAAATTATACAGGAAATGATTAACCGTGTCGCAGAGGATGGGTTCCAAGCCAACAGCGGCTATGATGTCATCAGCCAGCTTTCCAGCTACCGACAAGCCTCCACCGTCAATAACATGCGTAACTATTTCAATCTGGAGCCCTCAAAGACGATTACGCTTTCCTCTAACGTGGAAGAAGCTCGTCTACTAATCAATGGCCTTGAAGTGCCGACCGGTAAGTTTTCTGGACAACTTTTCTCACCCATCACCGTCACAGCAGCGGCACCAGCCGGTTATCGGTTCGTCGGATGGCGTTCGGCTCAATCCGCCGTTGGTTCCTCGCTATTCAGCCGCGGCTCCAGTTGGAGTTATTTTGACCAAGGTTCTCTTGACGGGGTAGATTGGTCTTCCTCTTCCTATAATGCCACGTGGCCTAACGGCAACGCACCGTTGGGATATTTTGTCACAGATGCGGCCAATAGCCGTTCTTATCAGACATTCCTAGATTATGGCGGCGACGACAACAACAAGTATCCCACTTCCTATTTCCGTAAGACAATCACACTCAATGCGGCCCCGAAATCGTCAGAGAATTTCACACTTAACTGGATTGCTGACGATGGCTTCATCATCTATGTCAATGGCCAGGAAGCAGGACGCTATCAGATGCCCAGCGCAAATATTTCCTTCAACACCTTTGCCACCACTTATGCCCATGACAACCCAGATGCTGGAACGATGACTCTTGATGCCGCCCTCTTCAAGCGCGGACGTAACACCATCGCTGTTGAACTTCACAACAACGCAGCAAACTCTACCGATATATACTGGGATGCCGAACTGATTTACAATCAGGTCAGCCATGACGATATTGTTTCCACTGAGGCCGATTACGAGATACCCCAGAACTCATCAACCCTCACATTGACGGCTATATATGAGCAGATGCCAGAAAGTGATACAGATGCATGGGATGTACATCCTGTAAAAATCAATGAAGTGAGTGCCGATAACGACATATATGTGAGCGATATCTTCAAAAAAAGCGACTGGATAGAATTGTATAATACGACCCATCACGACATCGATGCAGCTG
Source organism: Bacteroidaceae bacterium (assembly GCA_024698925.1). GTDB lineage: Bacteria > Bacteroidota > Bacteroidia > Bacteroidales > Bacteroidaceae > Physcousia. Next base: position 3,552 of record JAILQO010000059.1, on the reverse strand, counting down.
GTATGTTCCTTTCAGATCACCTAGAGGAACCCGAAAAATGGCAAATACCTAGTTCAGACGGCTCCTTCTCCACAATTATTCCTGCACATGGTCATCTCGTCATATGGTGTGATAAGACCGTAAGTAGCACTCAGCTGCACGCTGACTTTAAGCTCAACAATGCAGATAGTTGCCTAGTGCTCTTAACAGCGGCAGACAAGAGTTGGGCAGACACCCTTGTTTACTGCCGTCACGATGGTTTTCATTCCGTAGGGCTATACCCTGATGGTGCCTCACAGGCATACGTTATGGAGCGCCCCACCATCTGGAAAACGAATGTGCTCACCACCACAACATTCGCTTATATAGAGCCAAAGATAGAGCCTATTGTTAAACCTGATGCCATTGATGACCCGGATATGGCTGAGAACCCGTTCAAGCTACATTTTTCGAATCAGATGCTTTCTATCTCTGGAATCAGCACCGCACGGGTGAATATTTACGACGCAGCTGGCAGATTAATGATGACCGCACGCCTACAATCAGGAAAGATGCTTTCGCTAAGCTCACTTCCACAAGGTCTTTATACAGCTACAGCTACGTCAGATGATGATATCACTTCATTGAAATTCCAGATTCAAACGCCTTAGAAAAGAATTCACGTTAAAAAATCACGTTAAAAAATCTTAACAAGGCCGTATTCTCATAGATTTGACGTATCTTTGCGCCGAATAAAGGTGTTTAGAATCTCTGACTGAGATGGGACAGGCTAATAAAAGACTCATAATAAGACAAATCATTAGCATTTGCGCCTGCTTTTTCATCACATTGTCTACTTCTGCACAGTCTACGGAAAACGTCCAGAAGTTACTGCAAGAAGAAGGATTTGAAGACATCCAAACATACATAGTGGATGATACACTGTATGCTGCTTTTGAGGATCGTACCTATAGAGGCACATTCAGAGGTGTAGCCACTGCAATAAGAAAAATAGCTGACAGTCACGTCGAAATACAAAACTTCGAAATCGTACTGACAGACTACCAAATGCCACAGCTCATCGTGCACGCCTCCAAGCGTGGAGACATATGGGACGTGAGCGTGGACAGAGACATGCGGAAAGCCTTGACGCTGCTACATGACGAGATACCACAGGCAGCATCCACGGGTAAGATCGATGTCACCTTCGTGCCGATGATTAGTCTCGTGAACAACAAACTTGACCATCTGTTCGATTATGCCATCCGCATCGCACCAGCGATTGTAACAACCCTTTGGAAAGGAGCTCGACTAACCGTGCAGCCCATCTTCCCGATTCTGCACAACATTGAAGAAAGCGACACCAAGCGATACATTCAAATCGGTAACGCCAATCTCAGCCAGCAAATACTTTCCAATAAACGATGGCAAATCACCGCTGCAGCAGGTTTCTTCTACCAAGATCGCATTGGTTTTCATGCCAACGTTGGTTACCATCTTTGCCGCAACCTTGACTTATACGTCAATGGTGGATTTACGGGAGAAGCGAACTATAGTAAGCAGAATGGGTTTGGAGTTATTCGCAACTCCTCCAAACTGAACTTCATGGCAACGGTAGATTACTACGAGCCCTACACCAAGCTGCAGATGGAACTACAAGGCGGCAGATTTCTCTACGGAGATTATGGTGGAAGACTGGATGTCACACGCCACTTCGGGGAATATGCTATAGGAGCCTACGGCATCCTCACAGGAGGTGAGTATAACGCAGGATTCCATTTCGCGATACCACTCGGAGGCAAACGGCAAAAGCGTGATTCTTTCATCCGACTGCGCTTACCAGAGTACTACAACATGGAGTATAGTATGCAATCCTACTTCAAGTACTGGTTTGAACGAATGGGAGAAGAATACGTTACGCAACCCGATGCTAACCGATCTGCACACTATTGGGAACCGGCCTTTGTGCAAGAATACGTACAACGAATGCTAAACGGCTCATTCCAAGAGTGATTACCCGCAATCATCAACAAAGAAAACATTTACTAAACACTTTAAATTTTTATTTTTACAAAATGAAAAAGTTTCTTCTTTCTCTCTGCGCTATTGCTGTTGCAAGCGCATGCGTATTCATGACATCCTGCAAGGATGAGGATGAGTGGGCAGAACAGGTTAACGTTCCTAGCGTGGCAAATGCTGTTGCTGCCGCTCAGGCTGCTGGTGTTACCGCAGGTCTTACCTACAGCTACCAATTGAATGGTCAGGAGTACACCTCTCCCGAAGCACTGCAGCAGGCTATTGCTGCTCTTGAGCCGGGTTCTCAGAACAATACACTGGTGGTTGTCGCTAAGGATCCTGCCACGGGCGCATCTCAGTCTGGTAAGGTAACGACTTTCAGCGTTCCTGCTGTTGGTGGCCAACCTCAACAGATTGTGTTCAACATTCCTACAACTACGAACCCAACCGATGATGGTTCTAACAACACAGCTACTATCTCCATTACCACCACGGAAACGAGACAGCACTCTGGCGGTACTATTAATTAAACAATAGCATTACTCATAAAGGGACAGCGGACGCATGATGATGCGCCCGCTGTTTCTTTATATATCAAGTATGTATATATATTAATGATGAACGTTAAGAAGCGTAGAAATACGCGTTAAAAGATGATACAATCTAATTCATGCATGAGATAATGCGTATCTTTGCCACATGATTTCGCTTCTGTTGTCTTTAATATTGTTGTCAGATTCCATGATCGTATCTTCGGAAAAAATCGACTCTATCCGTACAGATACACTTCAGGAAGTAACGGTACTCCCCCTGCGTCGTTTACCCATCGAAGATGTCCTTCGTGAGTCTCTTGATTGCCAGGAAAACCTTCATGTGCCGACACTCAGCGAGATATTGGAGAAGAACCGTCCAGGTCTTCTTGATGTCATCATGCATCCATTTGCCTTCAAACAGCGCAAACGAGAGAAAATGCACCGCCAAAGCATGAAAGTACTGGAGGAATATGGTCGCGTACGCAGCTTTGATGAATTGATACGAGAGGCGTACGAGAAACAAATGCTTGAAGATTCGCTTATGAATAGCAATAAAGCCGCAGAATAACGTTTTATAGAGGAGGACATACATCAGCGACGCTTTGTCCCTTCAAGAAATTTCTATGGTCTAAATGAAGAAAGCCCCGACTCACGAAATGTGAATCGGGGCTTCTTCGTAAAAAGTGGCGGCTACCTACTCTCCCACGGGTGTGCAGTACCATCGGCGCAAGCGGGCTTAACTTCTCTGTTCGGGATGGGAAGAGGTGGGACCCCGCCGCTATAACCGCCTGAATATCGATGCAAGGTGAGCGCAATGCCAAGCTCGCTTGAGCATTGCCGAGCCGAAGCTCGATATCGACACCTTGTCAATAAGGCTGACATCTTGGGTACGAAAAACAGACTAGGACAGCTCAAAGCTTACTACTCGAGCCTAAAGCATTCGGGCAATTAGTACAGCTCGGCTATGACGTCACCGCCTTTACACCTGCTGCCTATCGACGTCCTCGTCTCGGACGACCCTCATGGAGATCTCATCTTGCGGCCG
>JAILQO010000052.1 GCA_024698925.1 Bacteroidaceae bacterium | reverse complement strand
CCAACTGAGCTAAAGAGGCGGGTGGGAAAGCGATCTGCATCGCGCCGCTACAACCAACTACCCTTGCTGCGGTCAAGCCCTGGGGGATTCGAAGGGAGCTGGCCGTACAGGACTTTCCCATGTCTGCTGTACGTAGCGCTTTACTCTTTCTGACTTCTCTGCGGAGAGGGCGAGATTCGAACTCGCGAACCAGTTTTGCCGGTCACACGCTTTCCAGGCGTGCCTCTTCAGCCACTCGAGCACCTCTCCGAGCAAGCTTCTTGAGTTTTGCGGGTGCAAAAGTATAGCTTTTCTGCGAGATGACCAAACAAAAAGTGAAAAAAGTGCGATTTCGCTACGTAAAAAGAGCGCTTTTAGAACTCCACGACGGTGAAGCTATAGGGTGGCAGCGTGATTGTGCCGCCTGAGAGGTCGAGTGTGGCGGGCTCGGAGGCACGGGCTTCGGTGCTGTTCCATGCGCCTGCGAGCCTGCGGAAGGTGGCTGTGGCGGGCAGGGTGAAGCCACGGGCATCGAGCTGCGTGGTCATGGACATGGGTAGCAGATTGATGAGCTTCACGTAGGTCTTGCCTGTAGCTGTGTCACGCACGGTGCTGACGGTGAGCCTACGGGCCAACTCCTCCCCTACCGGCACCTCACGACCGTCACGCTGCTGCATAGCCTGGATGGTGGACGGAAGGTAGCGATCGCCCTGACTCTGGCCGCAAAGCATCTGTGCCCAGTAGTCAACGGTGGGATAGACATGCTCATTATCGAAATAAATGAGGTCCGGGTTCCATTGGGTGTGGCCGTGCTTGGCCAGCAACGGGGCATAGCTGCTCATAGCCACGATATCGCCATTTCGCTCCAGACCGCAGATGTGCATCGCACAGGTCAGAGCGGTCTCGATGGTGGAGCGACGCCCGGGGCCGTGGCTGGCGTACTCGCCCAGATAGACCTTGGAGGCGGAACGGTCGTAATGGTCATAGAAGTCCTGATGGTTGATGTACCAGCCGGGCGAGACGTAGTAGTGCTCATCGACCATGTCGATGTGGTTATCCTTGGCCAAGCGCCAGCCCTGATCGTAGTCGGAGCCCTCGAAGAAGGGGCCCGTGGTGCCGCAGACGATGATCTCGGGATAGCGCTCCTTCACGGCCTTGATGAGGCGCAGGTAACGCTCGGTAAAGACTTCGGAGATGAGGTCCTCATTACCGATGCCGAGATACTTGAGGTTGAAGGGTTTGGGGTGACCTGCCTCTGCACGCATCCGCGCCCACTTGCTGGTTTTGGGGTCGCCGTTGGCCCACTCAATGAGATCCAAGACATCCTGCTGGTATTGGTCAAACTCAGGACCGAAGGGGATGCCGCCCTGCTGACCGTCGCCACCCGTGCTGCTGTTCTGGCAGGGGACGCCAGCGGCGAGGACGGGTAAGGGCTCACAGCCGAGATCCTCGCACAACTGGAAGAACTCGAAGTAGCCGAGGCCGCGGGACTGATGGTAACCCCAGATGTTGCGCAAGGGGTGACGCTCCCACAGCGGCCCGATGGTCTCTTTCCAATGGTAGATGTTGCCGATACCGTCGCCGTGGGCTACGCAGCCGCCAGGGAAGCGCATGAAGCGAGGATGCAGGTCGGCCAGCACCTGAGCGAGGTCGGGGCGCATACCGTTCTTACGACCCTTGAAGGTCTTCTGCGGGAAGAGGCTGACGAAGTCCAGCGCATAGGTACCCTCGTCGCGGAAGGCAATGTGCAACTCGGCATTGGAGGCATCAGCCTTGGCCGTGAGCACACCCTTGAGCTGTGTCCAAGTGGCCTTCGGCGCTTTGAGATAGGTGGTTGCAATCACTTTCTTATCGGCCACCAGCATCGCGCAGATACTGCCCTCGCCCTTATGTCCGAGGAGCTGACGGGCAAAGAGGCTGATATCATATTTCTCGCCCTTGCGAACGGGAATGCCGTCGAAGCCGTCGTTGACAAGGGCAGCCCCCACGACTTGCACGTCGAGCACGGCATAGTGCTGCTGGTTGGGATGAATCGGATCTGCAGTATCGATGGTGAACGTCGTGCCCTCGCCCACGAGCGACCATGAATTGGTAGCTGTCCAGTTGGGCTCGCGGCCACGATCGGACTCGCTGTACTCAAAGTCGCGGTTCTGAATGAGCTCGGCATACAAACCGCCGTCGGCACTATAGTTGATATCCTCGAAGAAGATGCCCATGAGTTTGTCGGAGATGGCCTTGGGCGCTGTGGCATCAATGGTCACACGGGCTGAAAGCGAGGCGTTGAGGTCGTTGTGGAAACGGCGCTCGTCATCGGCTAATGACTCACCATCGCGACGGCTGCGTGCAGCCTGGGCTGCCTTGGCATTCTCCATCTGCTCCACCATCGCATAGGGTACACGGTTGATGCTACCCTGACGCTCCACGCCCTGGACAACGGCTTTCTGATAGGCCGCACGACCCACGCCGTCGAGGTAGGCCTCCACGGCCTGCTTATCCTGCAGATAGATATAATCCTGGGGACGCCAATGAATCAAATCGGTGGAGGTGCAATGGCCATACTGGCTCACACGGTCGTTGAGCTTGAAATCCAAGTTCCAAAGGCCATCGGCAGACTGATAGAGCACAGGTGTGTACATCTTCTTCTCTGCACCCCATGTACCGAAGTCGCTACCAACGAAGGTGGCACCACCGGCGATGCTACGCCACGTCTGTCCGTTACCGGACCACGCAAAGGCGAGGCCCGACGTAGGGGCTGTATTATAGGAAAAGAGATAGACGGAGTCGGGCACGTTGGCAAAAGCCAGCGTGGGCAGACAGGTCAGCGCCAGCACAAAGAGGCGGACAAGGGAGGAGCGGGAGTTCATAAGGAAAAAAGAATGACGAATGACGAACTTTTGGAGCAGTGAGTGCAAACAAGCTTGCTTGATTTGCCGAGTCGTGACAAAAGTCAGCGAAGCTAATGATGAATGACGATTATTCGGGGCGCAGCTGCACCACGGGAATCGTATCGGTCACACCACGCGAGGTGAGGTAGAGGGTGTCACGACGATCGGCTGCAGGATTCTTGGTGAACGTGAAGGTCACAGTTTTCGGGCCCCTGCCACCTGCAACGCTGTCGGCAGGAATCGTGATCCAATCACCCTCCTTGGTGCTCAACTCCCAACGGTCATAAGTGTTGAAGGCCAGCTGCGCCTCGGTGGCTGTAGCAGGCAGCTCCCACTCTGACACGTAACTCAGGTTGGGCCACGTGATATTGAGCGACGCCGTCTGATAGATCGTGGTGGAGATGGGATATTCACCAGCCTCGATATTAATCACGCAGGAACGGTCAACGCCCGTTGTGTTGGCTTCCAACCGAATGGGAACCACGCATTGGACTATCGTATTGGCGTAGCGGTTGGTCAGCTCCTCAAAACCTTCAGCAATAGTGCACCAGGACTGGCTGGTGGTAATCTTGAAGGACTCGGTCGTGGTGAAGGCAATGGAATCCAGCGACTGGTCCGCATAGACGTAGAGCGCCGTAGAAGGCAACGGACGATACAGCTTGCTGGTATGATACTCGTTCTCACCGGTGCATGCAGCAGACAGACCCGCCATCAGCGCCATCCCTGCTGCCAATCCAATCAGATAAAATGTCTTTTTCATATTTGTGTATAATTGTTTAGTACCAATTCAACTGCCCGCTATAACTGCTTTGCTTCTTCCAGCGCAGGACATCGGCCAGCGTAGAGGAGTTGGCCTGGAAGGTGAAGTTATAGGAGGTATAGGGCGACAGCACCACGCTACAGGACATACCGAAGCAATGGAGGTCGCGCGAGAGGGAGGCCGTAGTCATGGACATCTTCTTGTAGTTGAAGTCATAGCCTGACGACCAGTTGATATTCCATCCGGAGGCAATCTGCAGGTTGCCCGAGAAGTTGAGGGTGTGGGTCAGCTTGTAAGGATAGCGCATGTTACTGACATTGATCTCAGCCTGCGTGTCCTCGCGCATCGAGACGCCGTAAGAAATGGAGAAGGACCACGGGAGTTTGAACTTCACGTAGCCGTCCTCGTCCAACTCGCCTTCCTTGCTGTCGCGACGGGCACCACGCTTGCCACGCTCCATATCGGGGTCGAGGTTGGTCTCGTTGAGGTCGCGATCATAGTCTTCCTCTTCGTCGTCATCCTCGTTGCGGCCACGACGGTTCTTGTCCTTACCGTCGTCCTTGCCGAACCACTTCTTGAAAGTCTCGTTATTGAACGTATAGGAGAGGTTCTGGCTGGTGCCTTGGAAGCGGCCAAAGCGGCCGTAGCTCCACTCGGTGCGCTCGCCGACAACGACATTACCGGCATCGTTGAACTCATAGGCGTAGGTCGCGAACTGGGCATTCATCGAGAAGGTGTAACTCTTGGAGAGTTTCAGGCGCAGGCGCACATTGAGGTCGCTCCAGGGACGCGTACGAGCGGCCATATTGTAGCCCAAAGAGCCACCTAACTCGTCAATCAAACTGACCTTCTTATAACCCGTAGAGTCCTTGTCGGTACGGAGCTTCATCTCCACGTTGTTGGAGACATCCATATTGACACTACCCGTCATTCCCGAGCCAGGCGACCCATAGAGCGAGCCCTGATAGTGGGAATAGGTGACGGTGCTCACATTGCCCTTGGCGTCGGTCTTCACGTAGGTGTCATAGTAGCCGTAGCGCGAGGAACTGAAATCAGGCGTATAGGAGAAGCTTACCGTAGGGGTCAGCACGTGGCGGATCTGATGAATCTTCTTACCGATAAGCGGCGTATAGAAGCCATAGAGCTTGGTGGAAGCCGAGACGCCGAGACTGTAGTCAAACACGTTGTTGAAGCCATAGACGGTATCGACCACCTCGCGCTGCGTGGTCTGGTTCCAGGAGCGGTTGGTGCGGTAGGAGTACATACGGTCCGTGAGGCTGAAGGAAGGCGTCACGTTGACATAGTTGAAGAGCGCAAAGGAGGCGCTGACGGGTATCGAGTGCTTGATACCATTACGCCACTCGCGAATCAGGTCGGAATGTAAGAGCTTGTCCTCCTTGGTATTGATGCTGTTGGAGAAAGTTCCCGTATAACTCATGGCAATCTTCTCGTACCAGCGCTCAGCACCTACCTGCTTCTTGCGCTTGAAAGGATTGAAGCGGGCCAGCGAGACATTCAGCGAGGGCAGCGTCATGGAGATACTGGAGTCGCGCATGTTCTGTGAGAGGTTCATCGTAGAGGACAGCGTCAAGCCAATGTCCGCAAACGTACGGCTATAGGAGATGGACGAGGTGCGGGTGCTCTGGGTATAGGCCTGCGGATTGTACATCGACGTGAGATTGTTGCGCTCATAACTGGAGGTGGCAAAGTTCACACTGGCCGAGAAACTCTGGGCCGGGTTGGCTTTGGCATCCTGGCGATGGCTCCATTGAATCTTGAAGCTGGTGGCCTCGGAGTAGTCCGGCATGTTCTTCTCACCCTCGACGGTGTTCTGATAGGCCAGATTGACGGCACCGCTGAAACGGTAGCGCTTGCGATAGTTGCTCTGGCCGGAGAGGCCCCATGAGCCTTTCGTGTAGATTTCGCCCAGTACCTTGAGGTCCATCAGGTCGTTGATCGCAAAATAATAGCCACCATCGCGAAGATAGAAGCCACGCGTCATCTCATCACCATAGGTAGGCACGATGATACCGCTGGAGTACTTGCTCGAGAAGGGGAAGAAGCCGTAGGGAATAGCCAGCGGTAGCGGCACATCCTCCACGACGAGGTAGGCAGGACCGAAGACAACGTCCTTGCCGGGTCGCACCTTGGCACGCGTCAGCGCGAGATAGAAATGAGGATGTTTGGCGTCGCAGGTGGTGTACTGCGCATTGGCAACAAACATCGTTCCTACGGAGTCGCGCTTACTGTCCTTGCTGATCATATAGCCTTCGCCCTGCTGGGTGAAGACATTGTTGATAAATGCCTTACGCGTCTTGAAGTTATAGGCTATCTGATCCGGCTCGTACTGGTCGTCGCCCTGCGCGAAGAGTGGCGGAGCGACCATATTGCCCAACGAGTCGCGACGACCGAGGGCGTGAACAATGCTACTGTCCACACTCATCGTGATCAAGTCGGAGGTGAGTTCCAGATTCTGGTACTTGATATTGGCCTCGCCGTAGAAATTCACGCGGTTGTTGACGTAATCAAACGTCAGCGAGTCCTTGGTCGTGAAGTCCACGGGAGCATCCAGCGCGCTCTTGCTCTGCTTGCTGGAATCAATCGCGACCGTGTCCAAGCCCGTGTGGCCAGCGCGACCCAGATAGACGGTATCGCCATGAACGATGATGTAGCGGGCCGTGTCGGCCTGTACGCTATCAGGGAACTGAATGCCCTTGCGCAAAGAATCCAAAGGCGGGATATCCAGCTGCAACGTATCAGGTCGCTGAGGCATACGGCCCATGTGCCTCGCGGGAGTTGCCGCAGAAGCCACAAACAGGCCAATCATCGAGACCAGAAGATATATGACGAAATAACGTCTTTTAAGCATGAAATCACCTGTGCGCACGGGCATGCACACGAAAAACCGTGCAAAAGTACGGCATCTCGCGCGCAAAAACAAGAAATTTCAGCTTTATTTAGCCCTTTTGGGGTGTTTTTAGGGATTATCCCAGTCATAAAAGCGCACCAACCACGCTTTCATGCACGCTACACTCTCCGGCCCAAACTTCTCCAGACTCTGCAAAACCTGCTCAGGAGTACGCAGACGTTCGAGGTGACTTTTGGAGAAAAACTTGTCCGCAAAACAGATGAGCTGTTCCTCCGTAGTCTCAGGCGTAAAATCCTCTGCGGGAAGAGGGAGTTGCTGGCGCAGGATTGCCTCACGCGTCAGTCCCGTACCTGTATGGCGCTCTGCGACACGGGCATGACGGGGCAGCCCCTCACGACGCAACAGCTGACCACCCAACAGACCGTGACGGATATAAGGCTCCGAGCCAAAACATTGGATGCCAGGCGCATCGGTCAGATAAACGCCTATATCGTGAAGCATGGCGGCTTCCTCAAGGAATGTCTCGTCCAACGCCCAATCCGGATGCTTACGGGCGATGTCCAATGCCATATCGGCGACAGCACGGCTATGCACCAGCAGAATCTGTCGGAGCGGCTCGTTGTCAGAATAGTATTTATCAATCAGCTCTTGCCACATGTGATTTTATTCTGATTTTGGAGGAGAAAAGGACGAGGATGAAGGGATGAGGATTTTCCGGTTGCGGGTGATACGTAGTCCCTGAGATGAACGGGAAAGGGGGCGACCGCTGAGATCGTAGAATGGGCGGAGCGCATTGGAAGCTTCCTGCTTGAGGGAGACGACATCAATGGCCGTAGCCTTTGGCGTCGTGAAATCCACCTGGGCCTGAACCTCCCAAGGACAACGCACGAGGAAGGTATAGTGCTGATTGGGCATTAAGCGCTCGAAACTGACAGCAAGCGCCTCCTCCCCTCCCCCTGGAATGGTGGGAACAAGGAAATGGCGCAAATCCTCGTCCTCAAAGCCATCGGGATAAAGACAACAGTTCACGAGCGGAGCTGCATAACCAGCTGTGGCGAGGTTGGAAACAGGAATGCTGAATTGAGCCGTTAGTGTCCCATCCGCCTGCGGCGAGAACTCCACGTCTGGCGTTTCCCACGCCAGTTGAGGCGCTGTTCCACGATGAATCTTAACAGGCTGCGTGAAGGGAATCGTCACATCGTCATGCGAAATGCCCAGCAGACGGTCGCCCGCCTTGGTAAACCGCAAATAGACACGTTGGGTACGCGTAGCATGAGGCGGCAGCGTAAGTCCGGACAAGCCCACGTAATTAGCTTGTTCGAAGATGGCCGTATCGGTGGGCAGATAGGTCATTACCTCGTAGGTATAGGTCACCTCGTCATCACTGGTATTCTCAAAACGGAAGTCGGCTGGCACATAGCCCTGAATATCAGGCTCGCGCTGGAAGACAATCTCACGAAGCGACACACCCAGGCTGTCCAGTCGGAGCGTATCAGCAGCCAACGGCTGGGCCTCAGCCGAAGGATGCATGAACAAAGCGCCCTGATTACAGAAGAAACCAGCCGCAAAGCCTTCCTGCACGGTAGCAAGAGGCTCCCACGGGCACAGCCAGTCCAGATCATACCAGCCATCATAGCTGCCATTATACCCCCAGTTGACATGATAGAAGCCTCGTTCATCGATGCCGTCGATATTGAAAGCGTGGCCGCTCAGACTCATATTACTGCCGACATAGGCAATAGGGCGTCCCTCGCTGAGTTCATGCTGCAACAAGGCATGCCAACGGTCGGGCGTATAAAGGATACGATCAAAGAAGCGGGCCAAACCGTAGCCAAAGGCCTGCTGCAAAGGCTCAATAGCTCTGGAGACATTAGCACCTGAAGACGATAGGCCGTAGTTCATGTGGACAGCCATACCTGCCGCCAACGAGGGCAAAGCCGCGGCTTGCCCCTGAGCAGCTGTCCAACCATTCCGGTAATCCAGCAGGTAATTGTCCCAGTCGAAGCGCGTACCCGGCAGCAGATCCTCAATCGCATAGTGATCGGTAGTCCATCCGTGCAAGGTATCCAGCAAGGCTTCAGGGTAACGATAGTAGGCCATGACCTGCTCGATACTGGTCGCCACACAACCAGAAAGGCAACGTTCTTCGCTGACGCTATCATTGTCGTACGTCCAACGGGGACAGAGGTCATTGAAAGGGGCATCCTGACTGCGAACAGACTTCAATAACGGCGCTATGACTAAAGAAGTATTTGCGCGAGAGGCAGCCTGTCGCCATTGGGCTTTCACCTGCCTGCGTGATGTCTGGCCCGACGATTGTTGCAGGTTCATCCAGCGACCTTTCATGAGTTCTCTGAGCGCTGGCGGAGTCGCTTCTGTCGGCTCAATATCGTGCGCCAAAAGATGTCCATCTACGTATAAATCAGTTTGTGCCAACGCGCAAAAACACGTTAGCACAAAATATATCGTAGTCAGACATTTACGCAGATTCATTTCGCGTAACGCTTTAAGAACTATTCAGGATTTATCACTTACTGATTCCAAGCAGTTCTTTACCCTTTTCGCTGAGCAAATCTTTCACCTCCTCAACAGGGACTATGAAGGAAGGAAGACCACAGGCATAGGCTGCAATCTCATACTGCTGATAGACGAAACTGATACCATCACGCGTTACATAAGGCTCGGCCTGCGGGAAGGGCAGTCCGATGGTAATCTCGTTCTCGGGTGTCTCAGGATCGTCGTAGAGAATGAGGAGTTCATAGAGCTGCTCGTCAGTCTCGATTTTCTCCTCAGAGAAGTCATTGAAATATGACTTGACACCACGAATCAACATGGCACGCAACTCCTGCTCCTTGGACATGTCGAAGAGATTCCACCCCATCTGCTCGCCCGTAGCACGGTTGAAGGTAGCGCCATTGGTGATCCATCCGCCGTGAGCGCCACCCGTATAGACCTCGTGGCCGAAAGTAAGGGTGAGATAGCTGGGCGTCTGCTCCGTCAGCTCGATCTTGATATTATTCAGATAACTGCCACCGAAACCGTCCTCAGCCATTTCCCTCATATCAGCCTTCATGCTATCAAGGCCAATCTTTCCGCAGCGGGCGACAAAGGTTTCCAGTTCAGCTTCATCCATCGCAGGAACAGGCATGAGCTTGTCCTCACGGCCACTACCGTCATAGTCGGGATAACTACAGTTCTGCAGCGTGTTAGCAACCCATTCAATGGCAGCACGTGTGCCTGCATCCATCACAGCCGTATCGACATCAATAGGGAAGTCAGCAGCCATCTGCTGGTAAGCGCTGGCATCAAGGACGGATACGCTATCCTCGAAGCTAACAGTACACCACGTCAGGCTGTCAACACCATTGTCGAACGTATTATTGTTGGCGCCACGCTTGCAGCCCGTGAGCACAGAGCCCGCCAAAGCCACAGCGAAAAATCCGGCTGCCAACGTGCGCAATCGGTAATCTGTCATTGTCTTTGTTGTTTGTAGTTTGTTGTTTGTAGTTTGAATTATGCGCGAGCGCGAGCGATGATGTCAAGGCACTCACGGCACTTGTCTGTCACGTATTGCCAGTCCTCAGCGGCCACCTTGTCCTTGGGGAACAACTTGGAGCCCATACCGACGCAATAGACGCCAGCCTTGAACCATCCACGCAGGTTCTCCTCATCAGGAGAGACGCCGCCTGTCACCATAATCTTGGACCAGGGCATCGGAGCCATCAGGCCCTTAACCATATTGGGACCATAGACATCGCCAGGGAACAACTTCGTTAGATCGCAACCCAGTTCCTGAGCCTTACCGATCTCGCTGACGGTGCCGCAACCCGGGCAATAGGGCACGAGGCGACGATTGCAGACAGGAGCGATTTCAGGATTGAACAACGGGCCTACGACAAAGCAGGCGCCCAGCTGCAGGTACATGGCTGCCGTGGGAGCATCTACCACCGAGCCGATACCCAGCGCCAGTTCAGGACATTCCTTTGCCGCAAACTTCACGCATTCGGCAAAGACCTCCTGGGCGAAGTCGCCACGATTGGTAAACTCAAAGGCACGAACGCCGCCTTCATAACAAGCCTTGATGACCTTCTTGGCCACCTCAGCATCTTTGTGATAGAACACGGGCACCATACCCGTCTGGCCGATTTTCTGCATCACGGCCATCTTATCGAAACGAGCCATAATGTTAACGTTGCACGCGGCCGTTGGCATTACCGCCAGCCAGCGCTTCTACTTCTTCTGTTGATACTAAATTGAAATCTCCGTTAATGGTGTGCTTCAGCGCACTCGCTGCGACAGCGAACTCAAGCGCTTCGCCCTGTGTAGCCTTGGTGAGCAGACCGTGAATGAGACCACCCGAGAAGCTATCACCACCGCCTACACGGTCAATAATGGGATCGATATCGTAGCGTTTGCTCTGGTAGAACTCCTTACCATCGAAGATGAGGGCCTTCCAGCCGTTGTGCGTGGCAGAGAAGCTCTCACGCAGCGTAGAAACCACATACTTGAAGCCAAATTCCTCCTTCATCTGACGGAAGATTCCTTCGTAGCCTGCGGCATCAGTCTTACCACCCTCGACATCGGCATCAGGCTTGAAGCCGAGACACAGCTCTGCATCCTCTTCGTTGCCGATGCAGACATCGACATATTTCATCAAGGGGCGCATGATACTAATCGCTTTCTCGCTGGTCCACAGTTTCTTGCGGAAGTTCAGATCAACGCTGACGGTAACGCCGTGACGCTTGGCGGCCTCGCAGGCGAGACGAGTCAGTTCGGCAGCCTTGTCGCTGATGGCAGGAGTGATACCGCTCCAATGGAACCAGTCTGCACCTTCCATGATGGCGTCGAAATCGAAATCTGCAGGCACAGCCTCAGCAATAGCGCTATGTGCACGGTCATAGATGACCTTGGAGGGACGCATCGAGGCGCCTGTTTCAGCATAGTAGAGACCCACACGATCACCGCCACGTGCCACGAAGCGCGTATCCACGCCGTAGCGACGCAAGGCGTTTACGGCAATCTGGCCGATCTCGTGTTTAGGAAGTTTGGTTACAAAATAAGCCTCATGACCATAGTTGGCCAACGAAATGGCGACATTGGCTTCACCACCGCCAGGGATGATGCGGAAGCTCTCGCTCTGGATGAAACGGTCATTACCTTCGGGGGAGAGGCGAAGCATGATTTCGCCAAGAGTTACAATCTTCATATACGTACGTTTTTATTTGATTGTGATGCGATATTTGAATACTAGCAAGTTCTTTTTGGCTCGCAAAAGTACACAAAAAGCCGTAAATCACAAAAAGAATACCACAAAAACATACATTTTTCAGCATAAATCACTACCTTTGCCAGCAAAATCTACACTTTCATGGAACTGATCAGACACTACTTCCCCACCCTTTCCGCCGAGCAATATGAGCGTTTTGTGGCCCTCGACGCCCTCTATCACGACTGGAACGCCAAAATCAACGTCATCAGCCGCAAGGACATCGACAACCTCTACGAGCACCACGTACTCCACTCACTCGGCATTGCCGAAATCATCAATTTCCGTCCGGAAACGCGCGTCATGGACTTAGGTACTGGCGGCGGTTTCCCAGGCATTCCGTTGGCCATCATGTTCCCAGAGGTTCAATTCCATCTTGTGGACAGTATCGGCAAGAAGATTCGCGTCTGCAACGAAGTCATCGCAGCCCTCGGCCTCACCAATGTTACTACGCAACACGCGCGCGCAGAGGAAATCAAACAGCGCTTCGACTTCGTTGTCAGCCGCGCTGTCATGCCGCTGGCCGACCTCGTTAAGATCAGCCGCAAGATGATTGACAAGACACAACACAACGCACTCCCCAACGGACTCATCGCCCTCAAGGGTGGCGAGCTGGAGCACGAAGCTGCAGCCGTCAAAGGCGAAAAACTCATCACTCCCCTCTCCGACTTCTTCACGGAGGAGTATTTCGAGACCAAGAAAGTGGTCTATGTACAGTTGTAGTTGCAAGTTTCAGGTTTCAGGTTTCAAGTTTCAGGTCATTCTCAATTCTCCATTGTCAATTCCCAATTTTCAATTGTCAATTCTCCATTGTCAATTCTCCATTGTCAATTCTCCATTTAATTAATCCATGATTAATTGCAAAGCCTTTCCCGTTAACCCACTCAGCGAGAACTGCTACGTCGTCAGCGACGATAGCGGCGAAGCCGTCATCATCGACTGCGGCGCCCTCTACGACGGCGAGAAAGCCGCCATCTCCGACTATATAGACCTCGAAGGGTTGCATCCCGTGGCCCACATCTTCACACACGCTCATTTTGATCACCTCTGGGGCGCAGGCTTCCTCTACGAGCGCTACGGCCTTGCTGCGCGCTGTCCAGAAGGCGACCTGCCGTTCTTCAACAACGTTGAAGGTCAAATGCGCGAAATTCTTGGTGGACATACCATGCCTTGCACCACAGGACCTGCCGGCGAGGCCATTACCCCAGACAGCATCATCCGCTTTGGCACACATCAGCTAACGGTGATCCCCACACCTGGTCACACTCCAGGCGGCGTCTGTTTCTACTGCGAGTCAGAGCACGTCCTTTTCTCTGGCGACAGCCTCTTCCAGTTGAGTATTGGCCGCACCGATTTCCCTGGCGGCAACCATTGGAGCCTCATCAGCGCACTCCACAACATGCTCCGCGACCTCCCCGACGATGTCACCATCTATCCTGGCCACGGCCCCGCCACCAACGCAGGCACCGAGCGCACCAGCAACCCCTACCTTTAATATACTTTATTGCCCCAAAAGATACGGACCTGCAACAATGAGAACAAAACTATCTTTGAATTGGTAGTTAGAACATGCGGAGTTACCCTATTTCTCGGCATCTCCTTCCACAACGGCACGGAGGATGACGACGTCGGTGAGGGGACGGTCCAGGGAATCGGTGGGGGTGGACTGGATGGCCTTGACGACCTTCATGCCGTCGATGACCTGACCAAAGACGGTGTAGTTGCCGTCCAGATGGGGCGTTCCGCCCTTGGTGAGGTAGGTCTGGAACATGTCCGATGTCATCTCAATGCCTTGCTCCTGCAGGGCGGCACGCTCGCGACCAAGGGTGGTAGAGGTGAAGGTGCGGCCATAGACGATGTAGAACTGGCTGGCGCTGCTGCGCTTCTCGGGGTTGACCTCATCGCCCTCGCGTGCTGCGGCCAAAGCGCCACGCTCATGGTAGTACCAGGGCAGGCAGAACTCGGGAGGAAGGGTGTAGCCAAGGTCGCCCTCGCCCAACGCCTTGTCACGCGGCGGATAGAGCAGGGAGCCATCGGAAGCGGCATGCACACGCGCCGTGGGGTCGCCAGCCTGAATCATGAAGTCGCGGATGACGCGATGGAAGACGACGCTGTCCAGCACGCCGTCGCGGACGATGCGCAGGAAGTTGTCGCGATGCTTGGGGGTATCGTCGTAGAGCTTGAGGCGGATGGTGCCGGCTGTGGTTTCCAGACGCACCGTGGGGGTCTTCTGCTTGGGCTTAGCACTCACGCCGAGGCAGAGGGCTGCCAACAGGAGTATGACACAGGAACGTTTCATCTTCATTTGGTTTTGGAATAGCGTTTGATGAGGCTATAGGCGCTGTAGAGGCCGTACTCACCAGCCTGCGAGAGGTCCGAGAGACCACGCTCCATGCGTCCATCGAGGATGCTGGCGAGGCCACGATTGTAGTAGGCATCGGGGAAGCGGGGATCGATATTGAGGGCGCGGCTGTAGGCGTCGTAGGCCTTGCGGTAGTCGTTCTGAGCAAGGTGGATATTACCGATATTGTACCAAGCGTAGGCGAAGGTCGGCGCAAGCTCCACAACACGCTTGAGGTCGTCCAGAGCGCGGCTGTAGCCCAACTGCGTAGTCACGAGGGTGGCATCATCGCTGGCGGCCTCGACCTGGCGGCAACGGATCTGTGCCAGCATGAAAGGCACTAAGGCATCCTTGGGAGCAATCTTGGCAGCACGTTCCAAGTCGGACACAGCGGACTCAAAGTCGCGGACGTGGTACTCCTGCAGGGCACGAGCCAGAAGGAGATGAGCCGAGGGGTGCTCGTCATCAGCCAGGCGCGCGTTGAGGGCTGCCAGCTCCTGGAAATGGCTGTCCATCTCCTTCTCGCTGAGCGTGGGCTCCATGTTGGCGAGATAGACGGTACGCGGCAAGGCGCTGTCCTCATTGAGCTGCTCCAGCAGCTGATGGAAGGGGATATAACGATTGGTAGCCGTGAGCTCGCGATGGTGCGTGAGCACATAGAGCGGCTGGGGCTGCTGATCCACCTTGTGATCCTGCACACGACCACGATAATCGCTGGCGTACTTACGTTCGGGCTCGGAAGAATCGGCCTCGACGATGGAGGCGTAGTCATCGATGTTGCGCTCGCTCTTCTTACGTGTCTTGGCAGGTTCATGCTTGATGCCGGCACGGGCATCGGTACGGGTCTTGATAACACGGAACTCATCGCGCTCGGCGCCGTAGGTGTCGCCAATCTTGCGACGGATGGCGGCACGATGCTGGTAGCCGATGATGAAATCAGGATACTCCTCCAGCACCAGCGAGATGTCACGGATGGCACCACGATAATCGCCCGTCTGATCCAGCAGCAGGGCACGATTGAAAAGGGCCATCATATTATCTGGCTCCACAGAGAGAACGAAGTTGAAGTCCTCGATAGCGGCATTGTCCTCCCCTACCTGAGCGCGCAAGAGGCCGCGATTGTAGTGGCCAAGGTAGTTGCGGGAGTCGATCTCAAGAGCCTGGTCATAGTCGGACATCGCGCCACGCAGATTATTCTGATGGAAGCGTGCGAGGGCGCGATTGATGTAGTTATTCACCTCACGCGGGCTCTGAACGATGGCCTTGTCGATTTCACGCTCAGCCTGCGCATACTCGCCGCGTTGGAGGCTGATCATAGAGCGCATGGTCCACGCACGGTCGTTGTAGTCGTCCAGCACCAGGGCGGAGTCCACGCAGGCAAGACCGCGAACGGTATCGCCCTGAGCAATAGCTACTTGCGCCTTCATCGTGAAGTTCTCAGGATCGCGCGGCCAGTAACGTATCATCTGCTCCAGGGCGCTGTCCGCAGGGGCATACTCCTTCTCCTCCAGATAACATAGGACCATGTTGTGCCAGCTCGTCTTGTGGCGCGGGTCGATCTCCAACACCTTGCGATAGTCCGCGATAGCACCCGTGAAATTCTTGAGATTGACGCGACAAAGGCCACGGAGTTGGTAGCTGTCAGCGATGTAGGGATTGCGCTCAAGGCTCTCTGTACAGTCGTCCTCAGCACCCGTGAAGTCCTCAAGATAGAACTTAGCGAGGCCGCGGAAGAAATAGGGCTCGTGTAGGTAGGGCTTGGCGTTGATGACCATGTTGAAGCGCTGAATACTCAGCACATAGTCCTCATAGTAAAGCGCGTGGCGCCCCATGAGCATCACGCGGTCTGTGTTAATCTGCGCAGAAGCGGAAAAGTGAAAAGTGAAAAATGAAAGTGTGAAGAATAGGAAGATGTGGCGCAAGCAGGAATGCCTGAGCCAGCAAGTCTTTATTCTTTCACTTTTCATTTGCTTCGTAATAATGACGAATGACGAATGATGAATGACGAATAAGAGTTTCCTTACCTTCAAAAGGTTTATTATATTCATCATTCGTCATTCATCATTCGTCATTCTTTATCGTTTCACTTTCACCTTATAATCACAAGAGAAGCGGCCCTTCATGATGTCATTGAGCTTGCTCTTGATCATCTGCTTACGCAGACCCACGATATGGTCCGTATAGACCTTGCCGTCGAGGTGGTCAAACTCATGCTGCATGACACGGGCCAGATAGCCGTCAACCCACTCGTCATGTTCTTGGAAGTTCTCATCGAGGTAGCTGACGCGGATGCGCGTAGGACGCTTCACAGTCTCGCTCATACCAGGCAGCGACAAGCAACCCTCGTCCATCGATTCCTGATGCGACTTGTCATACTCCTCGATATAGGGGTTATAGAAGACGTGGCGATAGCCGTCGTACTCAGGATAGTCGTCCTTGAGAGGGTTCAAGTCAATCACGACAACGCGCACGGAACGACCCACCTGCGGCGCAGCGAGGCCGATGCCAGAGCTATGGGCAAGGGTGTCATACATGTTCTGCACGAACTCAGCGAGTTCAGGATCATCGGGGTCAATGTCTTCAGCAACCTTGCGAAGAACAGGCTGACCAAGAGTATAGATGGGAAGGACCATATTATTTTACAATTTGACGATTTACGATTTACAATTTATTCTTTCCATCCATCCTTGCAGGATGATGGTGGCAGATATCTCGTCCACGAGGGCTTTATTCTGTCGTGCCTTGCGTCCGATACCGCTTTCTAACATGGTGCGATGTGCGAGGACACTGGTGAAGCGCTCGTCGTAGAGTTCTACAGGAATGTTGGGTAGGATGTGGCGGAGGCGGTTCACGAAAGGTGTGATGCGACGCATGTTCTCGCTATCCTCGCCATTCATCTGACGGGGTTGCCCAATGACTATGCGCTCCACAGGTTCGCGCTGGACATAGTCCAGAACGAAAGCCTCCAGGTCCTTGGTGGCAACTGTCGTAAGGCCGTTGGCTATCAGCTGCAGCGGGTCGGTCACTGCCAAGCCCGTTCGCTTCTGTCCGTAGTCGATGGCTAGGATGCGCATATTATGAATGACGAATTACGAATGATGATTGATAAATGAATATTGTCTTAAAAAAAGACAGGGGTTAGCTTCACAGCCTACCCCTGCCATAAAAATCTTACATATATTCACTTTACCAAAAAGAAATGCTTATTTGCGAAGCAGCCATGCATCGGGATACTGAGCGCGCAGGGTGTTGCGGCTCGAGACGGCGCTATTCAGGTCGTCAAAAGTGGATGCGATGACGCGGAACATGCCCTGAGGATTCATGGCGATCTGGGCGACATAACCAGCATTGGTCAGGGTCTTCTGCAGATTCTCGGCATTAGCCTTGATGCTGAAGCTACCGACAACGACGCTGAAAGCCTTGAGGCCAGCACCACTCACAAGGGTGACGTTCTCAGAACGGGTTTTCTCATTCGTTACGGGAGTTGTGGTAACGGTCTGAACAGGAGCAACGGTGGTCGGCTGTGTAACGACGGTCTGCTGCACAGGAGCCTCTGTGACAGTCTGCTGCTTAGCCTTTTCATACGCTTTCTTATAAGCGCTCTCACTGCTCTTGCACGATACCATGGAAATAGCCACACATACGGCGGCACCCAATACGAAATAGTTTTTCATTGCTTTTTTACTCCTTTTTATAGTTGAACATTTAATTTCGGTGCAAATATACAGAAAAAGTACTGATTACAAAAGAGTTTACACCAAAAAAACGTTAAAAAATCAACTTCTTACGTCTTTTTACACATTTTCTTGTCCAAAAAGGAACTTTTTGTGAAGAAAACACTTATATTTGCACCACGAAACAATCATTTTTAACCAGATGGCAGAGCGAATCGGCCATCATAAAACAAAATACGAATATGAAAGCTATTAACTATTTCGTTACGTTCCTCGGTGGCGTTGCCATCGGGTCGGTTGTAGGTCTGCTGATGGCTCCCGAGAAGGGTGCTGACACCCGTGAGCGCATCATTGAAGCTTTGCGCAAGCGTGGCATTCGTCTGAACCGCAAGGAGATGGACGATCTCGTGGATGACATCACTGAAGAACTCAGCAACGCAGCTGAAAAAGCAGCAGAATAATGGGCATCACCAACGAACAGACAACGGTGCGGATGAGCCAGCTCTTTGAGCAGGCACGCCGCTATCTCACGCTGCAGAAGGACTACTTGAGCCTGAACGGTGTGGAGGTGCTGACGCGTCTGTTCTCGACGATTGCGCTGGCAGCCATCTTCATTCTCGTGGGATTCCTTGTAATCCTCTTTGGCAGCTTCGCCCTCGCCTACTGGATCGGCTCACTGCTGGACAACCAGATTCTGGGCTTCGCCATCATTGCCGGCGTACTCTTGCTGTGCGCCCTCTTGGTGTGGGCCAACCGCCAGACGTGGATCATCATTCCCACCACCAAGTTCATGGTGAGCCTGCTCTCCACGCAGGTTGTCTATCCCACGCAGGAAGGCATCGCCGTAGAGAAGGAGCACCTGCGCCAGCAGATTGTGGAGAATCAGGAGAATATCAAGGATTCCGCCAACGAGATCTTCGCGCCGCTGCCACAGGCACGCAACCGATGGGAAAGCGCCAACAATCTGTTCCAGAGCGGCATGAACATCTTCCGAGGCATACAGATTGGACTGAGCGCCATCGCTGCCGCACGTAGCGTGTTCGGAATGGGACGACGCAGGCGCCGCAAGTAAGCGCATTGCCGACAGAAACAAATAGGGGCTGTGTCACAACGACGCAGCCCCTTATATATATAATAAGGTGTAGTTACTCCCAATAGAGCTCCTGACGGTTGATGTTCCACTTGTGATCCTTGGGGAAGTCATCACCCTCCCAAGCCTTCTTGCTGGTCCACTTCTCAGGTGCATCCGTCCAGAAAGGATCGTCGGCCGGCAGACCCAGCGGCATGAAAGCAAGACTGGTCATGTAGAGCGAACCGTTGTTCGTGTACCAATCGGCCACATTGGGATGTGAACCCACGAAACCGATGGTGAGATAGCCATCCTCCGTGAAGTTGCTCTTTCCCTTGCCCTCGAACATACGCTTCATGACGGCTGTAATACCAGCACGCACCTGTCCGTTGGTGAGTTCCTTGGGCAGCTGCTTCATCCAAGCCAGCTGAGCCAGCGGCTGGAGGACGGCAAGGCGGTAAGGAATAGAACGACCAACGACGGGGAAGGTGCCTTCGGGCGAGATGAAGCGCTCTAGGATGACGGCATATTTCTGCATACGTTCCGTAACTACGCCCAGACGGTTCTTGGCGCCATTGCGGTTGTCGCCATGAGAGCGGATCAGGTAGGTATTGTTGGGTTGCTTGGCAGAGATCATCTGCAGGCACTCAATATACATGGGCTGAATCACGAAAGCATTATAGTAGTCAAAGGCGAAGCTGGGGCCGTCGCTGTAGAGGCCATCGCCAATATACCACTCCTCGACCTTGCTCATTGCCATCTTGATGCGGAAAGCATCAAACTGTCCGCCAGCCAGCATCAGGAAGGATTCCTCCATACCGCAGAACAGCAGCCAGTTGGTATAGGGCGGATCGTAGCGGCGCAGGCCTTGCAACTCCTTGATGTAACGCTGCTTGGTCACATCGTCGAGCGGTTCCCACAATGCCTTGTAGCCGCGGAACAGGCTCTCCACCACGTAAGCTGCATCCACGAGGGTCTGGCCACCGCTGGTCCAACCGAGGTAATCAGGGCTCTCAGGATCAACGGCATTGGCATAGGCTTTCAGCGCCCATTCACGCAGTTGCTTGCGCTTGATGCCCTCAGGGGTGTCGTCATCCGGGAGTGTCAGCCAGGGAGCAATGCCCGCCATGAGGCGTCCAAAGCACTCCATATAAGCCACCTTCTTGTCGCGGTTGTCCCATGTGGGAGAAAGCTCCAGCTTCATGTTCTTCTGGAGGGTACCATTGGCCATATTCTCCAGCACGGGAGCTGCCATCGTGTAAGCGAGTTCTACCCAGTAGGCACGATCGCTGGCGCCGTCGCCCAATGGATTGGCGGGCTGTTTCTTCGTTTTTGCACTCATGGTGCCTGCGAGCAGAATCGCTGCGCAGAGAGTCAGTACTTTTCGCATATTCGTCTAATGTTAGCTAGTTTACAGAAGGAGATGGGTGGGCGCTTACTGTGCTGCAGGACTCATCATATTGCCTTCAATCGTGAGACGCACGACGCCGTTCTCCTTGGCATTGGTACGAACGGTGATGATCTTCTTGAAGCGTCCAGGGAACTTGCCGCGTCCGTTGTAGGTCACCTCGATCTCACCACTTGCACCTGGCTTCACAGGATCCTTGGTGTAGGTAGGCACCGTGCAGCCACAGCTGGCAATAGCCTGATGGATAATAAGGGGAGCTGTACCCACATTGGTGAAGCGGAAAGAGCATTTCACCATCGGCTCGTCCTCAGAGAACGTACCGAAATCGTGAGACAAGGTGTCGAACTTGATCTCTGCATATTTCTCACCCTGCTCGGTTCCGACATGAACGGTCTTCTGCTGAGCCATCATGTATGTACCTGCAAAAGCACACACAAACAGTAATAAAGCAAACTTAAGTGTCTTCATAATTGCATCTTTAATGTTTTAAGTCTTATTTGCGTGCAAAATTAGGCTTTTTCCACGAAACTTATTGCATCAGGGAGAAAAAAATGCATAAAAAGTTACTTTTCTGCTTGGAAATGCCTATTTTTGCACCATGATACTATACAATACCACCTATCAAATGCCCGAGGCGGACGCGCGCAACTTCGTGATTTATGTTCATGAAGTAATGCTGCCGCAAGTGAAAGAGTTCGGCTACATGAAGAACGGGCGCCTCTCACGCATCCTCTCACACAAGGAGGAGGGCAGCGAGTGCTTTGCACTCCAGTTTGAAGTCGATAGCACAGCACGTCTGCACTACTGGTTTGTCAAGCAAGGAAAGCGCTTAGGCGAGGAAATGCTCAAGGCCTTCGAGAATCGCGTGCTGGGCTTTTCCACCATGATGGAAGTGATTACGGAGGAGTAGTTTCAAGATTCAGGTTTCAAGTTTCAAGATTACAAGACAGGACAAGTGGAGAAGGAGCGCATCATATTAGGTATTGACCCTGGGACGACCATCATGGGCTACGGCATCATCAAGGTCTGTGGACGCAAGGCCGAGATGGTAGCGATGGGGGTCATCGACCTGCGCAAATTCGCCGACCACTACCTGAAGCTGGGACACATCTTCTCACGCGTCACAGGCATCATCGAGAGTTACCTGCCAGACGAGGTAGCTATCGAAGCACCATTCTTCGGCAAGAACGTACAGTCCATGCTCAAGCTGGGACGTGCACAGGGCGTCGCTATGGCTGCGGCCATCAGTCGTCATGTGCCCATCAAGGAATATGCCCCCATGCAAATCAAGATGGCCATTACGGGACAGGGCTCTGCCTCGAAGGAACAAGTGGCCTATATGCTCAAACAGATGATGAAGATTCCCGAGGACGCGATGCTGCCTTGGCTCGACGCTACAGACGGTCTCGCAGCAGCCTACTGTCACTTCATCGAAAGTTCGCGGCCCACGACTGCGGGCGGTGCCAAGTCCTGGAAAGATTTTGCCCGCAAAAACAAAGACAAGATACACGGACTTTGAGCCACAGAGAGAAAGCAACGTGAAAACACCTATTGTACATATAGAAAACGGCGTGCCCAGACATCCTGATCATCGGATGGCTGAGCCTGTCACGCTGGATATCTACGAAGGCGAGCAAACGGCCATCGTAGGTCCCAATGGAGCAGGTAAGACACGATTGGTGGAGATTCTCACAGGACGCTGGCCTCTACTCTATGGCAACGAGGTGAAATACAACTTCCCCCACTCTACCCACCATCTCGCCAGCGAGAACATCAAGGTGATGACATTTCGCGACAGCTACGGCGACAGCGATGCCACCTACTACCTGCAGAAACGCTGGAACCAACATGACATCGACGAGGAGACACCGATGGTGGACGGCAAACCTGTCATCAGCCTTTCCAGCGGCGAACTGCGCCGCTATCAACTGCAGAAAGCGCTCGCCTCCAAGCCTTCGTTGCTCATCCTCGACAATCCCTTCATCGGGCTCGACGAGAAGAATCGCCAGGCACTCACACAGACGTTGGAAGAGCTGATACGCGAGACACATCTGCAAGTCATCCTCGTCGTCAGTCGCGACAAAGACATACCGGCCTTCGTCACCAGAATCATCCGTGTCGAACAATTATCCGTGTGTCCAACGAGTCCATCACCTGACACCATCCTCCGCTTCAACCATATCACCATCCGCTACGGAGAACGCACCATCCTCAACGACTTGTCGTGGACAGTGAGACGCGGAGAGCATTGGGCACTATCCGGTGACAACGGTTCAGGCAAATCCACACTCCTAAGCCTAGTCTGTGCTGACAATCCACAAGCCTATGCCTGCGACATCGAGCTCTTCGGACGACGACGCGGAACGGGCGAGAGCATATGGGACATCAAAAAGCACATCGGCTACGTGAGTCCGGAGATGCATCGCGCCTACTTGAAAGATATTCCTGCCATCGACATCGTGGCGAGCGGTCTGCACGACAGCGTAGGACTTTATGTACGACCACGTCCTGAGCAACGTGAGACTTGCCTGCGATGGATGCAACGCTTTGGGATAGAAGCGCTGGCCGACTGCCATTTCCTGCAGTTGAGTAGCGGCGAACAGCGATTATGTCTGCTGGCACGCGCTTTCGTGAAAGAACCAGACCTGTTGATTCTTGACGAGCCCTTCCACGGACTGGATGATGAGCGTCGCCTGCGTGCCACACGCATCATTGAGGACTATTGCCAGAATCCGGACGTAACATCAGTCATCGTCTCACACTATGCCGACGAGCTTCCGGCTATCATCACCCACCATCTTCATTTACCATCGCCTCCACGCTAACAAGATATAGATTATGCGCCATCACTTTACCTTCTTGACTACACTCATTCTCAGCATAGCTTTTACGGCCTGTACCAAAATGCGCCAAGCTACGGAAGCCGAACTTTCAGACTTCGGCGAGTATGTCTATGCGCTGGACACGCTGGCGATGCGGCAGCAGTTGAAGGAAACGCTACGAGCAGATTCCAACAAGATCGTAGGCTCCGAAGCCGTCAAGAAGTGCTACGCGGCGTTCATCGATGACGCCAGCGATGCGCCGTATTGGTTTACGCGAATGGGTGTCTCGTCCGACGCCGACTCTCTCCTATCCTATCTGAAACAGGCCTTGCCCGCAAACGGATTAGACGCCGCGGCATTCTTTATTCCAGAGATAGCAAAGGATCTGGAGATTGTTCGCAAGAACGCCTACGACTCACTCGGCGTCAGCATCAACGACGTATTACCACGATTGGACTACCACCTCTCACGCGCCTTCATCACCTACACCGTAGGACAGCGCTATGGCTTCACACGGCCTGCGCGGCTCCTGAATCACCTACAATACAAGCTCAACAGTACGGAGTATGCCCGTCTGTTCGATGAAGAGGTAGCTGCCCCCGATGCGCAGGAAGCCGTCAAGAAGCTGGCGGCTCGCGACCGTCTGGAGTATCTCATCGCCTCCACGCCCACACTCCCCCTCTATCGTACCTTGCAGCAAGAACTCGCGAAAGCCACTGAGCCGGAAGCCAAGAAACGTCTGGCAGTAAACATGGAGCGTAGCCGCTGGCAAATGGTGCGTCCGCCAGAAGGCGAAAGACAGGTGCTCGTGAATATTGCTGCGCAACAATTATGGGCCATTGATCCAGACTCCGTGCTACCGATGCGAATCTGCTGTGGTTCAACGCTGACGAAGTCCCCCTTGCTGCACAGCGAAATCTCCCACTTCCAGGTGAATCCGCAATGGGTGATTCCGCAGACCATTGTGAAAGCGGAAGTCTCGAACCATGCAGGCGACTCATCCTACTTCGCGCGCAATCATTACTATATCCTCAACCGAAGCACAGGAGATACGCTGAAGGCAGCAGAGGTCACGGCGGCTCAGCTGAAAAGCGGACGACTGCGCGTAGCTCAGTTCGGAGGCCTGGGCAACTCGCTCGGACGTATCGTCTTTCGCTTCCCCAACGATTTCTCCGTCTATCTTCACGACACGAACAACCCCAGTGCCTTCAATCGCGAACGACGCACGCTCTCGCACGGCTGTATTCGTGTACAGAAGCCTTTCGAGCTGGCGCAATTCCTATTGCGGAATGCTGACGACTGGACACTGGACCGCTTACGCTTGTCTATGGATCTGAAGCCACAAACGGAGCGAGGACGAAACTATCAGAAGGAACATGCCGAAGAGCCCAAACCCTGGCGATTGATTTCCTATCAGGACATCAAGCCACCCGTACCGCTATACCTTATATATTATACTACATATCCCAATCCAGAGACGGGTGTCGTGGAGACCTACACAGACGTTTACAACTACGATGCCGTACTGGCCAAAGAGATGCCAATCATTCATTAACCCTCACAACACATTATGAGAAGACACCTCATTTCATTTCTCCTGACCGCAACAATCACCACGGCCAGCGCACAGAATCCCATCATTCGCGACCAGTTCACAGCTGATCCCACGGCGCGCGTTTTCAATGGGAAAATCTATCTTTATCCTTCGCATGATATCCCCGCTCCCGAGGGGCAGCGACAGGATTGGTTCTGCATGGCAGACTACCATGTATTCTCTTCCGAAGACCTCACCACGTGGACTGACCACGGGGTGATTGTCACACAAGCACAAGTGCCCTGGGGCAAGCCGGACGGTTATTCCATGTGGGCACCAGACTGCGTCTGCAAAGACGGAAAGTACTATTTCTTCTTCCCTGATGCGCCTAAGGCCGGACGTGGTTTCGCCGTTGGCGTAGCTACTGCGGACAGTCCCGAAGGGCCGTTCACCTGCGAGCCTGAGCCTGTCAAAGGAATCATGGGCATAGATCCATGTGTGCTGCTCGATGATGACGGACAGGCGTATATCTACTGGGCAGGCGGAGCCATCCGTGGTGCAAAGCTGCAAGCTGACATGAAAGCCATCGAGGGGGATGCACAACAAATGCAAGGGCTACCCGAGGGTTTCAAGGAAGGTCCTTATGCCTTCAAGCGTAACGGGTTGTACTATCTCACATTTCCGTGGGTTCGGAAAGAAGGAGGCACAGAGACGCTGGCCTACGCCGTCAGCCGTCAGCCCCTCGGTCCATGGGAGTTCAAGGGCCTCATCATGCCAGAGCACGCGAACCGCTGCTGGACGAATCACCACAGCATCATCCAGTATCGCGGCGAATGGCTGTTGTTCTACCACCAGAATGACTACTCACCCAGCTTTGACAAGCTTCGCTCGGCACACATCGACCGCCTGACGTTCAATAGCGATGGTACGATTCAGGAGGTCAAGCCCACGCTGCGCGGCGTAGGCACCACGCCTGCAGGCTCCAAGATTCAAATAGACCGCTACAGCAATGCCGCCTCCGGGGTTAGTTCTCAGCTCATAGATACTTTGAACGCCTTCCGCGGTTTTGAAGTAACGCTACCCCAGCGCGGCTGTTGGGTGCAATATAACGATGTCGATTTCAGCAATGTGAAGGATGCTTATCTCGTGGTCTGTGCCCAAGCTCAAGAGAACACCGAGTTCTTTGTTCGCGAGAAGAATGCCAAAGGAAAGATTCTTGCCAAAGTCACGCTCACAGTGAAAAGCCAACAAGGCAACTTCCGACGTGACATGAGCGGACAATGGATTACGCTGACAGCGCCGCTTTCCTATGTTCCCAAAGGAACCACAGACCTATGCATCACCTGCGAAGGCAAAGAAGTCAGCATTGATTGGATTCAATTCAAGAATCGCCTGCACTATTTCACGCCTGTCGCCAAAGGCACTGCTGCCACCACGCCCGATGCCGATGGTTTCATTCGTCGTTGGCGTCTCATGGAGCCGATTCCACAGGAGATCCGTTCCAATGTGGTCTTCACCAATACATGGTTGCGTGATATCTTCTCCACTGAGCTGGCCAAGCTACCTAAGCAGAAAGCCAAATGGTACACATTTGATAGCGAGTTCTATAACATGAAGCTATTCCGCTTTGCCGAGAAATATGGGAAGCAAGCATACGGAAACCTCTTTTGGTGCGAGACGACGATTGACTGTGCAGAAGAATTGTCAAATATCCGGTTAGCAGCAGGTTCCAATGGTGCTTCTATGTGGTGGCTCAACGACGAGGAGGTGCTGCTGCTGGAAGGAGATCGCCGTATGGTGAAAGATGATGGTGTTTCCGCTCGCATCACGTTGCGCAAGGGACTTAATGTACTCCGTTGTGCCGTCATCAACGGCCCAGGCATGAGTGATTTCTGTGTCCGATTCATTCAGGAAGATGGTACGCCTGTGACTACTATTTCTATCAATGATTGATTTTTCATTTACACTATCATATCGCGGTTACGTGAAGACACAAATTCGTTAACAACATGAAACGCATATACTTCATCTTTTCATTATTCATTTGCCAGTCCTCTTTCCTCATGAGCCACTTGGCAGCTCAGACTGGCGCCCCCTATATCCACGACCCTTCGACCATTGCCGAGTGCGACGGGAAATACTACACCTTCGGCACAGGCGGCGGTGGTATTATCTCAGACGACGGTTGGAGTTGGCACAGCGGTGCTGAGCGCCCAGGCGGTGGTGCTGCCCCTGACGCAATGCGCATCGGCGATCGTTATCTCATCATCTACGGTGCCACGGGAGGTGGCTTAGGTGGCGGACATAACGGTCGCATTCTCACGATGTGGAACAAGACCCTTGACCCCCAATCCCCGGACTTCCAATACACGACACCCATCGAAGTAGCCTCCAGCGATGGTATGGAGGATTGCGATGCGATTGATCCCAGCTTGCTGCTTGACCCTACGACTGGTCGTCTATGGGTCAGCTTTGGCACCTACTTTGGAACCATCCGCCTGATTGAGCTCAATCCTAAGACTGGTGAACGGATAGCGGATAACAAAGAGCTGGATATTGCCATCGACTGCGAAGCTTCCGCGCTCATCTATCGCAACGGTTGGTATTATCTGTTGGGCACCCACGGCACCTGCTGCGATGGCGTTAACTCAACATACAATATCGTGGTAGGTCGTTCGCGTAATGTCACGGGCCCCTATATAGATAATGTAGGTCGTGAGATGCTTCAAGGCGGTGGTCGCATGGTGATCGCTGCCGGCAATCGCGTATGTGGCCCAGGCCACTTCGGCCGCACGATTATCGACGATGGTGTGGAGGTCATGTCCTGTCACTTTGAAGCCGACTTCGATATGGGAGGACGTAGCGTTCTCGGAATCCGTCCGCTGCTGTGGCAGAACGACTGGCCCGTAGCTGGCGAGCGTTTCGAAGGCGGCGACTTGTCCATCCTCTCCTGCCGTCGCGGCTACAGTCTGGAGCTTACGGTTGATTTCGTCCGCATCCCGCAGAATCGCGAACGATTTTGGCAAATGGATATGACAAAGCCCATTGTTCCTGTTAAGGACCAACAGTTGGAGGACGTCATTGCTACCTGGCCGCAAGGTGATATTGCTGTACGCTGCAGTGATTACATGAATCGCCCTCACCAGCGATGGACCATTACACCAGTCCCCGAGGCCGGAGGCTATCTCAGCAATCCCTATTTCAAGATTGTCATTAGTGGAACAGATCGTGCCCTCGCAGCCACAGCAGATCTTGAACTGACTACCGTGCCCAATTTCAGCGGAGCTCCTGAACAGCTATGGCGCATTGAGCAACTCACAGACGGCTGCTATCGCATTATGCCCAAAGCTATTCCCGGGCGCGAAGGCATCAACCAACGCTACGTGCTTTATTCCGCCGCAGACAGCACGCCGACACTGGCCGAATGGGATTTCTCAACCGACAATTCCAAGTGGCAGCTTCGCCCTTAATGTGTGTTCTATAATTAAACAGACACGCCCTATAGAAACAGTAAAGCCTCCCTGTAGTGGGGAGGCTTTTTGTTTCAGTCAAAGGACGTGATTCTTACGTCACCTTGCGAGCGGTTTACTTAACCTTTGCTACGATAGCCTTGAAAGCTTCAGCATGGTTCATGGCGAGGTCGGCGAGGACCTTACGGTTGATCTCGATACCAGCCTTGTGCAGAGCACCCATCAACTGGCTGTAGCTCATACCTTCGAGGCGAGCGGCAGCGTTGATACGCTGAATCCAGAGGGCACGGAAGGTGCGCTTCTTTTGCTTACGGTCGCGGTAAGCGTAGGTAAGACCCTTCTCCCAAGTGTTCTTGGCAACTGTCCAGACGTTCTTGCGAGCGCCGTAGTAGCCGCGGGTGAGCTTCAGAATTCTCTTTCTCTTTGCACGTGATGCAACGTGATTTACTGATCTTGGCATAATTTTGTTTGTTTTTTGAACGTAAGCGAATCTAATTGATTTTATGATTTTAGGATTTTATATTTTAAGATTGGCTTGCACTTGGCAATCCTTAAATCCTTAATTCCTCAAATCTTTAAATCCTTAAATTACTTTTGTGCTTAACGGTTCGGTTTGACTTTGGGTGATTTCTTTTCAGAAATACTTGTTTAACTCTCTATCCTGATGGGAGATTAGCGAAGAAGAAGGAGTTCGCGAACCTGCTTGAGGTTTGCTGTCTCTACGAGGTCAGCTTTCTGCAGATTGCGCTTCTGTTTCTTACCTTTCTTGGTCAGGATGTGACTGTGATAAGCGTGATGACGCTTGATCTTACCCGTTCCGGTGAGCACAAAGCGCTTCTTAGCACCGGAATTAGTCTTTACTTTTGGCATTTTTTTGTTTGTTTAAATTGTTATTAATTAACGGCGTGGCAGCGCATATACCGGGCGCAGCGCACAGCCTCTCTTTTTAATGGATAATGGATAATGAACAATGGATAATGGATAATTGTCAATTTTTCATTTTCAATTTTCAATTTCTCAATCGTCCCAGTTCTCGCCTTCCACCTTCGGCCCCGTGTATTCTTTGGGAGCTTTCTGCTGGGGTTTCTTGCGAACGGGTTCCTCAAAGGGACGCTCGTCATCCTCATCGAAGTCGTCATCATCCACAAGTGGACCTTCCACGACGGGCTTCTTGGGCGTCACCTTCTTGGGCGCGATGAACATGATCATACGCTTTCCCTCGAGGACAGGCATCGACTCTACCTTACCATATTCCTCCAAGTCTTGCGCAAAGCGGAGGAGAAGAACCTCACCCTGCTCCTTGAAGAGAATGGAGCGACCGCGGAAGAAGACATAGGCTTTTACCTTATCACCGTCAGCGAGGAAGCCCATTGCATGCTTGAGCTTGAAGTTGTAGTCGTGGTCATCCGTCTGCGGTCCGAAGCGGATTTCCTTGACATCGACTTTGACCTGCTTGGCCTTCATCTCCTTCTGACGTTTCTTCTGCTGATAGAGGAACTTGGAGTAGTCGATGAGACGGCAGACAGGCGGCTCGGCATTGGGCGAGATCTCAACTAGATCCACACCTTTCTGCTCTGCCAGTCTGATGGCGTCACGAAGCGGCATGACGGTCGATTCGATGTCATCGCCAACGATGCGAACGTCACGAGCGCGAATCTGCTCGTTGACGCGATACTGTGTCTTGAGGTTGTCTTTCTTCATTCAGTTCGCTATGAAGCGATTATTAATTAATGAATTTGCGGGCGCAAAATTAATACTTTTCTGTCATTTCGCGCACTTCTTCGTTGATTTTCTTTGCGAAATCCTCGAATTTCATGCTTCCTTGGTCACC
The DNA here is from genome assembly GCA_024698925.1 of Bacteroidaceae bacterium. Classification (GTDB taxonomy): domain Bacteria; phylum Bacteroidota; class Bacteroidia; order Bacteroidales; family Bacteroidaceae; genus Physcousia. The sequence goes on along the minus strand of JAILQO010000052.1, from coordinate 9,846 downwards.
TTGACCCTGTCTGCGAACACTTACAGTGCCTTCAGCCTCCTCTTTTTCACCGACAATGAGCAAGTAAGGAATATGCTTCATTTCGTTGTCGCGGATCTTACGGCCAATCTTCTCGGCGCGATCATCGAGGACGGTGCGGACATCGTTCATTTCCAGATAGTCCTGAACCTTCTTAGCATAGTCGATATACTTGTCAGAGATAGGCAGGATGGCCACCTGATCAGGCATCAGCCAGAGGGGGAAGTGACCTGCCGTGTGCTCAATCAGCACAGCTACGAAACGCTCCATGGAGCCGAAGGGTGCACGGTGAATCATGACGGGACGGTGCTTCTGGTTGTCCTCGCCAGTGTATTCAAGCTGGAAGCGCTCAGGAAGGTTGTAGTCCACCTGAATGGTACCCAGCTGCCAACGACGGCCGAGGGCATCCTTGACCATGAAGTCGAGCTTGGGACCATAGAAAGCAGCTTCGCCCAACTCGGTGTGAGTAGGAAGCCCCTTCTCCTCGCAAGCCTCGATGATAGCACGCTCTGCCTGTTCCCAAACCTCGTCAGAGCCAATATACTTCTCCTTGTTGTTGGGGTCACGCAGCGAAATCTGTGCCTCGAAGTTGTCGAAGTTCAGAGCGCCGAAGATGATCTGGATGATTTCCATCACGCGGATGAACTCCTCCTTTACCTGGTCAGGACGACAATAGAGGTGAGCATCATCTTGAGTGAAAGAACGGACGCGTGTGAGGCCGTGCAGCTCACCGCTCTGCTCATAGCGATAAACCGTACCGAACTCTGCGAGGCGCAGGGGCAGGTCCTTGTAGGAACGGGGCTTGGAAGCGAATATCTCACAGTGGTGAGGGCAGTTCATGGGCTTCAACAGATATTCCTCGCCCTCCTCAGGAGTGGTGATGGGACGGAAGCTGTCCTTGCCGTAGTGTGCCCAGTGGCCGGAAGTAACATAGAGGTTCTTACCACCAATGTGCGGCGTAATCACCTGCTGGTAGCCGTAGCGCTTCTGGATTTTCTTCAGCATGTCTTCCAGACGGAGGCGCAGTGCCGTACCCTTCGGGAGCCAAATAGGCAGACCTTTACCTACGCGCTCGGAGAACATGAAGAGCTCCATCTCCTTACCGATCTTGCGGTGGTCGCGCTTCTTGGCCTCTTCCATGAGGGTGACATACTCGTCAAGGAGTTTCTTCTTGGGGAAGGTGATACCATAGATACGAGTCATCTGCGGACGCTTCTCGTCGCCACGCCAGTATGCAGAGCTCACAGCCGTAATCTTAACGGCCTTGATGGGAGCGGTATTGACGAGGTGAGGACCACGGCAGAGGTCGGTGAAGGCACCCTGCGTGTAGGTGGTGATGTGTCCGTCCTCGAGGTCTGCGATGAGCTCGTTCTTGTAGTTCTGGCCGTTGTCGCCAAAGAACTTCAGCGCATCAGCCTTGCTGATATCACGACGTACAAGAGCCTCCTTGCGCTGCACGAGTTCCATCATCTTCTTCTCGATAGCCTCGAAATCAGCTTCACGGATGACAACACCTTCGGGGGGCATTACATCATAGTAGAAGCCACGCTCGATGGCGGGGCCAATACCGAACTGAGTGCCAGGATACAATTCCTGCAGCGCCTCAGCCATGAGGTGAGCACTGGTGTGCCAGAATGCGTGTTTGCCTTCTTCATCGTCCCACTTATAGAGAACCAACTCAGCGTCCTCGTTAATCGGACGGTTGAGTTCTACGGTCTGCCCGTTGACACCACAAGCCAGCACGTCAGCTGCCAGGCGGGGCGAAATACTTTCAGCGATTTCATAACCCGTTACGCCAGCTTCACGCTCGAGTACGGAACCATCGGGAAGTGTAATTTTAATCATGTTGAATATCTTGTTTTCTTTGTAATTTCACAATTCGGCCGCAAAATTACAACATTTTTTCCGAATAACAGCAAAATATCTATAAGAAAATCAAGTTTTTTGCACAAAAAGCGGCCACTCTGGCTGCCCAGAATGGTCGCTATAGTGATTTTAGTGAATAAATCCTTGTTTAATTATCGTTCAGAGCGCTCGTAATGTGAGCTCCTTGGCACCTTCTTCCGCATCGACCTCAACGGTCTGTCCGGCACTCACCTTTCCATCAAGAATGAGCTGGCAGAAGGCATCCTCCACGCTCGTCTGCAAGAGTCGCTTGAGTGGACGTGCACCAAATTGGACATCGTACCCCTTCGTGGCGAGCCAAGAGCGGGCTTGGTCCGTCAGTTGCAGGTCATAACCCATATCCTGAATGCGCTTGCGTAGGGGACGCAACTCGATATCCACAATCTGGTGGAGGCTGTCCTTTGAGAGCTGGTCAAAGAATATGATGTCATCCAGACGATTCAGGAACTCAGGCGAGAACTGCTTCTGCAGTGTCTTCTGGATAATGCTGCGGGCATATTCGCGGTTGTTGACATCGCCGCCTGCCGTGAAACCGATACCCTGACCGAACTCCTTCAGCTGACGCGTACCACTATTGGATGTCATAATAATGACCGTATTGCGGAAATCCACCGTGGTGCCGTTACCGTCGGTGAGACGTCCTTCGTCCATCACCTGAAGCAGCACATTGAAGATATCCGAATGCGCTTTTTCAATCTCGTCGAGCAGAACGATACTATACGGTTTACGACGCACGCGCTCCGTGAGCTGTCCGCCTTCTTCATAACCGACATATCCCGGAGGTGCACCTACCATTCGGCTCACGGTGTGCTTCTCCATATATTCGCTCATGTCAACACGTATGAGTGCATCTTCGCTACCAAAGAGTGCTACTGCAAGTCGTTTCGTCAGGTAGGTCTTACCGACACCCGTAGGCCCAAGGAACATAAACGTCCCGATAGGTTTGTTAGGATCTTTCAGTCCTACACGTGAGCGCTGGATAGCCCGCACGAGTTTATCCACGGCATCATCCTGTCCCACAACAGAGCCCTTGAGGTTCGGTCCGAGATTGCGCAATCGCTCGTTCTCGTTCTCCCCTACCCGCTGCACAGGAATACCCGTCATCATGGACACCACTTCTGCGATTTGGTCCTCCGTGATCTCCTCGCGGACATCCTTGAGCTGGTGTTCCCAGTCTTTCTTCATCTGTTCCAGGCGCTCTTCCTCGTTTGCCAGCTGGTCGCGATACTCCGCTGCCAACTCGAAGTTCTGCTTACTGACAGCGTCATCTTTCAGTTCTTTGAGGTGCTGGCAGAGTTCTTCCTTGCGCAGGATATCATCGCTGACAGGCATATTCACCAGATGTGCCCTTGAGCCAGCCTCGTCCATCGCGTCGATGGCCTTGTCCGGCAGGCAGCGATCCGTCACGTAGCGGTCCGTAAGCTTCACGCAGGCGTGTAGCGCCTCCGTGCTATATCTGACGTGGTGATGATCCTCGTAGCGATCCTTGATGTTCTCCAGGATCTGGATCGTTTCATCAATGGTCGTAGGTTCTACGAGCACTTTCTGGAAGCGTCGCTCCAGCGCGCCGTCCTTTTCGATGCTCTTCTTATACTCATCGATGGTCGTTGCGCCGATGCACTGCACCTCGCCGCGCGCCAAAGCCGGCTTCAGCATATTCGCGGCATCCATCGATCCCGCTGCCGAGCCCGCACCAATGATGGTATGAATCTCGTCAATGAAGAGAATGATTTCCTTGTGCGCCTGCAACTCATTGATGATCGCCTTCAGGCGCTCCTCGAACTGTCCGCGATATTTCGTACCGGCCACAACGGAAGCCATATCCAGCACAATGACGCGTTTGTCATAGAGCAGTCGCGGCACCTGATGTTGCACGATGCGCAGCGCCAAGCCCTCTACGATAGCACTCTTGCCCACGCCCGGCAGGCCAATGAGGATGGGGTTATTCTTCTTACGGCGACAGAGGATCTGAGCCACGCGCTGAATCTCGCGCTCTCGACCCACAACGGGATCGAGCAGCTTCTCAGCAGCAGCCTTGGTGAGGTCCGTCCCGAAGGTATCCAGAGCGGGTGTCCCACTATCCTTGCCGTTTTGTTTACGTGTCGAGGCCTGCGTCGCCGAGCGGCCCGGGCGTCCTGTTTCGTGAAGATCGTCGTCTTCCTCCTCATCATCCTCATCCTCGTCCGTAAAGCCGAAGCCAGCCCGCGGGTCCTGTTTCTGGGTGAGGGTGTTCTTGACGGTCTGATAGTCCACATCGAACTCTCCGAGGATCCGTCCTACGGTATCATTCTCGTGGCGCAGGAAAGCGAGCAGCAGATGCTCCGTATCAGCACATTCCTCTTGCATCGCGCGAGCCTCAAGAATCATCAGCTTCATCACACGACTAGCCTCCATACCCAACAGCGGGTCGTGGTTGTCCGACGCGCCCTGACAATGCGTTTCAAGCATCATCTTGACCCGTGAGAGATCCACCCCCAACTGGCGGAGTATAGCGATTGCGGTGCAATCCTCCTCGCGGAGCATGGCCAGCATAAGATGAGCCGGCTCCACGTATTCGCAGCGCAGGCGCATCGCTTCCTCTTTTCCGAAATTAAGGATTTCTGTTATCTTTGGTGAGAGTTTATTCTCCATTCGTATTAACTCCTAAACCTGTAAAGTGATTTGTGTTAGTTTCTCCTTCAAAAAGTCCATTACTCTGGAAAGTGACTCCTGCGGGATTCAAACCCACAACCTTCTGATCCGTAGTCAGATGCTCTATTCAGTTGAGCTAAGGAGCCCTGTGTTTCCCTCAAATCGTCTGCAAAGGTATGGGTTTTCCGCGGACTTTGCAAACTTTTTGAGGGAAAAATCTTATTAGAGCAGATCGACACTACGCTTGACAAAGCGCGTCAGCGCCTCGCCCGTGAGCAATCCATTCTGCAGCAGTGCCAGGTCAATCAGCTGATGTACACGCTCGTTATCCTTGGCATAGTCAGCCAGTACATCGCGCTTCTTCTGTTCCTCTGCCTCGATGTCGGCGCGGCACTTATTCATATCCTCGCGCTCGGCCTCGGTAATCTCATCGTACTTCTTCTTATCCTGCTCAGCCTGGAGAACTGCCTTGCGGGCATTGAGCCCACGCAGTTCTGCCTCGATGGGCTTCAGGGCCTCTTCCGTAGCCTTCTCGCTCTGCTCCAGCACCTCCTTGATCAGGCGGTTGTCGGTATTGAGGACGAGGTTGTACATATCCGGCATCTCACCGTAGAAGCCCATTCCCGGCTGAATGCGGGCCATATCCTTCATACGGCGCATGTACTCGCTCTGCGTGATGACCACAGGCATGGCCTCCTCGCCCATCGCGCTGGCCTCGACGTGGAATGTCGTTTTGTCAGTCTTGGGCATCTGGGTCTCAAACACCGCTGACAGATTGGCAGCACGCACCGCCTCCAGGGCCTCGCCCTTCTGGTCTTCCTTCTGGATCAGTCGGTCAATGACATCGGCGTCTACGCGTGTGAAGGTCGTCTTCTCCAGCTTGCGCTCCAGCATCTGCACGAGCGGCGTATCCAGCTGGCCGTCCAGGAGCAGGACATTGTATCCCTTCTGCTGTGCGGCGTCAATATAGGTGTATTGTGCCTCACGATCAGCAGCATAGAGATAGACGAGCTGGCCGTCCTTATTGGTCTGTGCATCCTTGATGAGCGCCTGGTATTCCTCGAGGGTGTAGTACTTGCCCTCGGTGTCCTTCATGAGGAAGAAGGTCTTGGCCTTCTCGTAGAAGTCATCCTCCGTGAGCATACCATAATTAATAAATATCTTGATGTCATCCCACTTCTGCTCGAAGTCCTTACGGTCGGTCTTGAAGATACCGCTGAGGCGGTCGCTGACCTTCTTGGTGATATAGCCGCTGATTTTCTTCACATTGCTGTCGCTCTGCAGGTATGAGCGGCTGACATTCAATGGGATATCCGGGGAGTCGATGACACCGTGCAGCAACGTCAGGAAGTCAGGAACGATGCCCTCCACCTGGTCGGTGACGAACACCTGATTGCAGTAGAGCTGAATCTTGTTGCGCTGCAGGTCGAGGTTGTTCTTGATCTTCGGGAAATAGAGGATACCCGTGAGGTTGAAGGGGTAGTCCACGTTCAGGTGGATCCAGAACAGGGGCTCGTCAGCCATCGGATAGAGCTTGCGGTAGAACTCCTTGTAGTCCTCATCCTTCAGCTCGGCGGGCTTGCGTGTCCACAGCGGCGTGGTGTCATTAATCTGGTTATCCTCCTCTGTATCAACCATCTTGCCATCCTTCCATTCCTGCTTCTTGCCAAACACAACAGGTACGGGCAGGAAGTGGCAGTACTTCTTCAGCAGGCCTTCCAGCTTGTCCTTCTCCAGGAACTCCTTGCAGTCCTCGCTGAGGTGCATGACGATGTCAGTGCCGCGATCCGCCTTCTCCGTCTCTTCGAGGGTGAATTCGGGACTGCCGTCGCAGCTCCATTTCACGGCGGGAGCGTCCTGATAGCTCTTGGTGATGATATCTACGCGGTCGCTGACCATGAACGAGCTGTAGAAACCCAGACCGAAGTGGCCGATGATGGCATTGGCATCCTCCTTGTACTTGTCCAGGAAGTCGTTGGCGCCGGAGAAAGCTATCTGGTTGATGTACTTGTCAATCTCCTCGGCCGTCATACCGATACCACGGTCGCTGACAGTGATGGTGCCAGCCTCCTTGTCTACGCTGACGCACACCTTCAGGTCGCCCATTTCGCCTTGGAAATCGCCCTTGCCCGCAAGCGTTTTCAGCTTCTGCGTAGCATCTACGGCATTCGACACAATCTCACGGATGAAGATCTCGTGATCACTATAAAGAAACTTTTTGATAACCGGGAAAATGTTCTCGGTTGTTACTCCGATATTACCTTTTTGCATTGTTATGGATGTTTTAGTATTTCTAATCTCGTCTCACTTTGATGCAAAAGGTGTGCCAAAAGCACTTTCTTGCAGCTTCTTGCGAATAAAAATATGTAAAATGTGCGGAATGTTAAATTCTTTTATGTACATTTGCAGGCAAATTCATCAACAATATACATAATTAATCATTAATAATCGCTAACAAATGAACGACATCAAGACATTGAACCACGCAGCGGACAACATCCGTATCCTGGCTGCGTCGATGGTCGAGAAGGCCAAGAGTGGCCACCCGGGCGGCGCCATGGGTGGTGCAGATTTCATCAACGTGCTCTACAGCGAGTACCTCAACTACGACCCCGCAGATCCCACATGGGTAGGCCGTGACCGTTTCTTCCTCGATCCAGGCCACATGGCTCCGATGCTTTACAGCCAGCTGGCACTCATCGGCAAGTTCTCGCTCGACGAGCTGCAGCAGCTTCGTCAGTGGGGCTCTCCCACCCCGGGTCACCCCGAGGCTGACCCCAAGCGCGGCATTGAGAATACCAGCGGTCCGTTGGGTCAAGGCCACACCTTCGGTATCGGTGCTGCCATCGCTGCCAAGTTCCTGGCTGCCCACACCGGCAACCCCACCTTTGAGAAGGAGACCATCTACATTTATATTTCCGACGGCGGCGTGCAGGAGGAGATCTCACAGGGCGCAGCCCGCATCGCAGGCACACTGGGTCTGGACAACGTCGTTATGTTCTATGACTCCAACGACATCCAGCTCTCTACCGAGACCAAGGAAGTCATGAACGAGGACACCGCTGCCAAGTATCGCGCCCTCGGTTGGGAAGTCTTCGAGATCAACGGTAATGATGCCGCACAGATCCGCAAGGCTATCGAGGCTGCCAAGGCCGTGAAGGGCAAACCCGCCCTCATCATCGGTAAGTGCATCATGGGTAAGGGCGCCCTCAAGGAGGACGGTTCCAGCTACGAGCGCAACTGCAAGACGCATGGTGCTCCCCTCGGCGGCGACGCTTACAGAAATACTATAACCAATTTGGGCGGAAACCCTGAGAATCCGTTTGTTATCTTCGACGATGTTAAGGAGCTTTACGCTAAGCGCGCCCAAGAATTGAAGGCTATCGCAACCGAGCGTAAGACCGAAGAAGCTGCTTGGGCACAGGCTAATCCCGCCAAGGCTGCCGCACAGGCTGAATGGTTCAGCGGCAAGGCTCCGAAGGTAGATTGGACCAAGGTTCAGCAGAAGGCCGGCGACGCTACCCGTAACGCCAGCGCAGCCGTTCTCAGCGTCCTCGCCGAGCAGGTTCCCAACATGATCTGCGCCAGCGCCGACCTCTCCAACTCCGATAAGACCGACGGCTTCCTCAAGAAGACGCAGGCCCTCAAGGCTGGCGACTTCAGCGGTGCTTTCTTCCAGGCTGGTGTGGCTGAGCTCACGATGGCTTGCTGCTGCATCGGTATGGCTCTGCACGGCGGTGTCATCCCCGCTTGCGGTACCTTCTTCGTGTTCTCCGACTACATGAAGCCCGCAGTCCGTATGGCTGCCCTCATGGAGCTGCCCGTGAAGTTCATCTGGACACACGATGCCTTCCGCGTCGGCGAGGACGGTCCTACCCACGAGCCCGTTGAGCAGGAAGCCCAGATCCGCCTCATGGAGAAGCTGAAGAACCACCACGGCAAGAACTCCACCCTCGTGCTGCGTCCCGCAGATGCACAGGAGACCACCGCTGCATGGCGTCTGGCAATGGAGAATACCGACAGCCCCACAGCCCTCATCCTCAGCCGCCAGAACATCGCCGACCTGCCCGCAGGCAACGACTACGCTCAGGCCGCTAAGGGAGCCTATATCGTAGCAGGCAGCGACGAGAATCCTGATGTCATCCTGCTCGCCAGCGGTTCCGAGGTTTCTACCCTCGTAGCCGGCACAGAGCTGTTGCGCAAGGACGGCGTGAAAGTGCGCATCGTCAGCGTACCTTCCGAGGGTCTGTTCCGCAGCCAGCCGAAGGAATACCAGCAGGCTATCCTGCCCGCAGGCGTGAAGAAATTCGGTCTCACCGCCGGTCTGCCCGTCAACCTCGAAGGTCTGGTAGGTGCCGACGGCAGCGTATGGGGCCTGCAGAGCTTCGGCTTCAGCGCTCCCTACAAGGTGCTGGACGAGAAGTTAGGCTTCACCGCCGAGAATGTGTACGAACAGGTAAAGAAGCTATAAAGACCCCCTCCCCGCTCCCCCTTGTAGGGGGAGTGTGGATACCTTTCAAGATTTGAATTTGTTTCCCAACTATGAGTACAAATAACGACACTACGCGCCAGCCTCTCCCCTCCCTGACGGGAGGGGTTGGGGGTGGGTCCATAGTCGGCCTCGCCTCTGATCATGCTGGCTATGCCCTTAAACAATTTGTCAAGTCCTATCTGGACGAGCGCGGCATTGCCTGGAAGGACTATGGCACCTATACGGAGGACTCGTGCGACTACTCCGACTTCGGTCACGCGCTGGCGCGCGGCATTGAGGCTGGCGAGGTCTATCCCGGCATCGCCATCTGTGGCAGCGGCGAGGGCATCAATATGACGCTGAACAAGCATCAGTCCATTCGTGCCGGCCTCTGCTGGATACCAGAGATTGCCCACCTCATCCGTCAGCACAACAACGCCAACGTCCTCGTCATGCCCGGCCGCTTCATCGACAACGAGATGGCAGCCAAGATCATGGACGAGTTCTTTGCCACCGAGTTCGAGGGCGGACGCCACCAGAAGCGCATCGACAAGATTCCGGTTTAACGCCACCCTACCCTCACATAGCGATATGCCTTTTCTCCGGGAGCAACACACCTTATCTCTCCCCGCGAAAAGGCATATCGCTTTTTGCGCCCTTAAGTATTTTAGCCCATTTTACTTAAGGGAAGTTCTAAAAATCAATATTGTTGAGTGGAAGCCGTTCCTTCTGTCTCCGTTCAGTTGGAGTTTGCTCATCAGAGGGCATACTCGGCTCGTACCAATGTCCGTTTATCCACTCATTTGGCTTGATTTTCTGAG
>JAILQO010000002.1 GCA_024698925.1 Bacteroidaceae bacterium | reverse complement strand
GATATGAAGAAGTTTGAGTTGATGGCGCTACCATATGCGATCGACGCATTGGAACCGGTAATCAGTAAGCAGACGATAGCTTTTCATCATGGGAAGCATCTGGCGGGGTATGTGAATAACCTCAATGGGCTAGCCTCACCCCCTAACCCCTCTCCAAAGGGCGAGGGGAGCCTTGGAGAATTTGAAGCGCTGAAAGAACTCGTGCTCCATGGTGAGGGCGCAATCCTCAATAACGCAGGGCAGATACTGAACCACAATCTGTACTTTGGGCAATTTTGTGCGCCTAAGGCCGACAATGCGCCTACGGGAAAGTTGGTTGACGCCATTGAGCGAGACTTTGGGTCGTTCGAGGCGTTCAAGGATGCTTTCCAGAAGGGTGGGGCAACGCTCTTTGGCTCTGGTTGGGTGTGGTTGTCGGCCGATAAGGATGGCAAACTGGTGATTACCCAGGAGACGAATGCCGCCAATCCCATTCAGAAGGGGCTGAAGCCGCTGCTGACCTTTGACGTGTGGGAGCATGCGTACTATCTGGACTATCAGAACCGTCGTCCCGACCATCTGGCCGCTCTCTGGCAGATTATCGACTGGAACGTGATAGAAAGCAGGCTTTCTAAGTGAAGAGTGAAGAATGAAGAGTGAAGAATTTGCTACCGCTGTGTTTAAATCAATAAACTATATAAAATTATGAAAGAACTGAAAGGAACAAAGACCGAGCAGAACCTCAAGGAGGCTTTTGCAGGCGAGAGTATGGCACGCAACAAGTACACGTATTTTGCTTCTAAGGCCAAGAAGGATGGCTACGTGCAGATTGCCGCTATTTTTGAGGAGACCGCTGCCAACGAGAAGGAGCACGCGAAGATGTGGTATAAGTACCTGAATGGCGGTAGCGTGAGTGACACGAAGACGAATCTGGCGGATGCTGCCAATGGCGAGAACTTCGAGTGGACGGACATGTATGCGCGTATGGCCAAGGAGGCCCGCGAGGAGGGCTTCGACGAGATTGCCGCGAAGTTTGAACTGGTGGGGGCTATCGAGAAGCACCATGAGGAGCGTTATCGCAAGTTGTTGAAGAATATCGAGGATGCTGTGGTGTTCTCTCGCGAGGGTGATGTCATCTGGCAATGCAGCAACTGCGGCCATATCGTCATCGGCAAGAAGGCTCCCGAGGTTTGTCCAGTGTGTGACCATCCGCAGAGCTATTTCCAGATTAAAGCGGAAAACTATTAATCGATAGTTTCAGGTTTCAAGATTCAAGTTTCAAGGGAAAAACGACAGCCAAGGAAATCATCTCGTATATGGAGTCGCTGCAGAACGAGGAGCAGCGAAGAGTGCTCATGGGGTTCTTTAAGACGGGACCTGGTGAGTACGGTGAGGGCGATGAGTTCCTTGGACTGAAGGTGCCACAGACAAGGGAGGTGGTAAAGGCTGCATGGAAGGACTTTCCCTTGAGTGAGGTACCGGAGTTGCTGATGAGCAAATGGCATGAGGTGAGGCTCTGTGGCTTGCTGATATTGGTGGCGAAGTTTGAAAAGTTGAGTGCAAAGCGGCTCGAAAACGATGAGGCTGCCATTCGTGGTCGTGATGAGATCTTGACGATGTACCTCAAATATGCGGAACGGGCGAACAACTGGGACCTCGTGGATTTGTCTGTGCATAAAATTCTGGGGCATTGGCTGCTACTACCAACGAACCTTGGTGATAGGGACTATAAGATAAAGGTGCTGGATGAGCTGGCACAGAGCGATAACTTGTGGAAGCAGCGCATGAGCATCGTGTGCTCGTGGAAGACGTCACAGATGGGGGACCCATCGTGGTGCTTGCGCTATGCGGAGATACATTTGCACCATCCGCATGACTTGATGCATAAGGCAGTGGGCTGGATGTTGCGCGAAATGGGTAAGCGGTGCTCTATGGACTTATTAAGAGACTTCCTGCGTCAGCATGCCCACGAGATGCCTCGCACTATGCTGCGCTATGCCATCGAGAAGATGTCAGATCAGGAACGACGGTATTGGATGACCACATAGTATTAAATACTATTTCTTGTTCAGTAGTAAAATCGAGGAAATATTACTGTTGGAACTGAGAAAAAGGCTAAAAAAAGAGATTTACTCGTGAAAGAGTTGTATCTTTGCAGCCAGTTTCATGTTTCATATCACAAGATTCGGGTATGGCTAAAAAAGTATTTGTGTCGGGATGTTATGATTTGCTGCATAGCGGTCACGTGGAGTTCTTCCGTCAGGCGGCGGAATATGGGGACTTGTATGTCGGCATTGGCTCGGACAAGACCATCGAGGGCTATAAGCACCATAAGACCATTTACAGCGAGCAGGAACGCCTGTTCATGGTGAAGAGTATCCGATATGTGAAGGATGCGTTCATCAACCAAGGAAACGGGATTCTGGATTTTCTGCCTACGCTGGATATTGTCAAACCAGACATCCTCGTTGTGAATGAGGATGGAGGTAATGACGACAAACGGAAAGTCTGCGAAGAACGGGGCATTGAATACGTGGTACTGCAGCGCGTTCCACAGGAGGGGTTGCAAGCGCGGTCTTCGACGGACTTAAAAAAGACGACCTCTCAGATTCCGACACGTTTGGACCTTGCCGGCACCTGGATTGACCAACCGTATGTAAGCCAATATGCTCCGGGTTGGGCCATCACCATCTCGCTGGAACCCACCTTCGAGATTCGTGAGCGCTGTGGGTTGAGCACCAGCACCCGCAACATGATCAAACAGATATGGCCATACCAGCTGCCCAATATGGACCCCGAGATGCTGGCCAAGCTGGTGTTCTGCTTCGAGAACGACCCGGAAAGATCTGATGGGATCATTAGCGGGGCTCAGGACAGCATCGGAATCTGCATTCCCGGTCTTTGCCGCCATTACTATAACAACCGCTTCTGGCCGGAGAAGATTGAGACATGCTACGACGAGACCGTGCTCTCGTGGTTGGAAAACCATCTGGTGATGATTCCCATGGAACCACGTCAGCCAGGGTGCAGTGTGGTGGAAGGAAAGGATATTACGCTGGAAAAGGTGCAGGCACTGGCCAAGGCTGCGGATGATTGCTGGAAAGCCATTCTAAACAAAGACCTAAAGGCCTTTGCACAGGCATACCAAGCTTCCTTCGAGGCGCAGGTGGCAATGTTCCCCGCTATGATACAAGGTTGTGTTTCTTCCTACATCGACCAGTATCGAGACAAAGTACTTGCATGGAAGATGCCGGGGGCCGGAGGTGGAGGCTATCTAGCATGTGTGGTTGAGGATGCAGAGGCATTCGCGGTTCAACATCCTGATGCCATTCAGCTAACCATCAGGAGGCCAGGGATGTAGGGTTAAAGGAGTTTAAGGGTCCAAGAAGTTTAAGGAGTTTAAGAGGGGATTACATTTAATGAAGAAGATTGGCATCATAGTAATCTTTTTGGGAGTGACCATCGGGCAGATGGCTGCTCAGGCATATCATGGCACAACGGGACTGCTGCAGGTGCCGAGTGCGGAGACAGACTCGGCTGGCACGTTCCATGGTGGGGCATCGTTCTTGGACAAGCGTTTTACCCCAGCACAGCTAAACCGAGGTGGCGAGAAATACAACACGATGGGATACACCATCGGTATTACCGGATTCTCATGGTTCGAGGCTTCGTACTCTGCGGCAATGTTGTACATGAATCGCAATGGCCGTGACGGCGAACCATTAGGCTACTATAACGAGGACCGGCATGTGAACGTGAAGGTGCGACCGCTGAAGGAAGGACGATGGTGGCCTGCGGTGGCTATCGGATGTGATGACGTAGGACGATTCAAGCGATCTTTTGAGACTAATGCCAATACTAACAACTACTTCCAGAACGTCTATATCGCCGCCACGAAGCATTTCGAGATCGGAGGAAATGAGTTAGGCACTCACCTCGCCTATCGCTATTATCCGTCGGATGCCAACAAAGAGAGGCGAGGCGTAGCGGGTGGTCTCACCATACGCCCGTCATTCTATCGTCCACTGCGCATCGTTGCTGAATGGGATGGCGTTGGTGTGAATGCGGGAGCTGATGTGTTGTTCTGGCAACAACTGTTCATCCAAGCCTGTCTGGTGCATGGGCAAGGATTCACCGGTGGCATCGGGTATCGTTACCAAATACCCTTCTAAGACCACTGTTTTTTGTAAGAGTCTCGCGAATCATACATCCCAAACGCTATCGTGCCAACGGATCTCAGGCGGGACGCCCGGCTCGTGAATCACGATAGCGATAACGGGATATCGGACAGGCATCGGTGATGGATGCTGCAACTTCCATGCCATCATAGCACGCCACATGAGCGTTCGTTTCTTGGGGGTAATGGCATCCTCGGCTTTCCATTCTTCGCCATGACGCGTCTTGACCTCCACGAAATACAAGGTACTGTCCTTCTGGGCGATGATATCTATCTCCTTATGCTCATGCCGCCAGTTGCGGGCCAAAATCTCAAAGCCGCGTTCCAGCAAATAGTTCACCGCGACATCTTCGCCCCATTTGCCAAACGTATTATGATTGGAGATTCTCTTCAAAGCACGCTCACCTTGAGCTTCGCATAAGCACGCTCCACCTTCGCCAGCGCTTTCTCCACACTCTCATCACGTGCCAGCAGGACGCCCATGCGACGATGGCCCTTGATAAAGGGCTTACCGAAGAGACGGATCTGCACATCGGGCTCGGAGAGTACTTCATCCAAATTTTCGAACTCCACCATGGTGGTGTCGCCCTCAACCACGATGGCCTTGGAAGCACTGGGACCGAAGAAATTCACTTTGGGAATAGGCAGACCCAGCACGGCGCGAGCATGTAGCGCAAACTCAGACAGATCCTGCGAGATCATCGTAACCATACCCGTATCGTGCGGACGAGGTGATACCTCACTGAAGAGCACATCATCACCGCAGACGAACATCTCCACACCAAAGATACCATAACCGCCCAGGGCATCGGTAATCTTCTTGGCAATGTCCTGCGCCTGCGCCAGTGCCTTCTCACTCATGGGCTGTGCCTGCCAGGACTCGCGGTAGTCGCCATCCACCTGATGGTGGCCAATAGGATTCAGAAAGGTAGTACCACCGCTGTGGCGAATGGTGAGGAGGGTAATCTCATAATCGAATTTCACAAAGCCCTCTACGATGACCTCGCCAGCGCCAGCACGTCCGCCTTCCTGAGCGATATTCCAAGAGTTATCAGCATCAGCCGGCGTCTTGCACACGCTCTGGCCGTGACCAGAAGAACTCATAATAGGCTTCACGACACAAGGAGTACCCACCACCTTGATGGCAGCATCAAACTCCTCGCGCGTAGCGGCAAAGCGGTAGTTGGAAGTGGGAAGTCCCAATGTCTCGTGCGCCAGCTGACGGATACCCTTGCGGTTCATGGTCAGGAAGGTAGCGTTAGCGGTGGGGATCACATTATACCCCTCCTTTTCCAACGCCACGAGCGTAGGTGTCGCGATGGCCTCCACCTCCGGAATAATCATATCCGGCTGCTCCTTCTCAATGATTTCGCGCAGTTTGGCACCATCCAGCATGGAGAGCACATAACTACGATGAGCCACCTGCATGGCAGGAGCGTTCTCATAGCGGTCGAGGGCAATTACCTCAACACCATAACGTTGCAGCTCGAGGGCCACTTCTTTACCTAACTCTCCAGAACCGCACAACAGTGCTTTCTTGGCCACCTTCGTCAGGGGCGTTCCAATCTTTACCATATTGTTATTATATTTAGAAAAAGCCGAGATGACTCTCGGCTTTTTTGCGCTCCAGGATGGGCTTGAACCAACGACCCCCTGATTAACAGTCAGGTGCTCTAACCAACTGAGCTACTGAAGCAGTACTATTCCGAGATTGGCGCTCCAGGATGGGCTTGAACCAACGACCCCCTGATTAACAGTCAGGTGCTCTAACCAACTGAGCTACTGAAGCAGTGTCCTCTTGCCTTTTCGGGCGATAAAATGCGCTGGAACGAGGGCAAAACGACGTTTTAACGCTTTTTATCTCGGAATTGCGGCGCAAAAGTAGTGCTTTTCTCAAAATAAAACAATACTTTTGCAGAAAATTTTCAAAGTCATGACAAAAATCATAGGAATTGGCAACGCTTTAGTGGATATTTTGGTCCATTTAGCCGACGAAAAGCTTCTTCTTGAACTCGGGCTGCCCAAGGGCGGCATGTCACATATCGACCGCAAGGGTCTGATGCGCCTGCGCCAGCGTCTTGTCGGTCTCCCCATGGAACGTGCAACAGGTGGCAGTGCCGCCAACACTATCCATGCGCTGGCGGTATTGGGAAACCAAACGGGAGTGATTGGTGCTGTAGGTGATGATGAGACGGGGCGTTTCTTCATCGAGCAGACACAGGCCAGAGGCATCGAAGCACATCTAGCGGTCATCGAAGGAGAACAGACGGGTACGGCCAACACGCTGGTGACGCCCGATCATGAGCGCACTTTTGCCACACACCTCGGTGCGGCCCCGCAGTTGGGATTAGCCCTACAGGAAGTGGACCTCAGGCAGTACGACCTGCTGCATATCGAAGGATACCTGCTGCAGGATCATGTGCAACTGGGAGAGATCCTAAAGGCTGCCAAGGCCGCTGGACTAAAGGTGAGCTACGATCTGGCCTCCTGGAACATTGTCCGTGAGCATCACGCCTTCATCTATGAATTGATTCGCGACTACGTAGATATTGCCTTTGCCAACGAAGAGGAGGCTGTAGCCTTCTGTGGGCAGGAGGATCCGGAGCTGGCACTACGTCAGTTAGCCACACTGACAGACATCGCGGTGGTGAAGGTTGGCAAGCGTGGAGCCCTGGGCATGAGTCGGAAGACGGGCGATGAGGTTTTCTTCGCCCCAGCCCTTCAGCGCAAGGCAGTTGACACCACGGCGGCGGGTGATTTCTTTGCTGCAGGTTTCCTGCATGGCCTCATCCACGGAGAAAGTCTTGAGACTTGCCTCAGCTATGGTAACCGCACAGCGGCAGAGGTCATACAGGTCATGGGCACACAAGTGGATCCGGACCGATTGCGGGAGGCCATCAATTTGTAGGTTTAAAGACACCTTATTATTATATATATGTACAAGAGAAGGATGAAATGTTGGGGACTGGCAGCGCTGATGATGTTGCCACTGACGGTACAGGGACAAACGGGTTTCGATATCTCCCGAAACCTGGAAATCTTTGCTGACATCTACCGCCAGTTGGACATGTTCTATGTAGATACACTATCAGCTGACACGGCTGTGCGCTGGGCCATCGACGGGATGCTCAGCGAGATAGACCCTTACACCGTATATTTCCCTGATAACGACCAGGACGACCTGAAGACAATGGCCACAGGGCGCTATGCCGGCATCGGTGCCATCATACGTGCTTATAAGAAAGAGGACCGCTGCGCCATTGAGGAGCCCTACGAGGGTAGTCCCGCCCAGGAGGCGGGTGTGCGAGCTGGCGATGTGATATTGTCCATCGACGGCAAGGACACGAAGGGATGGCCCGTAGCAGATGTGAGCAAGAACCTGCGCGGTGAGCCCGGAACGACCTTTGAGTTGCGTGTACAGCGACAGGGCGAGAAGAAACCCTTGGCCTTCAAGATCACACGTAGGCAGATACAGACACCCGCTGTGCCTTGGTACGGATTTGTGGACAAGGCACATCAGGTGGGCTATCTCTACCTCACGAGCGTCACCGAGAAATGTTCCCGCGACGTACGCTACGCCATCACGGAGATGCGTCAGCAAGGCATGAAGAAGCTCATCCTGGATCTTCGCGACAACCCCGGTGGTGCCGTCGTAGAAGCCGTGGAGATCGTGGGTATGTTTGTACCCAAGGGGAGTCTGGTGGTCTCTACACGTGGTAAGCTGCCCGCCAGCTGCCATGAATACCGCACTCCGGACGAGCCGATTGACAGCGTGATGCCGCTGGCCGTGCTCGTGAACAGCGGTTCCGCATCGGCCGCAGAGATCATCAGCGGTGCGTTGCAGGATTTGGACCGTGCCGTCATCCTCGGACAACGTACTTACGGCAAGGGCCTCGTGCAAGGTATTCGCGAAGTACCTTATCGCGGCAACCTGAAGATCACCACCGCCCGCTACTATATCCCGTCGGGACGCTGCATCCAGGCCTACGACTACCGTCACCGTACCCGCGACGGTGCCGCCACTACCCTACCCGACAGCCTCACGCATGAGTTCCGTACGCGCCTAGGACGTCCCGTACGCGACGGCGGTGGCGTCCTGCCCGATAGTGTCCTGACAGTGGATAGTGTTCCCACGATGGTCTATGACCTCTTCAGCTCAGATGCGTATTTCACCTATTGCAACAACTATGCCGCTACGCATGAAGCTATCGCCACCCCCGACCGTTTCGCTCTGAGAGATGCAGAATACGCCGATTTCATCGAGCAGATTGCGGCCAGCGATTTCACGTATAATGCACGCACAGCCACGGCGCTGAACCAACTGCGACAACTGGCGCGTGCGGAAGGTCGCTACGACGAAGCCCGTGCGGCATTCGATGCGCTGGAAGCCAAGCTCAAGGAAAACGACCTGCGCGCAGACCTGCAACGTTTCCGTCACCATATCCAACCCTATCTGGAGAGCGCCCTCATCAGCCGCTACTACCACAACCGCGGCTCCATACAGCATCATGCGCTGAATGACAAGGATGTGAAGAAGGCGGTGGAAACGCTCATGGATTTGGGGATTTAAGGATTTGGGGATTTAAGGATTTGAGGATTTAGGGATTTGAAGATTTAAGGATTATAAAAATGAGAAAGAGAAGAGCGCAAAAGACAAATATGGGTATTATGAAAGGTGTGGTAGCGATGGCCCTCATCGTGCTATTGGTGTGCTACCTGTTCCTGACCATGGTGTCATGCACCAGCGATACCCCCACATTCCGTGTTGACGGTGTCATCACAGATGCCGCAGATTCTACCCTGGTGCTTGAAGCCATGTCACTGGAGGGTCCTCAGGCTATCGACTCCATACGTCTGAAAGCCGACGGTGCATTTTCCTTCGTGGTGAAAGGTGCCGTGCAGGATTCTACCGCGTCACCGGAGTTTTACCGTTTGCGCATTGCCCGTCAGGTCATCAACTTCGTGGTCGATTCGTTGGAGGACATCCACGTAGAAGCGCCCATGACCAAGATGGCTACGGACTATGACATCCAAGGCAATGACGATGCCCGTACGATGAAGACCATCTCGCTGCTGAACATCCAGCTGCAACAACAACTCAAGGCCCTCGATGCCGATGCCACACATTCGGCACTGGAAAAAGTGGATGCAGCACAGGCATTGGTGGACAACTACAAGCAGACCCTCAAGCGCGACTATATCTTCCCCGCCCCAGGCTCCCCGGCCGCCTACTTTGCACTCTTCCAGACCATCGGCAACCAACTCCTGTTCAACGCCGAGACGGATAAGAGCGACGTGCAGTGCTTTGCCGCCGTGGCCACGCAATGGGAAATGCGCTATCCCTATAGTCGTCGCACCGAGAATCTCCGCAATATCGCCCTGCGCGGGATGCGCAACACCCGTCAGGTGCGCCCTATCGAGCTACAGATTGACGGTGAGAAGATTCGCGAGAGCGGCATCATCGATTTCGGTTTCCCGGATATCCATGGAACGGAACGACGCCTCTCAGAGCTCCATGATCATGTGGTGCTTCTGGACTTCACGGCTTATGGGCTGCCCCAGAGCCAGCAACGCACCATCCTGCTGCGCGAGCTGTATGCCAAGTACCATAGCCGCGGGTTAGAGATCTTCCAGGTGTCGCTGGACGGCAACGAGCATTACTGGAAGACCATGTGCGAACAGCTGCCATGGGTCTGCGTCTATTGCGAGGAAGGCATCAACAACGATATGGTGCGTCTGTACAACGTGCAGGCCCTCCCCGCCTATTTCCTCATCGGTCGCGGTTCGGAGATGCGGGCTCGTCAGGAACAAATTGAGGATTTAGAGCGCGCCATTGAGGCTGAACTCTAAAATTTTCCTTAAAAAGTTTGGAGTGAATCGTTTTTACTCCTACCTTTGCACCCACAAAACAATCGTGAGAGGGTTCCGTGTAACAAACGGAGCTCTTTTCCTTTTGTCTGTCACAACCGCCTAAGAATATAACTAAATAAATAATTATAAATGGCTTACATGACTCAAAAAGGTTACGACAAGCTCGTAGCCGAGCTTCAGCAGCTTGAAGCTGTGGAGCGTCCGAAGGCGTCTGCTGCCATTGCGGAGGCTCGCGATAAGGGCGACCTCAGCGAAAACGCAGAGTACGATGCGGCCAAGGAAGCACAAGGCCTGCTTGAGATGAAGATTAATCAACTGAAGGCTACCATTGCTGATGCCAAGATCATCGACACCAGCAAACTCAGCACAGATACCGTGCAGATTCTCAGCCGCGTAGAACTCATGAATGTGAAGAACAAAGCCAAGATGGCCTACACCATCGTCAGCGAGACAGAGGCCAATCTGCGCGAGGGTAAGATCAGCGTGAAAACTCCCATCGCCCAAGGTCTGCTGGGTCGCAAGGTTGGTGAGGTAGTGGACATCACCGTTCCTCAGGGTAAGATCCAGTTGCAGATTCTTGGCATTAGCTTTGAAGATTAATATGAGTATCTTTAGTAAGATTGCCGCTGGCGAGATTCCCAGCTACTGCTGCGCCAGCAACGAGGAGTTCTATGCTTTCCTCGACATCAACCCGTTGGTGAAGGGTCACACGTTGGTGATTCCCCGCCGCGAGGTAGATTACATCTTCGACCTCGAGGATGATGAGTTGGCTCGCCTGCATGTCTTTGCAGCGCGCGTAGCCCGTGCCATCAAGCAGGTGATTCCCTGTGTGAAGGTTGGCGAGGCCGTGTTGGGTCTGGAAGTACCCCACGCCCACATCCACCTCATCCCCATGCAGAGTGAGAAGGATATGCTCTTCTCCAACCCTAAGCTGCAGTTGCCTGCTGATGAGATGCAGGCCGTAGCCGATGCCATTCGTGGTGAGTTCGAGAAGAACTGACGAACAGATAAAAGAAAACAGCGAAGGTGCTATCGATGGATAGCACCTTCACTGTTTTTAGCAAGTACCCAGAGCCGGGGTCGAACCGGCACGGGTTGCCCCACTGGTGTTTGAGACCAGCGCGTCTACCGATTCCGCCATCTGGGCGACGCACTTGCTTTTGCGGGTGCAAAGGTAAGTAATATTTATGAATTATGATGGAAGAATGATGATTTTTTTCGGTTTGACCGCATTTTTTTGGAAAAACCGTCTGCTTTTCGTGTCGTGAAGGGGTCAGAAACAAGCTTTTGAAAAGTATTTTGCCTTTAATGATTCACATTTTCTATCAAGTGCAACCATAAATTTATACTTTTGCATACCAATATTCATTAAAATCGCACAGATTATGTTCAGAAAATCCATTCTTGCCAGTATGCTGATGGTCGTGGCGCTGGCGGCCTGCAGCAAACCCATCCAAGTGACAAGCACCTCTACGAGCGGTGCCTTTACCATCGCAACGCCCTCGGCACAAGCCGAAGTCGTAGTGGCCGACAACGATGCAGAAGTCGTCAAGACCATTGCCGCTTGCCTGGCCTCCGACGTTGAGGCTGTGACAGGTCATGCGCTGACGGTCAGTTCCACGGCCACCACCGCAGCCCCTATTCTGGCCGGCACCTTAGGTCAGTCATCCCTCATTGATGCGCTGGCCGAGGCTGGTAAGATTGATGCAGAAACCGTTCGCGGCAAGTGGGAGGTGTATGGTCTGCAGTTGGTTGAGCATCCACTCCCGGATGTGGAGCGCGCCCTTGTCGTCTATGGTTCCACGCCGCGAGGCACCGCCTACGGTCTGCTGGAGCTGTCCCGTCAGATGGGCGTCTCGCCGTATATCTGGTGGGCTGATGTCACCCCCGCCCATCGCGATGAGGTCTATGTCACGGGTGACAAGACCATTTCCAAGGAGCCGTCCGTGAAGTACCGCGGCATCTTCATCAACGACGAGGACTTTGGACTCCAGCCATGGGCTGCCAAAGGTATTGACCGTAAATATAGTAATATAGGTCCCAACGCGTACGCCCGCGTAATGGAGCTGTTGCTGCGCCTCCGCGCCAATACCCTGTGGCCCGCCATGCACCTCTGTTCCGAGGCCTTCTGGGCCAACAAGGAGAACCTTCCCGTGGCCAAGAAATACGATATCATGCTGGGTTCCAGCCACTGCGAGCAGATGCTGCGCGACAACGAATGGGAATGGCGCCATGAGCCCTGGAGCGGAACCAACGAGGACTGGAACTACGTCACCAACAAGGAGAAGATCCAGACCTACTGGGAGGAGCGTGTGGCGGAGAGTGTAGGTTACTCCGCGATGTACACATTGGGTATGCGCGGTGTCCACGACTGGGGCATCTCCGGCTATCCCTCCACGGAGGATAAAGTACGCGGTCTCACCGAGATTATCGACTTTCAGCGCTCCCTCATCGCCAAGCACGTAGGAGAGCCAGCCACTGTGCCGCAGCTCTTTATCCCCTACAAGGAGGTGCTGGATGCCTACAATGCCGGTCTGCAAGTGCCTGAGGACGTGACCCTCTGCTGGGTGGATGACAACCACGGCTACATCCGTCAGCTGCCCCTCCCTGCCGAACAGGCCCGCAGCGGTGGCAATGGTATCTACTACCACGTCTCCTATTGGGGCACGCCCAACGACTACCTGTGGCTCTGCTCCCATTCTCCATCGCTCATCAGTTATGAGCTCTCACGTGCTTATGACCAGGGCATCAAGACGCTGTGGGTCATCAATGTAGGCGATATCAAACCTGCCGAGGCTGAATTGGAGTTCTGCATGGATCTGGCTTGGGACATCGACGCCTGGATGCCCGAGAAAGCCTACGAATACAGCCGCCACTGGGCAGCCGAGACCTTTGGCGAGGACCTGGCTGATGAGCTGGCTGCCATCAAGCGCGAGTATTACCGTCTGGGTATGGGTGGCAAGCCGGAGCACATCTTTGCCATTGACTATACCAACGCCGAGAAGGACCAGCGCGTGGCCGATTACAAGGCGCTGTCCGATCAGGTGGATGCCGTCAAGGCGAAGATTCCCGCCACGCTCACAGATGCCTTCTACCAACTCATCGAGTACCCCGTCAAGGGCGCTTACTATATGAATGTCAAGATCTTCCGCGCCGCACAGAGTCTGGAACTGGCGGCCTACGGACAGCGCGAGCAGGCGCTGGCCTATGCACAGGAAGCACGCAACGCCTACCGTCAGATCATGACGCTTACCAACCGCTACAACAACGGCATCTCCGGCGGCAAGTGGAAGAACATCATGAATGCCCAACCACGCAACCTGCAACAGTTCCAGATGCCCGAAATCGCTACCGAGAGCAGCATCGCCGGCATGACCGTCCCCGTGCCGGAGGCTACGCCCGTCGTGACCATTCCCGCCGCCGCGTACAAGTCCCATCGCGGCGACTTCAAGACGCTGGAGGGGCTGGGCATCAGCGACCGCGGTGTCACCATCTGGCCGCTGGACATGAATAAATACGAAGCCGCCGAGGCTCCCTATCTGGAATATGAGGTACCCGTGAAAGCCGGTGCCAACAGCATCGCCGTACGCTGCCTCCCCACCTTCCCCATCAACACCACCTACGACTTGCGCGTGGCCGTCTCCGTAGATGGCGGTCAGGCCGAGACCATCTCGCTGAAGACCGTGGCGATGGAGGGCAAATGGCATCAGACCGTTCAACAGGGCTTCAACGATGCTACCGTCACCTACAAAGCCAAGGAGGAAAAGAACGTGAAGGTGCGCGTGATGCTGCTCGATCCGGGTATCGTTGTCAGCGACATCTATGTCACACTGCCTGAGGAGGAAGACCTGAGCCTCACGGAACAACTGATCCAGAACTACGATTTCGAGTCAAACAGCAGCTGCCAGCTGAATCCCACAGGTTCCATCGGGCGCGGTGTGCCTTGTGGCTGGACACAGCAAGGCACGATGAAGAAAGGTGCCAACGGCCTGGATTCTTACGGCGTCAATCAGGACGCCACCAACTTCCACGGCAATAACGTCTGCTGGTTCAACTCCATACCCATGCCCAGCGACTTCGAGCTTTCGCAGACCATTCCCGCCAGCGAACTGACACCCGGCCTATACCGCGTCCGCTGCAAGCTGTGGGTGGAGAACAACAAGAAGACCAACTGCCGCCTCTTCGCCAACAACTACGTCCAGTACTACGGCTATGAGAGCGATTACACCAACCTGCTCACCGCTGGCGAGATCAATAGCTATGCGGGTTATGCCGGCGGCAACAGCGGGAGTGTCGTGCTCCGTGACATGCAGGTCTATGTCCCCATCACTGCAGGTGAGAGTCTGACCCTCGGTATCAAGACCAGTAACCGCAAAAACGACGGTTCCACAGCCACCGACAACAGCGGTTGGTTCAAGGTTGATTACTTCCGCATCGATAAGGTCGAGACCACTGGCGTACGCGTCACCCAAAACAAATCCGCGGAAAAACATCACTGGTACACCATAAACGGGCAGCGCGCCCCACAACAGCGTACTCAGAAAGGCGTTTATGTGCGTGAAGGCAAGAAAATAGCGGTGATTTGAGTTTAAAAAATCTTAAATCCACTTCTTACCCACAAAAAAGTGCTATATTTGTCGCGATTCTGGGCTTGAAAGCCTTGAAAAGCACATAAAACGACATGATAATACCCGTAGGAATCATCGGCTTCGGCCGCATGGGACGCTACTATTTAAAGGAGTTCCAAAAAAATAATAACTATCAGGTCGCATACATCTGCGATGTTGATGCCGAGAGCCGCGAAGTGGCTCACAAGCAAGCCCCCGACGCAAAGATTGTGGCTGACGATGCCCCCATCTTTGCTGACGAACGTGTCCGCGTTGTCGTTCTGAGCACGACCGCGAATGTCCGTTTAGCACAAATCCGTAAAGCCATCGATACCGGCAAGCATATTATTGCCGAGAAGCCCATTGCCGACACGATCGACCATGAGTGGGAAGCCGTGCGCCTCGTGGAAGACGCGCCCATCCTGAGCACCGCCAATATGTACCTGCAGAATGCCTGGTACCACCACACGATGCGCGAGGCCGTGGACCGTGGTGAGCTGGGCGAACTGGCCATTATGCGTATCTGTCACATGACACCCGGTCTGGCTCCCGGCGAGGGGCACGAGGCCGAGGGCCCTTCGTTCCACGACTGCGGCATGCACTATGTGAATCTGGCGCGGTGGTATGCCCGCAGCGAGTACAAGACCTGGCACGCCCAAGGCGTGAGGATGTGGGATTGGAAGGATCCGTGGTGGCTGCAGGTACATGGCACGTTCCAGAACGGCATCGTCTATGACATCACGCAAGGCTTTGTCTATGGTCAGCTCTCGCAGCAGCAGACGCATAATTCCTATGTGGAGCTGATAGGTACCAAAGGCTTCTGCCGCATGACTCATGACTTCAAGACCGCCGTGGTTGACATTCACGGCGTCACAGAGACTAAGCATATCGAACAGCCCTTTGGCGGCAAGAATATCGACCGCCTCATCGCCGAGATGGCCGAGAGTATCATGAGCGGCCAGCGCAACCCGCTGATGCCCTCGTTCCGCGACTCCGCCATCGCCTCGGAGAACGCCTGGAAGATGCTGGAAGATGCCCGCAAGCACGAACTGCCCTCCATCGGCACCCACGAGGAACTGGAGGAGATATGGGAGCATCGCCGCAACCTCAAGGACGGCTATGGCCTGCTGCCACGACTCAATAAAAACGTGTAGAACCACACTCGTAAATCCTTAAAATAATATCTTATAAATTAAACTATTAACTTTTTAAAACAAACCAAAATGGCAGACGTATCAAGAAGAGAATTCCTCAAGCGCGGCTCTGCTGCGCTGGCGGGCATGATTGTTGCCCCCACCATCGTTCCCAGTACTGTTCTCGGCGCAAAAGTCGGTAAGAAAGCACCCAGCGACAAGCTGAACATCCTCGGCGTAGGTGTCGGTGGACGCGGTGCTGCTGACATCGCTGAAATGGCAAAGACCGAGAATATCGTAGGTCTCTGCGACTGTGACTGGAAGTACGCAAAACACATCCTGGACAAGTACCCCGATGCCAAGAAGTACAATGACTACCGTAAGATGTACGACGAGATGCTGAAGAGCGCTGACGCCGTGATGGTTGCTACCGCAGACCACACCCACGCGATCATCGCCGCCGACGCCATGATGGCCGGCAAGCACGTCTATGTCGAGAAGCCCATGACGCTCTACGCTTACGAGAGCCGCCTGCTGACCAAGCTTGCTGCCAAATATAAAGTCGCTACCCAGCAGGGTAACCAGGGCGCTTCCAGCTCCGGCACCCGCAAGGCCATCAACTGGCTGTGGAACGGCGAGATCGGTGAGGTAACCAAGATCGAGGCCTTCACCAACCGTCCCATCTGGCCGCAGGGTATGCCTACCCCCAAGGAGGCTCAGCCCGTACCAAGCACGATGAACTGGGAAGCTTTCATCGGTCCCGCTAAGATGCGTCCGTTCAACGAGGCTTATACGCCCTGGAACTTCCGCGGCTGGTGGCCCTTCGGTTCCGGTGCCCTCGGCGATATGGCCAACCATATCCTCGCTGTGGCCTTCACGGGTCTGAAACTCGGTTCGCCCACCGCTATCCTGGGCAGCTCCACGATGCTGATGCCCGACTCCTGCCCCAGCGCACAGAAGGTAACCTACCGCTTCCCCGCCCGCGACAACCTGCCCAAGCTGGGTCTGCCCGCTTGCGAACTGACGTGGTACGATGGCGGTCTGCGCCCCAATATCCCGTTTGAGATGCCCGAGGGTAAGCACTTCGACGGCAACGGCGTCTGCATCTTCTACGGTACGAAGGACATCATGGTCGTTGGCACCTACGGTTACGATCCATTCCTCGTCAGCGGCCGCGATCCGAAGGTACCCGAGCTGTGCCGCATCGTCAAGGACGACAACCACCAGCAAGACTGGATCCGCGCCTGCAAGGAGAGCGCCGCCAACCGTGTTCCTGCTGCTTCCGACTTCGCCGTTTCCGGTCCTCTCAACGAGAACATCGTGATGGGTGTCGCCGCAGTACGTCTGCAGGAGCTCGACCAGTGGCTGAAGTGGGACGGCGAGAAGATGCGCTTCACCAACATCCCCGCCGATGCCAAGATCCACGTATCCAACGCCATCGAGTTCGAGATTCACGACGGTCACCCGTCCTTCAACGCAGCCGACAAGGTGCTGATTGACGCTAATCCATACGCTGAGCGCCTCATCAAGCCCGTTTACGAGAACGGCTACAAATTGCCCGAACTGCCGTAATAATTTAACGAACACGAATCTCCCGAATCTAACGAATCATCGCAAAAATCGAGTTATTCGTGTTCGTAAAAATATACGCTAGAAGATGGCTATATATTACAAGCAAGAGAGTTATAACATCATCGGTGCAGCCATACAGGTCTATAACATTCTTGGTCCAGGCTTCGTGGAAGCCGTTTATCAAGAGGCACTTGAAATAGAATTTCAACGCCGCGGCATTCCCTACGAACGTGAAAAGGAACTAAATGTTTATTATGATGGTGTGTTGCTCCAAAAGAAATTTCAGCCTGACTTCATCTGTTACGACAAGATAATCATTGAGCTAAAAGCAGTAATGGAACTTGATGATATGAACCGCGTGCAGGTGTACAATTACCTCAAGGCGACTGGAATGGAACTTGGTCTGCTTATCAATTTTGGCCATCCAAACGGATTGGAATACGAACGAAAAGTGTTATAATAGATTTTAACGAACACGAATCTCCCGAATCTAACGAATAGATCGCATCATTCGTATTATTCGAGTTATTCGTGTTCGTAAAAAGAAAAAAGAATACTAATCACATGTATCTAACGAATTATTCGTATTATTCGAGTTATTCGTGTTCGTAAAAAGAAAAAAGCGATTATGAAGAAAGTATTATTATTGATTGGTTTTGTGGTCACCAGCTTGTGCGCTTCCGCGCAGAAGACTGCGACCGTGGTCTGTTCGCAAGGCTTCCAGGGCCCCGAGCTGTGGGACCGCCACGAACTGCCCATCGACAAGAAGGGATATATCACCATCTTTGACGGCCAGACGTTTGCCGGCTGGCGCGGCTACGGCAAGAACTACATCCCCAGCAAGTGGAAGGTTCAGGACGGCTGCATCTTCCTCGACAGCAAGGCCAAAGGCGAGGGCGGCGACATCATCTTCGCCCACCAATTCGGCCCGAATTTCGAGTTCGAGATGGAGTGGAAAATTAGTGAGGGAGGCAACTCCGGCATCTTCTATTTCGGTCGCGAGGTGCTGAGCAAGGACGGCAACCTGGAGCCCATCTACATCTCCGCACCTGAGTGCCAGGTGCTGGACAATGAGCGTCACCCCGACGCCAAGCTGGGCAAGGACAATAACCGCCAGTCCAGCTCGCTCTACGACATGATTCCCGCCAAACCGCAGAACGCCAAGCCCGCAGGCCAATGGAATAAGGTACGCGTGCGCGTCCTGAACGGCCACGTGCAGCACTTCCAGAACGGCGTGGAAGTCCTCAGCTACGACCTGTGGACACCCGCGTGGACAGCGCTCCTGCAGGACAGCAAGTTCAGCGAGAAGTCGTGGCCCGCAGCCTTCGACCTGCTCAACAACTGCGGCGGCTCCGACCGCAAAGGTTTCATCGGCATGCAGGATCATGGCGACAACGTCTGGTTCCGCAATATCAAAGTAAAAGAATTATAATCTAATTAAAAATCACAGATTTCGTGGATGCATGTCCACGAGTCTTTTCTCGAACACGAATTTCACGAATCTCACGAATTGGGCGGCACGCTTCGCGGGGTGCCGAGAGAAAACAATAGTTACTGGAGCAATTGGTTACTCGATGCGTGTCTTTCGAAAGCCGCGCAGCCTTTCGCTATAATTAGTGTAATTCGTTAAAAATTTGAATCCTATCAATAGGACATGAATTCGTGTAATTCGTGCAATTCGTGTTCGTAAATCAATAATCTGTGGTGTAAAAATCTATTTCGTATGAATAAAACTGTTATTGGTATCATTTGCGCCTTAATCGGCGGTGTTATCGGTTTCTTCATCGGCAAAGGCTGCTGCGGCACTTGCACCGCCCCCGAGGCTGAGGCAACTGAGAGCCTTGTGGCCGTAGTGGCCGACGGCCCCAATATTGATATTACAGCCCTGCCCGTTGACGCGGACGGCTTCATCACGCTCTTCGACGGCGAGACGCTGAACGGCTGGCGCGGCTACGGCATGGACGTACCTCCCACCAGTTGGGAGGTCAGCGACGGCGCTATCCACCTCAAGGGCTCCGGCACCGGCGAGGCTCAGGTGGAAGGTGGCGGCGACCTCATCTTCGCCCACAAGTTCCAGAACTTCGAGCTGCAGCTGGAGTACAAGATCAGCGAAGGCGGCAACAGCGGTCTCTTCTACCTCGCACAGGAGGTGAAGGACGCCGAGGGCAAGGAGTACCTGCCCATCTGGCAGTCCTGCAGCGAGTACCAGGTCCTTGACAACGCCAAGCACCCCGATGCTCAGCTCGGCGTAGATGGCAACCGTCAGGCTGCCTCCCTCTACGACATGATTCCCGCCAAGCCCCAGAACGCCAACCCCGCTGGCGAGTGGAATCAGGCTAAGATCATGGTCTATAAGGGCACCGTCGTGCATGGTCAGAACGGCACCAACGTGCTGGAGTACCACCTGTGGACACCGAAGTGGACACAGATGCTGCAGGACAGCAAGTTCGCTGAGGGCGGTGACTTCCCCTATGCCTTCAACCTCCTGAACAATATGGGTGGCGAGAACCATGAGGGTTACATCGGTCTGCAGGACCACGGCGATGACGTCTGGTACCGCAACATCCGCATCAAGATCATGGACTAAGCACATCAAGCGCTCGGCGCTTTCCGACGCTTAACCCAACAAGAAGTCCCTACAACGATATCGAAATCATTGTAGGGACTTACTTGATGTATGTCCGTCAACTGTTTAGATCAGCGGACCATGGCCCATGCACGATGTGGTAGTAATAGCTGTGAGAAATGCTGTGAGTGCGGCTACTACCATCTTCGCCACTACCTCCCAAATTCGTTCCTTTTTCATAACTGCTTATTAATTAGAAATTAAACTATCGAATGTTATTTTTACGAACACGAATTTATCGAATCTCACGAATTGGGCGGCACGCTACGCGGGGTGCCGAGTGTAATCAATAGTTACCGAAGCAAAAAAGCTA
>JAILQO010000075.1 GCA_024698925.1 Bacteroidaceae bacterium | reverse complement strand
ATAGGTAACAATACTAAAACGTTTTTATAACTGCGTTTCATTATATAGCCTCTCTTGTAATGTAGTTATAGGACAAGAGGATTCAACAACGCTTTATAATTCAATGTCAACGAAAAGAGAAATAGAACGTGCAATCATTTTAATGAAATTGTGGCTATGAACAAATGTTGTCATATACGAATAGTTTCAAAAAACCAAATTAAATTATTAAATTAGCCCGCTTATATACAGACAGTTACATTGAAATGGCATCTTTTTTAAAGAATTATTATACAAAATCTTGCCCAATTCGAATAATAGTTATTTTGGTCTAGATACCATCGCAATAAATGTTGCGAAATCCGATTGCCGAAGTTGAAATCATGCATCAATGCCCCTAAAATGATGTACAGTTGCTGTGAAAGATGTTATTCAGCAGGCAGAGGGCTGTTTTTGAGACGATGTTGGTGCTGTTCAGAAGAAAAAATGGTACTTTTGTGCCGCTAATCCTCTGATGGAGGGTTACAAATCTTCTACGAATATCATTAAGCGAAGAACCATCATAAATAAGAACCATGAAGAAAGTTTTCTACTCCCTTGCGTTAGCCCTCGTCACTATGACGGCGTCGGCACAGTCTTCTGTTGACGAATCCTCTATCGCCGTTGCTGCAGCAGCTCCTGGCTGGCTGTGGACTATCAGCGGCAACGGGCTGGCCAAACAGTCCTACCTTTTTGGCACCTGCCACGGCGACGGGCATCGCTTCACCAGAGAGGAAGTCTTCAAATTCACTGGCTTGGAAGAGGCCTTTGCAAAGGTCGAGGCCGTGCTCTTTGAAGGCGGAATGAATACAGAAGGAGTTAAGGCTGATACCGCGGAAGCAAGAAAGATGATGGCAGATTTCGCCAATCCTGCCAATTGGGTGATGCCCAAGGGTGTCAGTTACAAACAACTGTTCGACAGCGTAGAGCATTTTAACGAGCTTCACCAATACCTTACCATCAAACAAAAGGATAGTAAGTATTACCAGAAGAATCCCAGCTTCTGGCAATTCAAACTGTCGCTGGACTACCTGAGACGCAGTGCGAACGAAATAAGGGTAGATGATGTCGTTAAGCAGGAGACACTGCAGCGAGGACTTGAAGCAGGGTACGTTGAGAAAGCCAGCGAAAAGAGACGGATGTCAATCCTAAATATATTCGTCAGCGACACAACCTCTTTGAAAGAGCAGGCCGGAAAGCTCTATCAGACAATACATGCTTTGAACCAAATCGACGGCAACGACAGCGTGGACATAGATATTATTGCAAAGACATACCTTGAAAACGACACGACTTTGATTGAAAGCCTGTTCAAGAATGCTGACAAGCAATACGGCAAGAAACCAACAAAGGAGTTACTTGAAGACCGCAGTGTGGCATGGATTCCTGTCATCAAGGAGAACATCGCCAAACGGCCCTGCATGATTGCCGTCGGTTGCCGCCACCTGCTAGGCTATCATGGACTGATTGCCATGCTGCGGCGCGAGGGCTATACGGTCGAGGCAGTCACTCGTTAATGGCGCCGCAATAGGGGCAGGCGCCTTTGCGCTGGAGCTTGGCGTGGCAATGACCGCAGAGGTAACGGGCGCGGGCATGGGTGAAGTAACGATACCAGGCAAAGACGATGTAGGCGAGGTTGAGGACGGCGGCCAGCTGCACGGGTACGAGGGAGAGGACAAGGTAGAGGACCATGCAGATAGCGGCCAAGGAAAGGAGATAGAGGGCGGCATCGCGCAACGACAACAACTTCAGCACGTCATCAATGGTCGTAAGGGCCAGCAAGAACAAAGCCCATACGGTACAGAGGAAGGTGCAGAGCAGGGCTGGCTGCGAGAATGGATTCAGCGTGGGATGGTAGAAGAACTGCACCCATTGCTGGGGCTGATCATGCTGAATAATGGCGTAGAGAAGGGCTGCAATGGAGAGGGTGACGCTGAGCAGCGTAGGGTACATGCTGGGGATATCATCAAACAGCAGCATGCGAAAGCGCTGGCGACGCAGGACATGAAGCAACACCACGAGGACAACGGCACCCATGATGACAAGGAACCAGAGGACGTGGCCGTTGGAGAAAAAGAGGATGAACTGGCTGATGGGGTCTTCAGGACTTGTGGCCTCAAGGAGCTCGCTCTCGTGGAGCCAACCCATCGTGACCTGATCCCGCGCCACCTTGACCCACACGCTATCAATAGAATCTTCCGGAATGACGGTGAGGGCTGCGATGACAACGGCATCGCGGCGCCGCACCCACAGGCTATCACTCCCCTCCATAGCCCCTTCACTCCAATGCATGGGGCGCTCCTCGAGCAACAAAAGGCTGTCAGCACGGACAAGGAGGTTATAGCCTACGCCATAAGGTCGGCTCAGCTGCAAGGCGCTACTGTCCGCCACATTGGATTCAGGCGAATCCAGAACGATATGCTGGGGAGGATTGTAGCAGGAAGAGAGGGTTATCGCGATGGCGATAACAAATGATAAATGATAAATGACAGATAATAAATGATATCTTTTCATCATAATCATTAATCTTTAATCCTTCAGCACTCGCATCTCGCATGCCTTACAATCGAAGGCGAGGGGGAACGTGCGACCATCGGAGAGGCGCAGGGAGAGGGGCTCAGTAAAGGGCAGGCGTTGGCCATCGCGGCTGCAATAGCCGAGGGCATGGCGCAGGCAATGGCGGCAGGTCATGAGAGAGGAAGACCCACCCCCCTGCCTTGCCTCCGTCGCGAATGGGGATTCGCTCCCCTCCCTCACAGGGAGGGGCAGGGGGGTGGGTCTACTACTTACCACTTCCCTCCTCCACTCTCCCAACACGGAGGCGGGAATGAACCAGTTGGAAGAGAATCGGATTTCGATATCTGATTCTGTACAGGAATAGGGCGTGTCGCCCAAACGGAGCAGCTGACGACGGATATTGTCCGCCTGCGGCGTGCGGGCCAGTTCATGGGGGTACTTGAAGGGGAAAGCCGCTTCGCGGCGGTGAAAGGAGGGGAAAGACGCTTCGCGGCGGTGAAGGGAGGGGAAAGCCGCTTCGCGGCGGTGAGATGTGGAGACGGGGGTGAGGCCGAGGGCGGGGGTGAGGGTCAACCGGAATCCGTCTGCGGTTTCCTCCAATAGCCAGTGGATGGGGATACGACGGTCGGCAGAGGGGCGGGACAGTTCGCGCTCGAAGGCGGCATCGACATTACGGTAGAGGGGTGTTCCCTTACGCAAAGAGGCGAGGACGGACGGGTCGGCAGGATAGACGTGTCCCCGCTCATCCACGCGATTCACGCGGAAGCCCTGCAGCGTCCCATCTGCACGGAAGAAGCAAAGGCCGTCGCCATTACTGAACGACGCGGTACCAGCAATAGCGATGAAGCCATAAGGCGAAATCTCCTTGACTGCCCCCACGGCTTCGCCCAGCGATTTAGGCGTCAACGGCTGATAAATGGGCTGCGATGTGCGGCCGTGAAGGAAATAGTCCGTAAAGCCGCGATTGAAACTCTTATGAGGATTGGGCGTGAAGGTAAACGTAGAGGTACCCCACGAGGAACGGCCATAGTCCTGCGGACGACGCGAGATGATGGCATCCAGCTGCTGACGGTAGTAAGCGGTGAGGTTCTTCACGTAGGACACATCCTTTAGGCGACCCTCTATCTTGAACGACGTGATGCCGGCATCCATCATGGACTCGAGGTCGGCAGCGCGGTTCATGTCCTTGAGCGAGAGGAGATGGCGCTGACGCTGGGGTACACCATGACGGTCTGTAACGATGTGACCGTCGGCATCAATCAGGTCAAAGGGAAGGCGACAGAACTGGGCACATTCACCACGGTTAGCGCTGCGCCCGAAGCAGTACTCTGAGGCGTAACAGCGTCCGCTGTAGCTCACGCAAAGGGCTCCATGCACGAAAGCCTCCAAGGGCATCGAAGGCACGGCGGTATGGATGGCACGAATCGCATCAAGGGACAGTTCGCGGGCCAGAACGGTCTGCTCATAACCCGCAGCCTGACGCGCACGCACATCCTCGACGGTACGATTATCCATCTGCGTAGAAGCATGCAGGGGGATGCGGCCACGGTTCAGTTCCATGAGGCGCTCGTCCTGCACAATCAACGCATCGACGCCCGCCTCGGACAGCTCACCAATCAGCTGATCCACCTCGGGCAGTTCCTCGTCATAAAGGAGCGTATTCACGGTGACATAGATCTTCACGCCATAGGGATGGGCAAAGCGCACCAGCTGGGCGATATCCTCCACGCTATTGCCTGCAGCCGCACGGGCACCGAAACGCGGCGCACCGATATATACGGCGTCGGCACCGTGGCGAACGGCTTCGATGCCGCACACCAGATTACGGGCAGGAGAAAGGAGTTCAATGGAAACCATTAACCTTTAACCATTAACCATGAATCATCTCAATGTCGTAAGGTGTCTCCTGATAAACGTAGTAATTAAGCCAGTTCGTGAAGAGGAGGTTGGCATGAGCACGCCAACTGACAAGCGGTCCCTGCTCAGGGTCATCGTTGCGGTAATAATGGCGCGGCTTGTCGATGGGAAGGCCCTTGCCGAGGTCGCGACGATACTCCGTATCCAGCGTCAACGGCGAATACTCCGCATGACCCGTGATAAAGAACTCACGACCCTCGCGCGCCATCACAATACTGACACCAGACTCCTCGCTCTCGGCAATGATGGTCAACTCGGGCACAGCCTCGATGTCCGCGCGGCGAATCTCAGTGTGACGGCTGTGCGGCATCTGGAACACATCATCGAAGCCGCGGAAAATGGGGAGGCTGGGCTGCAACGGCTTCTGCGGGAAGATGCCGAACATCTTGGCGGGCAACGGGTACTTGGGGACACCATAATGATAATAGAGTCCTGCCTGAGCCGCCCAGCAGATATAGAGCGTTGAGGTCACATGCGTGCGTGCCCAATCGAAGATTTCACTCATCTCGTCCCAATAGGTGACATCGGAGAAATCCAGATGCTCCACGGGCGCGCCCGTGATAATCATGCCGTCGAATTTCTGCGAGCGCAGGACCTCGAAGTCCTTGTAGAAAGCCCGCATGTGCTCGATGGGCGTGTTCTTGGACGTATGACTCTTGATCTTCATGAAGGTGAGATCGAGCTGCAAAGGCGTATTGGAAAGGACACGCACAAGATCGGTCTCGGTCGTGATCTTGATGGGCATGAGATTGAGCACCACGATACGCAGGGGACGAATGTCCTGCGTGGCGGCACGCGAAGTACCCATCACGAAAATATTCTCCTTCTCAAGGAGGGAGATGGCAGGAAGTCTGTCAGGAAGTGTTAAAGGCATATTACCAAATAGTTACTCGTTCGGATTTGGGAACAAACATGGGGTCGGCCTCGGTAATACCGAAGGCCTCGTACCACGCATCAATGTGCGGCAAAGCGCCATTTACGCGCCAACGGCTGATGGAATGGGGGTCGGACTTGGTGCGCTTGCGGATTTCCTCGTCGCGGATATTGCCCGCCCAAACGCCGGCGTAAGCGATGAAGAAGCGCTGCTCGGGCGTGAGCGTGCCCTGATTCTCCAAAGGTGCATCCTTGGTAGCGTTCTTGAAAGCCTGATATGCGACCTGCAAGCCACCATGATCGGCCATATTCTCACCCAACGTGAGCTGACCATTGGCCATGAGGCCGGGCAGGACTTCAATCTGATTAAAGAAGTCGCGCATGACGTGAGTGCGCTGCTCGAAGCGTTCGGTATCCTCAGCAGTCCACCACTGGCGCAGGTTACCGTCTTTATCGTACTTGGCACCTTGATCATCAAAGCCATGGGTCATCTCATGACCGATAACGACTCCGATGGCGCCATAATTGAATGCATCGTCTGCAGCCATATCAAAGAAAGGCGGCTGAAGGATACCTGCCGGGAAACAAATCTCGTTGGTGGTGGGATTATAGTAGGCGTTAACCATTTGCGGCGGCATATACCACTCGGTGTTGTCAACGGGCTTGTTGAGCTTGTTGGCAATCATATCGCGATAGGCCCATACGCTGGTGGCCTTCTGGTTCTCCCAGTAGTTGCGACCCAGTTCCAGTGCGCTGTAGTCCTTCCACTTGTCGGGATAGCCAATCTTGATGATGAAGGCATCGAGTTTCTCATGGGCCACAGCTTTGGTGCTATCGCTCATCCACTCCTGCGCATCAATGCGCTCACCAAGTGCCACCTGCAAGTTCTTAACCAGCTTCAACATACGTTCTTTGGCGGCAGCGGGGAAATATTTCTCTACGTAGAGCTGTCCGACAGCCTCGCCAAGGGCACCCTCCGTAGCTGCCACAGCACGCTTCCAGCGGGGACGGTCCTCCTGGCGTCCGCTCAAGACGGTACCATAAAAACCAAAGGTAGCAGCACGCATCGCATCATCAAGATAACTGGATGCGCCATCAATCAACTGCCAGCGGACATAATCCTTCAGCGCCTCGAGAGGCATCGCCTCCCAGACAGCCTCGACCGCATGGATAAATTCGGGTTGACAGACGTTGACCTCGCGCACATCCGTCGCACCAAGGACGCCAAAATAATGCTTCCACTGAATCGTGGGGAAGGTCTGGAGGAGCGAGTCAAAGGTCATCTTATGGTAATTGGCCTCATCATCACGCAGGTCGGTAAGCGTCTTGGAGGCCTTTGCCAATTGGGTCTCAACAGCGAAAGCCGCCTCAACACGGCCTGCAAGTTCGGCCTCAGCGGCAACCTTGCAACGGCGGAAGAGGTTAGCCATATAGGCCTTGTAAGCATCACGAATAGCGGTCGTAGCGGAATCGGTATCAAGATAGTATTCCCTTTGGCCCATGTGAAGGCCAGATTGAGTAATCATCACAAGGTTATTCTTGCTATCCTTAATATCAGCATCGATGCGGAAGTTAAACATACCATCCACACCATTCAGCTGCAAGCTGGAATAGAGGCGGAAGAGTTCGGCCTTGTCGTAGCAACGGTCTATGCGCTGTAAATCCTCACGAATCGGCTCGATGCCCTGACGATTCAGGTTCACGCTATCCATAGCGCTGTTATACATAGCGGCAATCTTGGCAGCAAGAGAGCCGTCTGCGTTTTCCTGTGCAGCAACTTGCTCAATGAGTTCGCGCAACTGCTTGGCATTGTTCTCGTCCAACATTTCAAAACTGCCGAAACGGGAATACTCTGCGGTAAGGGGATGAGCGTCAGCCCAGCCACCTGTTGCATAACGATAGAAATCAGCGCCAGGAGCGACGGTCGTGTCCATATTGGCGAGGTCGATACCTGTTGTAAGGGCGGCCTGACGTCCACCACATGCGATGATGAGGGGAAGGGCCATGAGGGGGAAAAAGAATTTATATTTCATAATGGAAAATGGAAAATGGACAATGGAAAATGGAGAATTGAAAATTGAGAATTGAAAATGGAGAATTGAAAATGGAGAATTTAGGATTCGGAGAGGGCTTCGGAGGCGGTCATCCACTCCTCCTCAGCGGCTTCGAGTTGTTGTTTGATGCGGGTATATTTCTCATAGAGGGAGGTATCCGCTGCGCCATCGGGTGTAGCTAAGCGGTCCTCGATGAGGTGGAGGGCTGCTTCGAGCTGCGTGACTTGAGCTTCGGCCTCGCTCACCGCCTTCTCCAACTTCTTGCGCTGACGGGCTGCAGCCTTTTGGGCTTGGTAGGAGGAAGACCCACCCCCCTGCCTTTGCTCTCCGTCGCGAATGGGGGATTCGCTCCCCTTTGTGGGGCCGAAGCCACATTCAGTGGCTTCTCTAAAGACCCCAGTCGCCCTGGACACTTCGTTAGGGAGGGGCTGGGGGGTGGGTCTGTTCAGCCAATCATAAATACCTCCCAAGTGCTCTCTCACCTGCCCACCGCCAAAGCTATAAACACGCTGCACGAGGCCGTCCAGGAACTGGCGGTCGTGACTGACGACAATGACGGTGCCGTCAAACGCAGCAATAGCCTCCTTGAGCACATCCTTGGATTTCATATCCAGGTGGTTGGTGGGCTCATCAAGAATCAGGAAATTAACAGGTTCCAACAGCAGTTTAATCATCGCCAGACGGCTGCGTTCGCCACCGGAGAGGACCTTCACTTTTTTGTCCGAAGCCTCGCCTCCGAACATGAAAGCGCCCAAAATATCCCGAATGCGCATGCGGACATCGCCACGGGCTACACGATCTATGGTGTCGAAGACCGTCAGTTCCGGATCCAGCAGTTGCGCCTGATTCTGGGCGAAATAGCCAATCTGTGCGTTGTGCCCGACTTTCAACGAGCCCTCAAACGGGATCTCGCCGAGGATACATTTCACGAGCGTGGATTTACCCTCGCCGTTACGGCCTACAAAAGCGACCTTCTCGCCGCGACGAATCGTGAGATTCACATGAGCGATGACCTCATGGTCGCCATACGCTTTGCGCAGGTCATCCACGATCAGGGGGAAGTCGCCAGAGCGTTGGCAAGGAGGGAACTTAAGATGGAGGGCACTATTATCCACCTCGTCCACCTCGATGGGAACGATACGGTTGAGTTGCTTGATACGCTCCTGCACTTGCACGGCCTTGGTCGGTTTGTAGCGGAATCGCTCGATGAACTCCTTCAGGTCGGCAATCTCCTTCTGCTGGTTCTCGTAGGCGCGAAGCTGCTGTTCGCGACGTTCCACACGCAGACGCACATATTCATCGTATTTGACCTTATAGTCCCAAATGCGTCCACACGAGATTTCCAACGTGCGGTTGGTGACATTATTGATGAAGGCACGGTCATGACTGACAAGCACCACAGCGCCTGCGCGCTGGATGAGATACTGCTCCAACCATTGGATGCTCTCGATGTCAAGGTGGTTGGTGGGCTCGTCAAGCAGGAGCACATCAGGTTGACGCAACAACAGCTTGGCCAATTCAATACGCATACGCCAACCGCCACTCAACTCGCGCGTAGGACGGTCAAAGTCTGAACGATCAAAGCCCAGTCCCTGGAGCGTGCGCTCCACCTCGGCATGGAAATTGAGGCCGCCCATCAGCTGGAAGTGTTCTTCGGCATGCGTATAGCGCTCCACCAGAGCCATATACTCCTCGCTCTCATAATCGGTGCGCTCGGCCATCTCGACATTCATCCTGTCAATGTCTGCCTGCAAGTCACGGATATGGTCGAAAGCCAGAAGCGTCTCCTCCATCACGGTGCGCTCATCTGCCAAATCCATCACCTGTGGTAGGTAGCCAATAGAAACATCACGCGGAACGGCCACAACGCCAGATGTGGGAGCCTGATGATTGGCAATAATCTTCAGCAGCGTGGACTTACCTGCGCCGTTCTTGCCTGTAAGCGCGATGCGGTCACGGTCGTTGATCACAAAACTCACGTCCGTAAACAACGGGCGGGCGCTGAATTCAACGGAAAGATGTTCAACAGAAACCATAGCGACTCTTGCTCATATTACACAAAAGCCTGACGCGCTTTCTTCAGCAGATCGGAGGCAAAAATAAAATCTGTCAGAGCCTGATTATCCGAGCAGGCCACTTGTGTCTTATCACCCGTCCACTCCTGATGACCTTCCTTGATGAAGATGATGCTGTCACCAATACCCATCACGGAGTTCATATCATGCGTATTCATAATGGTAGTCATATTGAATTCTACCGTGATGTCATGAATGAGGGCATCTATCACGAGGGACGTCTTAGGGTCAAGGCCGCTGTTAGGCTCATCGCAGAAAAGATATTTGGGATTGAGGGCGATTGCGCGAGCGATTGCGACACGCTTCTGCATACCGCCCGAGAGCTCATTGGGATATTTCTTCTGGGCATCCACCAAATTCACGCGATCGAGACATTGCTGGGCACGGGCCTTGCGCTCCTTGAGATTCATCGACGAGAACATATCCAACGGGAACATCACATTTTCCAGAACGGTCATGCTGTCAAAAAGGGCGGCTGACTGGAATATCATTCCCATCTCACGGCGCAACATCGCCTGCTCTTTCTTGTTCATCGCAACGAAATCACGGCCATCGTAGAGAATCTTTCCCGACGTAGGAACAAAGAGTCCCACAATACATTTCATCAGCACCGTCTTACCGGAACCGGACTGGCCAATAATCAGATTGGTCTGTCCTTCCTTAAAGGTGGTGTTGATGTCCTTGAGGACGTCCTTGTCCCCGAAAGATTTATAGAGAGATTGTATTTCGATCATGAGAGAATCTGTGTCAGGAAGATATCAGCAAATAGTATCAACATGGAACAATGGACAACACTATCCGTGGAGGCCTTACCAACTTCCACGCTACCGCCTTCGACCGTGTAGCCGTAAAAAGCCGACACGGAGGCAATAATGAAAGCGAAGAAGAAAGATTTAATAAATGACATCCACACAAACCACTGATTGAAGCTATGTTGGAGGCCATAAGTAAGATCCTCAGGCGTCAGGATTCCAGCCATGCTAATGGCATAGGCGCCCCCGAAGCCGGACACCATCGAGAAGGTAACGAGCACAGGTATCATCGTCACCAAGCCCGCTATTTTGGGGAGAATCAGGAACGAGGCAGAATTCACGCCCATGATATCCAGCGCATCAATCTGCTGCGTCACACGCATCGTGCCCAATTCGGAGGCGATGTTGGATCCCACCTTACCGGCAAGAATCAGACACATGATACTGGACGAGAACTCCAACAGCAATATCTCGCGAGTCGTATATCCCGTCGTGAAACGCGGCATCCATGGGCTCTGGATATTGACCTTCATCTGAATACAAATTACCGCACCAATGAAAAAGGAAATCATCAGAACGATGCCGATACTATCAACACCGAGTTTCTGCATTTCCGTGATGTACTGCTTCAAGAACATCCGGAAACGTTCAGGCCGCGAAAAAACCTTTGCCATCAATTGCAAATAACGGCCAAATGTCTTAAGTGGAGTAAGAATAACTGACATAACGGGCGCAAAAGTAGTCAAAAAACACTAAATTCTACACCTTTAATAACAGTTTTTTTGTTTGAAGTAGTGTTATTTGACAATAATTGTGTACTTTTGCACCCTCAAATTGAGCCTATGGTCGAAGAGAACACATTCAACAAGTCTGTCAGCACACCTGTCAACGATCCTTCACTGCCCTCGTACGTGGCACCGCACCAAACGGAGCCATTGCGTCTTTGCGCAGAGCACCTGAAGAAGATTTATGGCAAGCGCACGGTGGCTGATGATGTGAATTTTCACGTTGATCAGGGCGAGATTGTAGGTCTATTAGGGCCTAACGGAGCAGGCAAGACGACCTCCTTCTACATGACCACAGGATTGGTGATTCCCAACGAAGGACGCGTATTCATCGGCGAAGAGGAAGTCACCGACCTTCCCGTCTACAAGCGTGCCAAGAAAGGCATCGGTTATCTAGCACAAGAGGCAAGTGTATTCCGGAAGATGTCCGTAGAAGACAATATTGCCAGCGTGCTGGAATTGCGCACCGACTGTAGCGAAGAGTACAAACGGGAGAAATTAGAAAGCCTGATCCGCGAATTCCGTCTACAAAAAGTACGCAAGAATCTGGGCGACCGCCTTAGTGGCGGAGAACGACGCCGCACGGAGATTGCACGATGCCTGGCCATTGACCCGAAATTCGTCATGCTCGACGAGCCCTTCGCAGGTGTGGATCCCATTGCCGTAGAGGACATTCAGCTCATTGTATGGAAGCTCAAGAGGATGAACATCGGCGTACTGATTACCGACCACAACGTAGAAGAGACGCTCTGCATCACAGACCGTGCCTACATGCTCTTTGAAGGACGCATTCGTTTCAAGGGTACGCCTGAGGAACTGGCGAACAACGAAGTGGTCAAAGCAAAGTACTTGACCAACAGTTTTGTGCTGCGCCCCAAAGATTTCGAGTCCATGGAACGCGAGCGCAATGAGGCCAATGCCAAAACTGGTGGAGCATAAGATAACTTTGGCACATATTTTGCAGAGAACCAATCACGCATCAAATCAAACAATACAAATAAGAATCAATGAACATTCAATTTAACAAGACATCCAATGTGGCAGCAGAGCTGACCATCACTTTCGAGAAAGCAGATTATCAGGAGCGTGTAGATCAGGCGCTCAAGAACTATAGAAAGAAGGCATCACTTCCCGGCTTCCGTCCTGGTCAAGTTCCCATGAGCCTGATGAAAAAGCGCTTTGGAACAGAGATCACGGCAGAAGAGGTTCAGAAGCTGCTTAGTGAGAAGCTGTATGGCTATCTCCGCGATGAGAAAGTAGACATGCTTGGTGATCCCCTCGCCAGCGAGAAGCAGGGTGCCATCGACTTCGAAGCTGATCAGCAGGAATTCATCTTTGACATCGCCTTGGCACCACAGTTTGATGCCAAACTGTCTGAAGCCGACAAGATTCCCTTCTATTCCATCAAGGTAACAGACGAAATGGTTGACGGACAGGTCAATGCATATGCTCAACGCGGAGGTCATTATGACAAGGTCGAGAGCTATCAGGAAGGTGACATGACAAAAGGTCATATTGCAGAGCTTGATGCCGACGGCAACATTAAGGATGGTGGCATCCAGAAGGAAGACGCAGTGATCCTTCCCAGCTACTTCAAGAACGACGATCAGAAGAAGAAGTTCGAGGGTATCGGTGTGAACACAGTCATCACCTTCAACCCTGCAGCAGCCTATGAGAACAGCGCCATCGAACTCTCCAGCCTCCTCAGCATCACCAAGGAAGAGGCAGAAAACGTTCGCGGCGACTTCAGCTATCAGATCACAGAGATTACCCGCTATGTGCCCGCCGATTTGTCTCAGGAGCTTTTTGACAATGTCTTCGGAGAAGGCAAGATCAAGAGCGAAGAAGAGTTCCGCGCTGCCATCAAGAAACAGCTTGAGGATCAGTTTGCAGAAGATGCACAACTGCGCTTCATGATTGATGTCCGCAAATATCTGGAGAATCGCATCGGCGAACTGGAATGGCCCGACGCACTGCTCAAGCGCATCATGCGCGCCAACAACCCCGACAAGGGCGAGGAGTATGTTGAGCAGAACTATGCTGGCAGCATCAAGGAACTGCTGTGGCATTTAGCCAAGGAGCAACTCGCAGACCAGACTGGCATCAAGGTAGAGCAGGAGGATGTCCTTGAGACGGCCAAGCGCCAGACACGTATGCAATTTGCACAATACGGCATGGGCAATGTGCCTGATGAGATCATCACCAACTATGCCAACGAGCAGCTGAAGAAGAAAGAGCAAGTAGAAGGCCTCGTGGCACGCTGCGTAGAGGAGAAACTCGGCGTTGCGCTCAAAGACATTGTCAAGCTCACCAAGAAGAGCGTCACGCTTGAACAATTCAACAAATTGTTTGAAGAGAAATAATCATGCAACATTCTGATTTTCGTAAATATGCCGTGGGGCACCTCGGCATCAACGGGCAGGTTTTGGACGACATCGTGAGCGTCCAAAACCAATACCTGAATCCCTACATCTTGGAAGAACGCCAACTGAATGTCACGCAAATGGACGTTTTCTCGCGTTTGATGATGGATCGCATCATCTTCCTGGGGACACAGATTGATGACTACACGGCCAACACCCTCCAAGCGCAACTGCTCTATTTGGACAGTGTCGATCCCGGCAAAGATATCAGTATATATCTGAATTCTCCCGGTGGTAGCGTCAGTGCTGGACTTGGCATCTATGACACGATGCAGTTCATTACCTCCGATGTTGCCACGATCTGTACTGGTATGGCCGCCTCGATGGCTGCTGTACTTTTAGTATCCGGTAAGGAGGGCAAGCGCTCTGCCCTACCCCATAGTCGCGTCATGATCCATCAGCCTTTAGGCGGTGTGCAGGGTCAGGCATCTGACATTGAGATTGAAGCCCGCGAAATTCAGAAACTCAAAAAAGAGCTGTATCAAATCATCGCAGACCACAGCCATACCCCTTATGATAAGGTTTGGGCCGATTCCGACCGAAACTATTGGATGACTGCCGAGGAAGCCAAGGAATACGGCATGGTGGATAACGTGCTCACACGTAAAGCATAAGTGCTCACGCGCGAACAATATTATAATTAACGCGAATGGCAAAGAAGCAAGGACATAACCACTGTTCCTTTTGCGGACGCTCAGATGCAGAAGTGCGACTTTTGATTAGTGGCATAGACGGCTTCATCTGTGATGAATGCGCAGAGCAGGCACATAACATTGTGCAAGAAGCTTTCAACGCTAACGAGAACGCGCAGACAGCAGTCGGCAGTGGCAAAGGCAAATACGGCAAGCTCGATTGGAAGACGCTCCCTAAGCCTGCAGACATCAAGGCCTACTTGGACCAATATGTCATTGGACAGGATGACGCCAAACGCTATCTCTCCGTAGCCGTTTACAACCACTACAAACGCTTGTGTCAGGAGAAGAACGACGGCGTAGAGATTGAGAAGAGCAATGTCATCATGGTAGGTCCCACAGGAACCGGC
This sequence comes from Bacteroidaceae bacterium, assembly GCA_024698925.1. Taxonomy (GTDB): domain Bacteria; phylum Bacteroidota; class Bacteroidia; order Bacteroidales; family Bacteroidaceae; genus Physcousia. The sequence goes on along the minus strand of JAILQO010000075.1, from coordinate 29,853 downwards.
AAAACGCTGATGGCACGCACGATTGCCAATATGCTGAAAGTGCCCTTCACCATTGTAGATGCTACGGTATTCACTGAGGCTGGCTATGTCGGTGAAGACGTGGAGAGTATTCTTTCGCGCTTACTGCAAGTCGCAGATTTCGATCTCGAAGCCACCCAACGAGGCATCGTTTTCATTGATGAAATCGATAAAATTGCACGCAAATCCGACAACCCCAGCATCACACGCGATGTGAGTGGTGAAGGTGTGCAGCAAGGAATGCTGAAGTTACTGGAAGGATCCATTGTCAACGTACCACCTAAGGGCGGCCGTAAACATCCCGACCAAGATTATGTTCACGTTGACACGCGCAACATCCTGTTTATCTGCGGTGGCGCCTTTGACGGCATTGAACGAAAAATCGCGCAGCGACTCAACACGCATGTGGTGGGATACAACTCAGTACAAAACGTGGCTCGCATAGATCGCAAGGATTTGATGAAATACATCGTTCCACAAGACCTCAAGTCATTTGGACTGATTCCGGAGATCATCGGCCGCCTACCAGTGCTCACTTATCTGAACCAGTTGGATCGCGAAGCACTTCGCGCCATTCTCACAGAACCGAAGAATTCCATCATCCGCCAACAGCAAAAGCTCTTTGCAATGGACGGTATAGAACTGACATTCGCCGAAGATGCCTTAGAGTATATGGTGGACAAAGCTGTCGAGTATAAACTGGGAGCCCGTGGATTGCGAAGCATTGTTGAAGCAATCATGATGACGCCCCAGTTTGAATTGCCATCAATGACAAAGAAGAAATTTGAGGTCACTCGAGAATACGCACAACAACAATTGGAAAAATCGAATTTAGCGGTTGCTGAAAACGGCTTTTGACCTTCAAAATCGTGTTAAAAATGCTCCAAGAACTGTCTGAAACAGCTTTTGGAGCATTTTTTATGCGAAAAACATCAAAAAAAGTTGGATAATAGGTAAAATTGTTTATAACTTTGTAGGCCAGAAAGAGCAGCGAATGAAAAAAGACATTGATCTGATATCACAATTGAAGCATTATTTTGGCTTCGACACCTTCAAAGGAGACCAGGAGGCAATCATCCGTAACGTACTTGCGGGCAAAGACACTTTTGTGCTGATGCCCACAGGCGGCGGTAAATCTTTATGCTATCAGCTACCCGCCCTCATCATGGACGGAACTGCAATTGTGATCTCGCCGCTCATCGCGCTCATGAAAAATCAGGTAGATGCTATCCGGCAGGTCAGCGCCGATGATGGCATTGCCCATTTCATGAACTCCTCACTGAACCGTTCTGCACTCGACCAAGTGAAGACGGACGTTCTTGAAGGACGAACAAAATTACTATACGTTGCTCCCGAATCCCTCACAAAAGACGAGAACATCGATTTCCTGCGACAGGTAAAAATCTCATTCTACGCTGTTGATGAGGCCCACTGTATTTCAGAATGGGGTCACGATTTCAGACCAGAGTATCGGCGCATACGACCAATTATCAATGAAATCGGCGAATCCCCCGTCATTGCGCTTACCGCCACAGCGACAGACAAGGTTCGCGGCGATATCAAGAAGAATCTGGGGATGCTGGAGGCGACAGAATTTGTAAGTTCATTCAACCGGCCTAATCTCTACTACGAAGTACGCCCGAAAACCAAGGAAATCGATAAAGACATTATCAAGTTTATCCGTCAGAATCCAGGCAAGAGCGGCATTATTTATTGCCTATCACGCAAGAAGGTGGAAGAACTGGCCGAGGTACTCCGCGCCAACGATATCAACGCCCGTGCCTACCACGCAGGCATGGATACGCCGACGCGTACACAAACGCAGGACGACTTCATCATGGAGGAAATCGACGTCATCGTTGCTACGATTGCCTTTGGCATGGGTATCGACAAGCCCGACGTACGTTTTGTCATCCACTATGACATTCCCAAAAGCTTAGAGGGTTATTACCAAGAAACAGGACGCGCCGGTCGAGACGGCGGCGAGGGTAAATGCATCACTTTCTATACATACAAGGACCTACAGAAGCTAGAAAAGTTCATGGAAGGCAAGCCCGTGGCCGAGCAGGACATTGGGCGTCAGTTACTCCAGGAAACTGCAGCGTATGCAGAAACCAGCGTATGCCGACGCCGCGTACTCCTGCACTATTTTGGTGAGGAATACACGGAGGAGAACTGCCACAACTGCGACAACTGCCTCCATCCCAAGTCACGAATTGAGGCCAAGGATGAGCTACGCATGGTCTTGAATGTCATCCTTGCCGTAAAAGAGAATTTCAAGGTACACCATATCATCAATGTCCTCATTGGCAATCCAACAGAGGAAGTCATCGCCCACAAGCATGACGATCTGGGATGCTTTGGCAGCGGCGACCAGAAGGATGCACGTTTCTGGAATGCCATCATCCGGCAGGCTCTTTTAGCTGGTTATATTTACAAGGAAGTGGAAAACTATGGGCTACTGAAGCTTACTCCCGAGGGGCAACAGTTCCTGAAGAAGCCCGTTTCATTCATGATTTCCGAGGACAACGACTTCGATAGTGACTACGTAGACACTGAAGCTGGCACCAGCGTACTCGACGAGGAGCTTTTCAAAATGATGAAGGATCTGCGCAAGAAAGTTGCTCGCGAGAAGAATATTCCGCCGTATGTCATCTTCCAAGATTCCAGTCTGGAGGCGATGGCCACCGTCTATCCCATCACGATTGACGAGCTCAAGAACATTCCAGGCGTAGGTGAAGGTAAGGCACGTCGCTACGGCGCCGCCTTCTGCGACCTAATTCGCCGCCACTGCGAAGAGAACGAGATCGACCGTCCGGAGGACCTGCGCGTGCGCACTGTCGCCAACAAGAGCAAAAATAAGGTCAGCATTATCCAGTCTGTGGACAGGAAAGTAGATCTCAAGGACATCGCACGTTCTAAGGGACTCGATTTCGATGAGCTTTTGGACGAATTAGATGCCATCGTAGATAGCGGTACCAAACTGGACATCGACTATTATCTGGACGATATCATGGACGCCGATCAGGTGGATGACATCTTCGAGTACTTCCGCGAGAGCGAAACGGATGATATTGACGATGCGCTGGACGAACTCGGCGACGATTATGACGAGGAACAAATACGTCTCGTTCGGATCAAATTTATCTCCGAATTAGGTAACTAATCATACTTTTTTTGCCCCACACCTACGAATCTGTGTTAATGTGTGGTTAAATCTGCTTTTCGTTTTGGCTATGTCAAGGAAAAGTAGTACTTTTGCGCGCAATAAAGAAACTCAGTTTTACCTATGGCCTCATTTATTGCAGACAGAATTATGATGGACGGCCTCACGTTTGATGACGTCCTTCTCGTACCCGCTTATTCCGAAGTACTTCCACGTACAGTGGAACTCACAACTCGCTTCTCGCGTCACATTGAGCTTAAGGTGCCGTTCGTAACAGCAGCTATGGACACCGTCACCGAAGCAACGATGGCGATTGCTATTGCACGCGAGGGTGGAATCGGCGTTATTCACAAGAACATGAGTATTGAAGAGCAAGCACGCCAAGTCGCTATCGTCAAGCGCGCAGAGAACGGTATGATCTATCATCCCGTTACCATCCGCAGCACAGCACTTGTCGCTGATGCCCTTGCTCTCATGGCAGAGTACCACATCGGTGGTATCCCCGTTGTAGATGATGGGAACCATCTCGTTGGCATCGTCACCAATCGCGACCTCCGTTTTGAGCGCCGCGTAGATCGTCCTATCGCCGAGGTTATGACAAAAGAAAACCTCGTAACCACACACCAACAGACAGATCTCACAGCAGCTGCACAAATTCTCCAAGAAAACAAGATTGAGAAGTTGCCTGTTGTAGATGACGAGAACCATCTGATTGGCCTCATCACCTATAAAGATATTACCAAAGCCAAGGATAAGCCAATGGCTTGCAAGGACGAGAAAGGTCGTCTGAGAGTAGCTGCAGGTGTAGGTGTCACGGTTGACACCCTTGACCGCATCAAGGCTCTCGTAGAAGCCGGCGCCGATGCCATCGTCATTGATACCGCACACGGCCACAGCAAGGGCGTCATTGAGAAGCTACGCGAGGCCAAGGCTGCTTATCCCGACATTGATATCGTTGTCGGTAATGTTGCCACAGGCGAAGCCGCCAAGATGTTGGTGGAAGCTGGTGCGGACGGCATCAAAGTAGGTATTGGTCCTGGCAGCATCTGCACCACACGTGTGGTTGCCGGTGTCGGTGTTCCTCAACTCTCTGCCGTTTATGATGTTGCAAGCGCCCTTAAGGGGACTGATGTTCCTTTGATTGCCGATGGCGGTCTCCGTTATTCCGGTGATGTCGTGAAGGCAATTGCCGCAGGTGGTAACTGTGTTATGATTGGTTCTTTGGTTGCCGGCACTGAGGAAAGCCCCGGTGATACGATTATTTTCAACGGTCGTAAGTTCAAGAGCTATCGCGGAATGGGTTCGCTCGAGGCCATGGAGAATGGTAGCAAAGACCGCTACTTCCAGGCAGGTGAGCAAGATGTCAAGAAGCTCGTTCCCGAAGGTATTGCCGGACGCGTGCCTTACAAGGGAACTGTTCAAGAAGTTATTTATCAACTTATCGGAGGCTTACGTTCAGGTATGGGCTATTGCGGTGCGGCTACCATCGAGGACCTGCATCATGCTAAGTTTGTCCGTATTACAAATGCCGGTGTTCTTGAGAGCCACCCACATGATATCACCATCACAAGCGAGGCACCCAATTACAGCCGTCCGCAGTAACAATAAAAAAGAATAATCAAGTAATGAAATATCTTTATTCCTTTCTGTCCCTCGCATTATTTTTCTCATCTGTGGCTCTTCTGGCACAGAATGCAGATCCCGTTGTAATGCGTATCAATGGCAAAGACGTCACCCGTTCAGAGTTTGAATACAACTTCAACAAGAACAACACCGACGGAGTCATTGACAAGAAGAATGTGGATGAATACGTTGAACTTTTCGTCAATTATAAACTTAAAGTTGAGGCAGCCCTTGATGCTCACCTTGACACGATGACGTCCTATCAGGAAGAGTTCCGCACCTATCGCGACCAGCAGATTCGTCCGCTCATGGTTTCTTCTGAAGCTGAGGAAGCTGAAGTTCGGGCCTACTATCAACAGATGCTCGATCAATTGGAAGGCAAGGAGTTGTTATATCCCGCCCACATTTTTGTACGTGTGATGCAGCAAGCCACTTCAGCACAGCAAGCTGCTGCAAAGGCACGCATAGACTCCATCTATGCAGTCCTGCAGGGAGGGACAGACTTCGCAGAACTCGCCGCATCCGCCTCTGAGGATCAGACTTCTGGCCATCGCGGTGGCGCCATCGGGTGGATTGGCCCGCATCAGCTGTTGAAAGAAGTTGAGGATGCCTGCTACGCGCTGGAAAAAGGACAGACTAGCGAGCCTCTTCTCTCAACCGTTGGTTGGCACATTCTCAAGCTTTTAGACAAGAAGCCTTTGGAGCCGTATGACACTTTGGCGCCACGTATTCGTCAGTTCCTTGAAGCACGTGGAATGAAGGACCAGCTAGCAGGCAAAGTCATCGACAGCATTGCTAATAACAGTGGCAAGACCGTTGAACAGGTGTTGGATGAAACAGCAGACCGCCTTGCGTCTCAAGATGACGAGTTGAAATACCTCATTCAGGAATATCATGACGGTTTGCTCTTCTATGAGATCTGTCAGCGTCAGGTCTGGGAACCGGCTGCTAAAGATACCGTCAACCTCATCCGCTATTTCAAGAAGAACAAGAAGGCCTACGCTTTCGACAAGCCCCACTATGCCGGAGCTCTCTTGCAAGCCACCAATCCCACAGTGCTGAAACAGGTGCAACGCACACTTAAAAAGCAGCCTGAGGACCAATGGGCAAACATCGTGAAAACACAATTCAACAAAGACAGCGTACAAGTACGTTTCGACCGCCGTATGTTTGTGCTTGGCGACAATGCGTTAGTGGACTCTCTTGCCTTCGGCGTCAAACAAGGAAAGAGCAAGCTCAACCCCAAATATCCTGCAGCAGCCATGATGGGGCGTCTTCTGAAGAAGGGTCCCAAGGAATGGACAGACGTCAGTTCACAAGTCGTCACCGATTATCAATCTGTGAAGGAACAGGAGTTCGTTGAAGAGTTGCGCCGTCGCTATCCTGTTGAAATATTCAAGGACGCTTTACAAACCGTAAACCGACACTGATGAGCATCCAACGTCTGCTTTCACTGAGCTTGCTCCTCGTAGGCATGCAAGCTACGTTGTTGGCCCAAACCAACAACAATATCGTCGATGAAGTCATCTGGGTCGTCGGCGACGAAGCTATTCTCCGTAGCGATGTCGAAAAGGTTCGCACACAGATGGGACGCGTCACAGGCAATCCCTATTGTGTAATCCCTGAACGCATCGCCATTCAGAAGCTGTTCCTGCATCAAGCTCAGATTGACAGTATAGAAGCATCTGACGAACAGATTAACCGCAATGTGGAAGACCAAATTAACAAATGGGTTCAGACAGCAGGCTCCACGGAGAAACTGGAGGAATATCGCAATATGACGATGACGCAGATTCGCGAAGAGACCTACGATTTGGTAAAAGACAACCTAACGATGGAGATGGTAACCGAACACCTGACCAAAGATATCAAGGTGACACCCGCTGAAGTGCGTCATTATTTCAAGGATGTCCCTATTGATTCTCTCCCATTGATTCCTACACAAGTGGAGATTGAGTTGTTAGCTGAACATCCCAAAGTGCAACAGGAAGAGGTTGATCGTGTAAAAGCGGCACTTCGCGACTACACGGAGCGCATCAATAACGGCAGTTCCAGTTTTTCGACACTAGCTATCCTTTACAGTGAAGACCCTGGTTCTGCGCGTCAGGGAGGCGAGATGGATTACATGAGTAAGATGGATTTTGATCCTGCTTTCGCCAATGCTGCGTGGAGCCTCACCGATCCCAAAAAGATTTCCAAGATTGTAGAATCCCAGTATGGATACCACATCATCCAACTCATTGACAAGCGAGGAGATAAGCTGAAATTGCGCCACATCCTGAAGAAACCCCACATCGACCAGCAGGACATTGACGCTAGCCTCTCACGTCTTGACTCCATCTCCGATGATATTCGCAACGGGAAATTCACTTTCGAGGACGCAGCTTCAGCCCTTTCTGACGATAAGGATTCTCGTAACAATCACGGTCTGATGTTCAATATCACCACAGACCATAGTGGCAATAGAATCCGCACCTCGCGCTTCAAGATGGCAGAGTTGCCTACGGAAATAGCTCGCGTGGTCGAGGGGCTTGACATCGGCGAAATATCCAAGCCTTTCACGATGTTGGATAAGACGGGGAAGCAGCAATGCTGCATCATCAAGCTCAAGAGCCGTCTTAAAGCACATCCCGCAACCATCACGGAGGACTTTCAGGTTCTCCAGAAGATTGTCGAGGACAAACGTAGCGAGGAGTTTCTTAACAATTGGATTCGCGAAAAACAACAAACCACCTATATCCGCATCAACCCCGAATGGGTGAACTGCGAGTTCCAGTACCCGGGATGGGTTAAGGAATAGAAGGCCCACCTCTGGCTCTTCCAGCTCGAGCGGGGAGCCATTACCAATGCAAGCGTGAATAAAAGACTACCACTTTTCTTTCTACTGATACTATGCACCATATGCTCAATCGCAACAGTATCTACTCCCCTCCTTTATTGGGAGGGGCAGAAGCGTGAGTACACGAAAGTGGAGCCCGCAAAGACCAAGCCCAAATCTTCACGCTCCAAAGGTCCTCGTCCGAAGAGCAAGACTCATGTCATTCTTTTGCACTCCGACGAACTGTTTTATGACCAGCGGGTCAACCGTGATGCACAGATTCTACGCGGTAACGTTCGTTTTCGCCATGATGATGTCATCCTCACCTGCGATAGCGCCTGCTACTATGAGGCCAGCAATTCCTTCGATGCATTCGGCCACGTGAAGATGAATCAGGCAGACACGCTCACCCTCACCTCTGATGTCCTTTTCTACAACGGCTTCGACCAAATGGCAATGGCGCGCTATAACGTAATTCTCACACATTTCGATAGTCGGCTCTATTGTGACTCACTTGATTATGATCGGCTCTACGACCTCGGTTACTTCTTCCAAGGTGGGAAACTTGTAGATAAAGACAACACCCTCACTAGTGAATGGGGACAGTATAGTCCAGCGACCCGCGAGGCTATCTTCAACTATAACGTAGATCTCAAGAACCCCAAGTTTACACTTGTCAGTGACACCCTCCATTATAATACAGGTGACGAGATTGCTCGCATCGTAGGACCTTCTAATATAGACAACGGCGACAACCATATCTATAGCGAGCGCGGTTCCTATGATACCCGCAACGACCATGCTTTCCTGCTAGACCGGTCCATCGTCAGCAATAAAGGCAGGTCTATCACAGGCGATAGCCTGGACTACACCGGACAAGGGGGCATCTCCAAAGCATACCATAACGTTCTTTATGTAGATCAAGTCGATAAGAACATGTTCACTGGCCATTATGGCCTGTATTGTGACTCCCTCGGCTATGCCGAAGCGGCGGACAGCGCGATGCTCATTGATTTCTCACAACGAGACAGTTTCTTCTGCCATGCCGACACGTTTAAGCTCTTCTCCTATAATATTGATACCGATTCCGTATGGCGTGAAATGCGCGGCTATCACCATGTTCGCGCCTATCGCAGCGATGTGCAGGCTGTCTGTGATTCGATGGTTTTCATCTCCAAGGACTCTTGCTTGACGATGTATCACGACCCCATCCTCTGGCAACAAGGACAGCAGCTGTTGGGCGAGGAAATCAAAGCTTGGGTGAATGATTCAACGATAGATTCCACCTACGTCATTCGTCAGGCACTCTCCGTGGAACGTATCGACACCTTCTGTTACAATCAGATGACAGGAAATATCATGCGCAGTTATTTCGCAAACGGTAAGATGAAATGGACATGGGTCGATGGCAACGTTCTCGTCAAATACTATCCTTTGGACTCCGATAGCCTCATGATTGGTCTTCTTCATGCAGAATCCGCTGAATTGAAGCTATACATGGGGCCAGAAAAGCTCGATAAGATATGGATGCCTGCATCAGAAGGTAAGCTACACCCCTTAGCGCTTGTACAGCCCAACGAGCGCTACCTCCCGAACTTCCAGTGGTTCGATTATATCCGTCCAACCAGTAAAGAAGATATATTCATCTGGCGTCCCAAGAAAAAAGGTACAGAACTCAAGCCAAGCGTCAGACACGAGGCACCCAAGAAAGGTCGTAACAAGAAAAAAGACCTTTAATGTTCAGCCCAACAATCATCAATCTTTAATCAATTAATAGCAGTTCCAATATGTCCCTCTTCTCTACTCGCGAACCCCGTCGTTTCCGTGGTGTTCATATTTATACCTCTGAACGTCAGGACAAACTCGACCGTTTGGTGGCTGACGCTAAACGCGAAGAGCAGATGGAACGTGGCGAGACGCCGGAGTATAAGCCCGACATTGAGTCCTATCGTGGCAAGTTTGCCCAGAACCTCAAGAAGGCAGACCCCAACCGCCGTCGTTTACATCCTGGCATCGCCATTGCCATCATTGTCGTTCTACTCATCCTGTGGCACTATCTTCTCACAGGCTCCTTCCGCTTCTAAAATAATGGATCTAATTCATCTCCTTCCAGATTCTGTTGCCAATCAAATAGCCGCAGGCGAAGTGATTCAGCGTCCCGCATCCGTCGTCAAGGAACTTGTCGAGAATGCCGTTGATGCTGGCGCTAAACACATCGACGTCATTGCCATTGATGCCGGCCGCACCAGTTTGCAAGTTGTTGATGACGGAAAAGGGATGAGCGAGACAGATGCACGCTTAGCTTTTGAGCGTCATGCCACCAGTAAGATCCAACAGGCCACAGACCTCTTCACCCTCACTACGATGGGATTTCGCGGCGAGGCGTTGCCTTCGATTGCCTCCGTCGCGCAGGTGGAATTGACCACTCGTACTGCCGACAGCGACCTTGGAACTCACCTTGTCCTTGAAGGATCTAGCGTTGTCTCACAGGAGCCCACGGCTTGTCCTATAGGTTCCAACTTTCTCATTAAGAACCTTTTCTTCAACGTCCCAGCTCGTCGCAAGTTCCTGAAAAGCAACCAGACCGAGTTGGCCAATATTTCCGCCGAATTGGAACGTGTCATGCTCGTTAACCCAGACATCGCTTTTACGTTCACTCACAACGGGACGCCTATTCTCAGTCTCACCCCTTCGAGCCTGAAACAACGCATCGCTGGGGTCTTCGGGAATCGTCTTGCGGATCAGTTGCTTCCAGTAGAAGTAGAGACACCGATGGTGAGCATCTGCGGTTTCGTGGGCAAGCCAGAGTCTTCACGCAAGCGTGGTGCCCAGCAGTTTTTCTTTGTCAATAACCGCTATATGCGGCACCCTTATTTTCATCGCGCCGTACAAGAAGCTTTCATGCGATTGATTCCAGCCGATGAGCAGGTTCCCTACTTCATCTATTTCGATGTTCCCCCTGCTGAGATTGACGTGAACATACATCCTACCAAGACTGAGATAAAATTCGAGAACGAGCAAGCCATTTGGCAAATCCTTCTTGCTGCCGTTCGTGAGGCTTTAGGACGCTTCAACGCGATACCCACCATTGACTTTGATACAGAGGGAAGGCCTACAGACATTCCTGTATTTAACCCCAATACGCCTACACCTTCGAAACTGAAGCCCCCCACCGTGCCGGTCGATTCTTCGTTTAATCCATTTGATCAGACACCCCCGTCCACACCTTCTCATTCGAAAAGGTATGAGGGATATGAGTTCCCGGCGCCACACGAGAAAGCTGTGCCACGTGACTGGCAATCACTCTATCAGACGACAAAAAACGATGACCTCCTCACGCCATCCCTTGAGATTGGAGGCGAAAGTCTTTCAGCAGATCATTTTCAATACCGCGCTCAGTATATCCTCACACCAGTTCAATCAGGACTGATGGTCATAGATCAACATCGCGCCCATATACGCATCCTCAACGACCGCTTCCTCTCACAGCTGGAGCAATCCCCCCTACCCTCACAGCGGGACCTGTTCCCGGAGGTACTTCATCTATCGCCCGAAGATGCCGCTACTTACACAGACCTCCAAGAGGATTTTCATCGCTTTGGTTTCGATGTCAGCGATTTAGGCGGGAATACCATCTCCATCATCGGTTACCCCTCTGGCTTTGAAGGCCTTGAGCCCCAACGCCTATTCTTGGATCTCCTTTCTGCGGGTGCTGATCGTGGCAACCTTTCCGCCACCGACCTTTACAGCCGCTTCGCCATCACACTGGCACGCGCAGCAGCCATCCCTGTCGGCCAAGTACTCTCCTTATTAGAGATGCAGGACCTTGTGGCACAACTTTTTGCCACCAAAACGCCCAACTATACACCTGATGGCCAACCCATCATCGCAATCATCCCACAAGAAAACATCGAGAAACTCTTCAAATAATATTCATCAATTAAAACATATGGAAGCAAAACAGAAAATCATGCTCACAGGTGACCGTCCTACTGGTCCCCTTCATATCGGTCATTATGTAGGTTCTTTACGTCGTCGTGTGGAGCTACAGAACGCCGGTATCTTCGACAAGATATTCGTTTTCGAAGCAGATGCGCAAGCGCTCACTGACAATATCGATAATCCAGACAAGGTGCGTCAAAACGTCATAGAGGTAGCCCTTGACTATCTCTCTGCTGGTCTAGATCCAGCCAAGAGCACGCTTTTTATCCAGAGTCAGATTCCGGAGCTTTGTGAGCTCTCCTTCTACTTCATGGACCTTGTCAGCGTCAGCCGCCTGCAGCGCAACCCCACCGTGAAGACCGAGATCCAAATGCGCGGCTTTGCCGGCGACAGCATCCCCGTAGGCTTTTTCACTTACCCCATCTCTCAAGCTGCCGACATCACCCTCTTCAAGGCTACCGTCGTACCTGCCGGTGAGGATCAGGAACCGATGCTTGAGCAGTGCCGTGAGATTGTGCGCCGATTCAACAACATCTACGGCGAAACCCTCGTAGAGCCCAATATCCTCCTACCAGAGAATGCAGCTTGCTTGCGCCTCCCTGGAACCGATGGTAAAGCCAAGATGAGTAAGAGCCTCGGCAACTGCATCTACCTCAAAGATAGCGCCGACGAAGTGGAAAAGAAGGTCAAGTCGATGTTCACCGACCCCGACCATCTGCGGGTCAGCGATCCTGGCAAGGTTGAAGGCAACACCGTCTTCACTTACCTGGATGCCTTCTGCCGTCCCGAGCACTTTGGACGCTACCTGCCCGACTACGAGAACCTCGAAGCTTTGAAGGATCACTATCGTCGTGGTGGTCTCGGCGACATGAAGGTAAAGAAATTCCTCGCAGCCGTGCTTCAAGAGACGCTCGAGCCTATCCGTCAGCGCCGTGCAGAGTTGGAGAAGGATATCCCTGCCGTCATCGACATCCTGCGTAAAGGAACAGAAGTTGCTCGCGAAGCCGGAGCCCAAACGATGTCCGAAGTTCGTCGCGCCATGCGTCTGGACTACTTCGAGGATGCCACCTTCACCAACGAACAGGCCGCCCGTTTCTCCGCACAATAGATTACCCCTTTTTTGCGCAACAGTAGCTCCACAATTGCAGAACAGTAGCTCCGCAATTGTGGAGCTACTGTTCTACAAATATGAGGCCGTTATGAATAGTCTAATGAGTCTCCACGATTTTGGTCCGTTCACGCTCCGCATTACGTTTATCGGTCTGCGTAATCACACGAGCGGCCAACTGCAGGAAGGCATTGCCTGTTGGGGTGGAGGGATCAAGAACGGCAGGGGTGCCGGCATCACCACTCTCACAGACACTCTGTACCAATGGTATCTGTGCCAAAAGCGGTACATCCATCTCCTCTGCCAGTTGCTTTACGCCCTCATGACCAAAGATATAATAGCGGTTTTCAGGCAATTCGGCAGGCGTGAACCAACTCATATTCTCTACCAACCCTAAGATAGGCACATCAACTTTCTCGTTGGTGTACATATTGATACCCTTGCGTGCATCAGCAAGCGCTACTTGTTGAGGGGTAGAGACGATAACAGCACCAGTAATAGGCAACGTCTGCACCAACGTCAGATGGATATCCGAAGTGCCAGGAGGTGTATCAAGGATGAAATAGTCTAGATTGCCCCATGCGGCTTCTCCGATGAGTTGTTTGAGCGCATTTGAGGCCATACCTCCGCGCCAAAGCGTGGGCGTATCAGGATCAACGAAGAATCCTATACTCAGCATCTTCACTCCGTATTTCTCAATAGGAACAATCATCACCTTGCCGTCAATCTCCTCACTATAGGGCCGCTCGTTCTCCACTTGGAACATCTTAGGCATCGAAGGGCCAAAGATGTCACAGTCCAGCAGACCTACGCGATGCCCTAAGCGAGCTAGTCCAATGGCCAAATTGGCAGCCACCGTACTCTTGCCGACACCTCCCTTACCGGAAGAGACAGCGATGATGTTACCCAAATGGGCGTAAATCGGTTCATTTTCGCTTTCCTGAGGGGCTTGAGAAGGGGTAATAGTCTTTGTGTTGATTTCCACTTCTACATCCTTGCTGACGTATGCGTGGATGGCAGCCTCTGAAGCCTTCACGAGCGACTTCAGGAATGGATTGGTTGGTTTATCAAAGATCAAGGAGAAAGAGACGTGCATCCCGGCGATGCGCATATCGTCCTCCAACATCTCCATTTCAACGATGTTCTTACCCGTGCCTGGATAGCGCACGGTCTTCAATGCGTCAATGATAAGTTGGGGATAGAGAGTCATGTGTGGGAAAAGTGAGGAATAAGGAATTAGCTACTGAACTCTTTGAGGTTACGATAGAAGGAACTGAGGGAGGCATAACCTACCTGTGCCGCAATGTCCTCCTTTGTCCAATCTGGATGCGACTTCATCAGTTGGATGGCATAAGCAATTCGTTGCTTGTTGATATATTCAGAGAAAGATAATTGTAGATCCTGCTTCATTGCCCGTAACAGATAGGTACGGTTCGTGCCCAAGCGACGAGCCACATCATCCAGTTTCAGGTTCGGCTGCGTAAACAAACGTTCATCCTCCACAAGTGCCCTGAGTTTTACAACCAAGACCGATGTCTCCTTGGTCTGCTCCTCAAGAGGCTCTTTTTGTTCATCGGCTATAGGCTGCACCTCAGAATCCTCTTTGGCCTCGTCGGCTACAATATCACGGATGGAGTATTTCAGTCTGAGGCCCACCTGTCCGATCGCAAACAGCAGACAGGAGAACACCAGCGAGGGAACAGCCACCCAGCGGGATTCAATGAACGAGTCGCGTCCCAAGAAGTTAACCACGATAGAGGCGATGGCTGTGACCAGAAGGATGTTGAGAATCGTACTGATGCTGTTTAGCTTACGCTCCTCAGGATCGGCATAGAGAGAATCCAACAAACGATGATAGCTGCGGATGCGTCGGATGCCGAAGAAGACCGTACCCACACACCCCAAGGCAAACAGCACGCGGCACACATTATGTACCAGCTCTTCTTGCGGTGTGCCGTAGAAAAACCAGTCAATCACCCCACCCAGAGCAGAAGCAAGCAACAAGGCAGCCATCGCCATCTTGCGATAACGCAATGGGCGATCGTCCGTCAGCTCATATATATATATAAGGTATAGGGGATAGACGGCCAAATTGCACGTGATATAGATGGCATCGGCTACCGGTAAAGACGCATCGGGATGAGTGAAAAAAATATAATGCATGGCATAGAGCACCGTTGCCGTGAGCGACCACATTTGCAAACACGTCTGCGCCCGATCATATTTTAACCACAAACTCACCGCAAGTTCTACGGACAGCAATCCGCAGACAAACATGGGCAGGGAGATGAATATTTGTTGAATCATGGTGCAAAGTTAAGAAAAGTAACACAAATAATCGCATTATTTAACGTTTTTGCAGAAATAGGACATGAATTTGCAGAAACGAGAGCCCCGCAAGGCCTTAAACCCCTATCTTTGCATCACTAATCGATGAAAATTATATATATCGCTTGGCAAAAGCATCATCTACCTTTTTAATGACAAATAACAATATTATGAAAATGAAAGCCAAATCTATTTTGCTATTAGGTGCACTTGTCTGCTCCTTTGGCATCATGTCTTGTAGCACAGAAACTGTTACACCAGAAAGTACTTCTACAGCAAATGGCGGTGGCAACGGTGGCAACAACGGCGGCGGCACCAATCTCCGTCCGCAGAAGGGCCTTTTGGAAGGTTTCGTGCGTGACACTGAAGGAAAGCCGATTGAAAATGTCACCGTATCCAGCGGTGAAACGACAACGACGACCGACCAAAATGGTTTCTTCGCGCTGACACAGCTGAACCTGAATGGCCAACGTGCTATCGTCAAGTTCTCAAGTTCCTCACACGCAGACGTTGTACGTTCTACCATCTTCAAGACTGGCGAGACTTGGGATATCGTCATGGTTCGCAATTCCAATGGTTATGAAGCCAATATTCCTTCTAAAACGGAATATAACATTGAGTCCACTCTAGATAGAGCCATCTCGGTGAACAGCAATGCCGCCAGCACCACGAAAACAATGGAAGTGGAACTGAAGGGCGACGGCTATAAGGATGTTGAGACTGGTTTACCCTTCACGGGCAGAGTCACAGCCGCTGTCACCTATCTGGACCCCGATGCCACAGAAACTTTCGCTGATCAGATGCCTGGTGGAGACCTCGCAGCTGTGGATAAGGACGGTAACGACAGGCAACTCATCTCCTACGGTATGACAGCCGTGAGCCTCACCGACAGCAATGGAAAGCCTTTGCAGCTGACAGGTGACAAACCTGCAGAGTTGACATTCCCCGTGCCCGAAAATGTAAAGAATATGCGCGTCGAGGATCGTCCTGCTACCATTCCCCTCTGGAGCTTCGATGAGACCAAGGGTGTCTGGGTAGAAGAAGGCGTCGCTACGTATGACGCTACCAATGATGTTTATGTCGGTAGCGTGAAGCACTTCTCATGGGTAAACCTCGACTATCCCGAAATCCGTGTCACCGTCAATGGTGCCGTGAAAGATGCAGATGGAATTGGTATCCCCTATCTCAAAGTCTATGTTGGACAGACATCTGCTATCACCGATGCGAATGGTAAGTACCAGGTGAATATTCCGAGAAAGACCAAGGTTAAGATTTGGGTTCGCAGCTTCGACTATGGTAACTACGCCGCAGATGAAAGCGAAATCAAGTTTGTGGAAGTTCCTGCAACAGAAGACGCCACCTATACCGCTGAAGATATCATTCTTCCCGCACTGGGACAAGTTTCCGGTACGATTGAGAACCAAGGCACAGGAGGCAATATCGCCACCGTATGGGTTGAGTACAACCAGAATGGCCAAAAGGCAGAAACCAAGAAAGTACGTACCGGCGAGACCGGGGCGTTCAAGATACAGGCTCCCTCTGGCTACACGGGCGAGGCTGTGGTTCGCGTAAGCACGGCTGACGGAACTACTGTTTCCAAGGCTATCCAGCTTACTGGCGGTAATGTCTCTGTTGGCACCATCACCATCAAGAGCAATAAGTCCGAGACTGGCTCTATCAGCCTGAGACTCCAGAACGGTCAGACTGTCACCGTAAACATTAACAATGTGGGTCCATATGATAAATCCGGTGTTGTCATTAACGGTACCAATATGGAGGTTCAGATGGACATGGAGATGGATTGGGAACGTCTGGAAAAAGAAGGTGGCTATGCGCTCCACATGCATGGTCTTGATATCCCCAATTACACAGGTCCTGGTGAGTATGTGATTCCTCAATTCCAGACAGCGCTGATGTACGTCGGCAATGACCAGAGCGGCAGCGGCGATAAGGGCCGTGAGAACTGGATCTTCTTTGAAAGCCTCAAGA
This sequence comes from Bacteroidaceae bacterium, assembly GCA_024698925.1. GTDB lineage: Bacteria > Bacteroidota > Bacteroidia > Bacteroidales > Bacteroidaceae > Physcousia. Next base: position 12,861 of record JAILQO010000075.1, on the reverse strand, counting down.
TTAACATCGCACGCAACGGTGATAAATTTACCTTTACCATTCCCAACAACATCGGCAAGATGCAGATTTGGGACGAAAGCGGCGATCGCGAAGAAGATGTCACCCTCAGTGGCTCCTTCACCGTGGATCTCTACTATGAAGGTGAAGTCGTTGAGAACGTAGGACCTACAGACAGCCGTATCCCGTCATTCATGAAGTCGTTGCTGACAGAGATGGGCACCTCACCCAAAGCATACGTCATCAAGAGCAGTCCCAAGTTGGGCAAGGGTATTAACCTCGCTTACATGGGTAATACAGAGACCTTTAACGCGCTGAAGGAGCAAGCAGCCACGCTCGGCCTGAAGGATTACTCTGCGGATATGGGCGGTGAGAGTACAGCCGTCTTCTATTCCGACGGTAAGTGGTTAAAGATTATGTATAACGAATGGTATGCATCTAACCAAAGAATTGAAACGCCTTGGAGCTTTGGTTCAGGCTTTGCCCCCATCAACATCGTCGCTTTGGAAGGTACCATCTTCTATATCACCGACCTACAGTACTTTGTGAAAAAGAACGATCCCACTATTTGGGACAAGTAAGTTCATGATGATAACGAATAAGGGATTGCGCAAGCAGTCCCTTATTTTTTACACTTTTTTGCACTTTTCTCCCTTTTTATTTGGTCAATCCGCAAGAACTCTCTATATTTGCGGCGAAAACAAGACAATTAATCATTTATCTAACACATATCATTATGAAAAAGTTACTTAGTATTTTAGCTTTAGCGTTGTTCGCTTGCGCCTTCACTTTTGTCGCTTGCGGCGAGGATGACGAACCTACGCCATCAACCAATAATGGAACAAACAATGGCGGCAACAGCGGCGATTTGGCTAGGCAGATTATCGGTTCATGGTATCTCACAGAGGTGAGCGCTGACAAACTGCTTGTCAACGTCATTGTGTTTAACGCCAACGGTCAAGGAACCTTTAGCGAGATCAAGGCGAAGGCCAAGAATAACTGGGAAGTAACTGAGGAGAGCGCCCCCTTCACTTATACCCTCAGTGGTAACCGCGTTACAATGGTCTTCACTCGGGAGGGCCGCTCAGAAACGCGTGTAGGCGACATCGTTATGAACGGCGATGGAAGCGCATCTGTTACACACGATTCAGATGGCGGTCAATCCTCTGTTACACAGCAGATGATGCGCCTCAACGGTAAGACAGGTCGCGAAATCATGAATGAACTGCTCAATAATCAGAACGGCGGCAACAGCGGCGATTTGGCTACGCAAATTCTCGGTTCTTGGTATCTCACAGAGGTGAGCGCTGACAAACTGCTTGTCAACGTCATCGTGTTTAACGCAGGCGGTCAAGGAACCTTTAGCGAAATCAAGGCTAAGGCCAAGAATAACTGGGAAGTAACTGAGGAGAGTGCCCCCTTCACTTATACCCTCAGCGGTAACCGCGTCACGATGGTTTTCAGTCAGGGAGGACAGTCAGAAACGCGTGTAGGTGACATCGTTATGAACGGCGATGGAAGCGCATCTGTGACGCACGATGCAGATGGTGGTCAATCTACCGTTACACAGCAGATGCTGCGCCTCAACGGCAAGACAGGTCGCGGTATCATGGATGAACTGCTCAATAATCAGAGCGGCGGTGATAACAACCTGATTGGCACTTGGGCAGCTGAAGGCGAACAAGTAAAGAACGTCTTTACTTTTACCAATGACAAGTTGACCATTTCAGAGTATTTTATGAAGGATGGCTCTTGGACACTGGTTCGCGAGAATGGCTGGGAAGGTTCTTACACGCTGGAAAACGGCGTTTTGACTTATAATGAAGAAAGCTTTACGGTTAAACTGCTGTACGACAATACAGCACTGGCCATTCTCGGCCCTGGTTATGTTCAACATATCCTCTATAAGCAAGACGCTACTGTTCCTGCTACCCTACAGGACATTCAGGGTGACTGGCGTTGGTATATGGACGGAGATCCGGAAAATACTCGCGCCGCTGTTCAAATTGAAGGCAATCATATGACGATGATTATTGTAGCTTGGGGACAGCGCTATGACGGAACCATCACCTATGCGAATGGATTCATTCATTTCGAGGTTACAGCAGCCTACACCTCTCGTGAAGAAGGAACTGGCGAGGGCTGGGGCGAAGGAGAGTTAGACCCCGAGACCCTTGAGGCTAACTGGAAACCACTGGATCCAGGTAGTTGGATGTACTTCGACACACATGGCATGCCGTTCGTTGCCAATGGCAATGAAGCATACGGCATTCTCGCCAACCTGCCAGGTATCTATTACAAGCAGTAAGTTTATGATCTCCACATTTCTTCTCTCCGCATAAATCCTCCTCACATCTTGCATCGCACGGAGAGAAGATGAAAGGGATTGCACAAGTGTTGCAATCCCTTTCTTTATGATGCAACTTCCTTATGGCAAAAGCGCACTTTTCACGCCTTTTTTTTGGTCAGTCCGTCATAACGATGTATCTTTGCGGCGGACACCAAAGCCTCTCGCAGACACAGGACTATGAAACCTACGACTTTTAAACAGCTACTATGCTGCCTGTTTGTACTGACGACCCAATGGGCGACAGCACAAACGACCTTTTCCGCTCGCGTCGTTGATGCCGAGACGGGCGAGGGCTTACCGCTGGTAGGTGTCTATGTCAGCGCAGAGAACTATACGCTAACCAACTACGATGGCGATTTCAGCCTGACCGCAGCGCCCGAGGATATGGTACGGCTGACCTGTATTGGACGCCAGACGCTCACGCTACGCGCCTCGTCGCTACCCGCCAAAATCCCAATGAAACTGCTGGATGCGACACTCTCTGAGGTCGCTGTACAGGCCGTAGAGGGCACGCTCCTGCAGGTCGCCAAGAAGACCGCAAAGGCTTTCAGCCGTCACCAGAAAAAGGAGGCGCAGTACTTCTACCGCCAGACGTCCGTGTTCTCCTTGAAGCAGGACATCGTGGAGGCTTTCGTGGGCGCCAAGTCGGCGGTAAACCTGCGGCAGCTGCAGTTCCTGACGGGCCGTCACGGTCTCCTCACCCAAGCCGCCTGGAACCGTTCCACCATCAGCGACATGAACCTGCACCACCTGCTGGAGATTGGTCCGATGACGCGCGACGCTCAGTTCTGGCACTCGCTCATTACGCCGCTCAGCTCCAGCGCCGCCATCTACGGAATTGATTATCTGCAACGTTACTACAATATCACCATCGAGAAAATCGACGGCGATGACCAGCACCTCTATCGCTTCAACCTGCAGCGTCGCGAGCAGGCAGAGGAGCTGAAAGCACCCATCATGACAGGTTCGCTCTACGTGGATCGCGCCTCGCTGAATCCCCTCGCTTTCGACGGACAGGTGGAGAACCTCAAACTGAGCTTCAGCAAGGGCGGATTACGCAGTCCAACGGTTGTGCCCATGACCTTTGATTTCCACATCGACTACCGCTACGAGCACAAGTTTGCAGAAGTGGCCGATTTGCTGGTGCAGGCCCGTTGGGGTGATTTCTCTACGCGTGCGCTTCTCTTTAATGTAGAAGCACAGAAGCGGCTACGCATCAAGAAGAATCGCGGTAAAGTGCGCGAGAACATGCTGGCCAGCATCGCCGAAGCAGGCTACGACAGCACCTTCTGGGCCAATAATGAAGTAGTGAAGCGCACCGCTGAGGAACAGGCGATTGCACAGGGGTCGGTAGATCTCACGCAGGCACGTTTGGACAGCGTAGCAGCCTATCAGGCCTCATTGCCGCCATTGCAACGGCTCTCCGACCGTCTGGAGCGTTTCGGGCAGGCCATTCCGCAGGAGAAGGTCTTCATCCACATGGACAATACCAGCTACTTCTTGGGCGATACCATCTGGTTTGCGGCCTACCTGCGCAAGACCAATACCGATACGCCCAGCCGCATGAGTCGCGTGCTCTATGCTGAGTTGTGGAACCACGACGGTTATCTCGTTGAGCGCAAGCTGATTGAGATGCAGGATGGTCGCGGTCGGGGCTTCTTTGCGCTACCCGACACCCTTTATTCCGGCTACTTCGAACTGCGCGCCTATACCCGCTGGCAGCTCAACTGGGGACAGACTGAGCACTATCACGTCTGGTCCACCGAGTATTGGTTCTACAACAAAGCGATGGCCAAGGATTTCTTCCGCGACTACGAGAAACTCTACTCGCGCGTCTTCCCTGTCTATGACAAGCCCAAGCAAGCGGGTGATTTCTACAAGGATATGACCTTCCGTCCGCTGCGCCGCTACTTCAAGGACGCGCCCAAGGAGCCCGAGTTACGCCTCTCGCTCTTCCCCGAGGGCGGCAATCTCGTAGCAGGCGTGCCTTGTCGCATCGCTTTTGAGGCGGCGACGAGCGAGGGCGAGGTGCGCGAAGGCACGCTGTCCCTGCAGAAGAAAGGCAAGCCACTCAAAATCAAGAATGAGCGGGGCGAGGAGGTCGATTTCGTGCGGACAGAGAATCGCGGTCGCGGCTCCTTCGTATTCACGCCCGTGGAAGGAGAGAACTATGAGGCGGTATTCACGCTTGATCAAGACCCGACGCTACAAGGCGCGGAGACATCCAAGAAAGGCAAAAATCAGTCTGTCAGTCAGGACATCGAGGCTGTGAAGGCCGAAGGTGTCAGTCTGCAGGTGCATCGCGACAGCCTCTCCTGCGACTGGTCCCTTGACATCGCCGCCGCAGGTCAGGCTGCCCAGCAGCCCCTCGGCCTCACCGTTATGCACGAAGGCAAGCTGTTGATTTTTAAAGAAATCCCAGCCAGCGAACCACAAGGCATTGTCCATTGTCCATTATCCATTGTCCATTCCGATTTGCCAACTGGGGTCAATCAGATCACCGTCTTCGATTCCATCGGCCATATCTATGCCGACCGCCTCTTCTTCGTCACGCATCCCGAGCTGACGCAGCCGACACTCCAGCTGACAGGCAACAAGGAGCAGTACGAGCCTTTTGAGCGGATAGACCTCGACATTGCTTCCACCCGCCTGATGCCAGACCAGCACGTCTCGCTGGCTGTGCGTGATGCGGTCCACGCCGACAATACGTTCGACAGCGGCAATATCCTCACGGAGATGCTCTTGTCCAGCGAGATCAAGGGCTTCGTGCCACAACCCGACTATTTCTTTGAGGCAGATGATGAGGAGCATCGTCGCGCCCTCGACCTGCTGATGATGACGCAGGGCTGGCGACGCTTCAACTGGCAGTCGATGGCCATCAAGGGCGCTTGGGATATTACGCACCCGGCGGAACACACACAGATGGTCACAGGCACCGTGAACCGCTATTGGATAAACAACTACGAAGGCGATGACCTCTATAACCTCGTCCTTGCCGACCACGAGCGCTTCATGACCGAAGTGACGCCCTCACTCAGCGAGGAACAGCAAACGCCCCTTGTGGACGACGAAGGTCGCCCAACCGTATTCGGCATCGGCGAAGGGAGCTGGGGAAGCAGTATCCGCCAAAGGAATATGGGATGGAACCTCAACCAGCTGTTTGAACAGCCGAGCGGTCTCGGCGCCATCAACAGCACAGGGAGCAACATCTTCTCAGCACAGGGAAGCAGTTGGGACAACACCGACTATAACCAGCTGAGTTTCAAAACGACCAAGACCTATCGCGACCATATCAAGCGCCAGCAGGAACAGGCTGCGCGTCACTATATTGAGACAGGTTCCATCAAAAATGAGGTGCGCGTTCACGCAGAATTTGCCGATCCGAACAACCAAGATGATTTTCTCGTCGGTGAAACCGAGACCAAGCGGGGCCAGTTCCAGATCGACCTGCCGCGCTTCAACGGCCAATGCCTATTCTTCCTGGGAGCCTCGGACACCACCAAGTGGCACAAGAAATGGGACGGGCCGCGGAAGCGGAAGCCGCACGTATGGGTACAGATGGATAATTATGACGAATACGATCTCATCGCAGGCGACATCCCCGACTATCCTGAGTTCTACGTGCGCCTCAACTACCCATATCCCCGTTGGATTAAGCCCTACACCTATTATCAGGTACACAACGCCCAGCAGCGCGACACCACCTATCTCTCCCCTCGCCTACTGACGGATGGCACCCATCTGATGGATCAGGTCACCATTCGCGCCCGTCACGGCGGCCTTCGTCGCATCGATTTCTCCAAACCTGCCTATGTCATCGATGCCTACGAGGCGCTGAATTTAGCGATGGATGCGGGACTTTTGACACCTTCCAACTGTTCTTACGCTGCCGCTTCCCAGATTGCCAAAGCCCTTATCTCGGATATGGCGATGCATCGCGAATGGGGCTTCAAGTATTACCTTGACAACATGGGAGACGGCTATTGGTGGGGTCCGCTGGAGGAAAGGAGATACACCCTGCTGACCAATATCGACAAGATCTTTATCTATACCGACTATTCGCCGCGTCGCGAGGGCGATGAGCGTTTTGACCAAGCCAACCAGCCCGTTGTGGCCGTCGATTTACGCCGCTTCCCGGATAAGACCCAGCGCGTGGTCTATCGCGACCGACGCTACGTCCTGAATGGTTTTGCCTATCAGGAGGATTTCTATCATCCCGACTATCAGCGCAACCCACCCACAGAGGGGCAGAAGGATTATCGCCGCACGCTCTACTGGAATCCTGACTTACAGTTGGATGCCAGCGGCCGCGCCCACGTGACGCTCTACAACAACAGCCAGAAGACCCAGATCTGCGTCGAGGCCAACGGACAGACAGCAGACGGCGGCCTGCTGCACTCAGGAATGGTAACGAAATAAAGCTTATTGCTTCCTACGCTCGCGATTGTAGCTGCGATACTCGTCGAACTCAATCTCTACGTCGGGTTCTACGAGTGTGCCTTGTGCGGGCAGACGGAAGCGGAGGTACTTGATGGTGAGGCCGCGATCCAGCCATTGCTGCTCGTAGTAGGTACGGATGGAAAGGTCAAGTGAAGAATGGACATTGTCCATTGTACATTGTCCATTATACAGATCTTCCGTACAGACTTCTACCGGCAGATGGTTCTCTTCAACCACATACTTGGTGTAGGTGAAGAGGAAGTTGGAGTCGGTCTTGAGGTGGATGACGCCGCCATCGATGAGGAAGCGGCGGTAGCGCTCCAGGAAGTATGTGGATGTGAGGCGCTTGGTGGCTTTCTTCATCTGGGGATCGGAGAAGGTGAGCCAAATTTCCTGCACCTCGTCAGGCGCGAAGAAACGGTCTATAATCTCGATATTGGTGCGCAGGAAGGCGACGTTTTTCAGGCCCTCGCGCAACGACTCCGTAGCGCCGCTCCACATGCGGGAGCCCTTGATATCAACGCCGATGAAGTTGCGGTCAGGATAGCGGCGAGCCAGCCCTACGGCATACTCACCACGTCCACAACCCAGCTCCAGGACGATGGGATTATCGTTCTTAAAGAACTGCTCGCGCCAATGGCCCTTGAGGGGAAATGACGAATGACGAATGACGAATGACGAATTTGAGTCACTGTCAGATGCAGGTAACTTGCATTCGTCATTCGTCATTTGTAACTCGTCATTCGCCATTCTCGCGAATGGGTACTCGAAGACGTGAGGGTATGTGGCCATGTCGGCGAATTTCGCCAGCTTTCCTTTACTCATTATTCAATCACTACGCGGGTCCAACCGTGAATATCGGGCTCGATGCCGTACTGGATATCCACCAGCTTCTTGTAGAGGCGTGTAGAGACGGGGCCGGGCTTGCCGTCCTTGGAGAAGACGTAGCTATGACCAGTCTCGGGATCGTCGATGCGCTCGATGGGGCTGATGACGGCAGCCGTACCACAGGCACCAGCCTCCTCGAAGGTGCTGAGCTCCTCCAGCGGAATATTACGACGCTCTACGGTGAGGCCAAGATCCTCTGCCAGCTGCATGAGGCTCATATTGGTCACGGAGGGCAGGATGCTGTTGCTCTTCGGTGTTACATAGGTGTTGTTCTTGATACCGAAGAAGTTAGCGGCACCGCACTCGTCGATGTACTTCTTCTCCTTGGCATCGAGATAGAACTCGCAGCTGTAGCCCTGATCGTGCGCCCATTTGTTGGCACGGAGGCTGGCAGCGTAGTTACCGCCGACCTTGTAGCAACCGGTTCCGAGGGGTGCGGAACGGTCGTAGTCGCGTGTGATCACATAAGGATTGGTAGCGAAGCCGCCCTTGAAGTAAGGACCTACGGGCGATACAAAAATCATGAACAGATAGTCGCTGGCGGGATGTACACCCACCTGTGCTGTCGTACCGATCATCAGGGGACGGATATAGAGCGTAGCGCCGCTCTCGTAAGGCGGGATGAAGCGCTCATTGAGGCGCACCACCTTCTCCACCATCTCGATGAACAGGTCTGTGGGCACCTCGGGCATCACCAGACCGCGGCAGGTTGACTGCAGGCGGGCAGCATTCTGCTGCGGGCGGAAGATGCGCACCTTGCCGTCGGGACAGCGGTAAGCCTTCAGGCCCTCGAAAGCCTCCTGACCGTAGTGCAGGCAGGTTGCGGCCATGCTAAGATTAATGGTAGTTTCGGAAGTGACTTCAATCTCACCCCACTTGCCGTTGTGGTAGTTGCAACGGACATTATAGTCGGTTGGCATATAGCCAAAGGACAAGTTACTCCAATCGATTTCTTTCATTTTTGCTCGTGTTTAACAAAATTCGGCGGCAAAAGTACAAATAAACTTCGTAACAGATGCACATTTTGCTCACAAAATCACGATTCCTGTGGATTAATTAACTTTTTCACCTCCGCGTCGGCTTTGGTGAGCTGTTCTCTGCAGAACGACAGGATTCGCTGTGCTTCCTTCAGCTTGTCTGCCAGCTGCTCGATGGGTACCTGCCCGGATTCCATCTCGGCGGTCAGCGCTTCGAGGCGCTTCATGGCCGCATCATAGGTTAAATCGTTTTGTTGCATACACATATATCTTTATTTATAATGTCGAGGCAAAGGTAGCGTATTTTTGTGAAGACGGCAAAAGTGGCGAATGAAAAAAATTACTAAACTTGATATATGACAAGATATGATGCATATTTCCCCTTTTCTGAAAGAATATTCTTGCAGTTTACGCTGTAAAAGACTACTTTTGTCGCAAATTTATTCACATCTCATACCGTAAGATGAAAAAGATTCTCTCTGTTTTGTGTTTTATTCCTCTGTTCATGGCCTGCTCGGACGACGCGCAGCTTGTTTCCGTCCCCGAAGAGAGTCAGGAACCAGAGACTCCCACTCAAGTTTTGCCCGCCACTCAGGTCTTCGTACAGGGTCAAGCGCTCACGGCTAACTACAAATGGCCGCAGGTCAACGCCGCTGAAGGTTGGGAAGTAGCCCGTTTCTACATCCGCGCCGATGGTCATATCCCCGGCTACATCGACCAGAGCTCTGCACTCTACATCGGTCGCGCCCCCGGCAAGGTCGGCAACAACAATGGAAAGGTCTATACCGCTTTCGCTTACGGCCACTACAACGACCGCGACCTGGACTACTATCAGAAAGATAAGAAGACAGGCTATAATATCGGCCTCTTCCGCTATGTCTATGACGAGAAAGGTCTGAAGACACAGCCCGCCATCATGGAGGCTCCCACCGTAGCCGAGATTATGCAGGACGAGAAGGACGACTGCGAGGCAATACTTGCCACAAAGCCCACTGACTCCAGAAGCCTCAAGGTATTGGCTCAGATTGCCGATTGGGAAGCGCTGGAAGCAGCAGAGCCCGGCTATCTCGACAAGCACATCCTCTGGTACGTGGTCAAGGAAGTAGGTATGAAGGACGGCTGGCACGTCAACGGTGTCATCGTGGATGACGAGGTTCCCAGCTACACGGTTGACCAGGTTCCCGACAACTTGGAAGTAGATATCCACCAGCAGGTTCATCAGGACTGGAACGAGATCAAGACCTCCATTCACGTCCGTGCCGACGTAGGTTCCGTCGTGATCAACCTCCCCATCAAGGAGGAAGACATCCTGGAGCAGGACGACTTCGACATCCGCATCTATGACTACTATTACAAGAATCACGTAGCCCTGAAGCAGACCATCACGCACAACGCCGACGGCATCACCATCGAACTCACCGATATCGACGCTGACTTCCTCAACGACTGCAAAAGCAGCTTCGGCGACGGCATCACCGTAGAGATTCACAGCTACTACCGTCTGGAAGCTGACGTATGGGAGGAGCTCAAGAAGAGCGCAGTCGTACGTACCGGCAAGAGCTGCACCGTCAATGGCCAGATCACCAGCGCCGTTCCCGGGCACGATGAGGTCATCCCCATCACCATCATGCAGCCCAAAGGCAATTAGCACAGAACAAGAATAAAGGAATCCCGCAAGCTCTTTGGTTTGCGGGATTTCCTTTTTTCCCTATATTATATAAAAATTCACGCAAAATTTGCAACGTTCCACCAGAAATACCTATCTTTGCAGCGCAGATAAGACAAAATCCATCCATTATAAACTAATAACAGAAAGAGATGATGAAGACAAAGTTATTCACAGCGGCGCTGCTGATGTGCTCAGCGCTGGCGCTAATCTCATGCTCTACAGAGGAAGTTACAGAGCCGGCAAAGGTGCAGGAAAAGACTTCCGACTCCAACAACGACAACCCCACCCCGTCCGTCGATATTCCGCCCGTGGAAGGCTTTGAGAACCTCTCGGAGGCAGAATTGGACGACTACACGTCCGATTTGGCGGTACGTCTGTTGTTCATGCTTTATGACCCCAAAGCCGAATACAACGATATAGAACTGATTGACCGCTATCTGAACGGCTTGGCTTATGCCCAGGCGCTTCAGGCTGCTCAGCCTGGTTCACGCGGCGTCTGGGGACAGGCTAAGGCCATCTATGACTTCGGCGCGGTGCTGAAAGATGCCAATGTGCTTCATCGCACGACGCTGATTGGCGCGATGGCCAAATGGGGATACACCGACAAGGCAGCGCGCGAGGAAATCTGGGGCGACATCCGCGATTACGATTGCCTGCCCTCCAAATACAAATCCTACAGCGCCGATGAATTCTGGAAGGAGTTCTCGAGCGGCAAGTTGGACAGCTATGCTCCGGATGTCTATGACGCTGTGATGGCCCAGACTGCTAAGATGGGGGCTGGCAAAAACAAGACAGGCGACTTGGCTGCAACGATGGCCTATAACAATCTGCGCCATATCGACCTGACGCTGGCTGTAGCACCCAAACTCGTGGAGGCTGGTGCCAACATCGTCTTCGCTTTTGGCGACGACCTCATCTCCAATGGCAAGCTGGCCTATGACTTCGTGAACACCAACGGCGAAGTGGTATTCAAGGCAGCGCAGGGCAATCTCACACCCGAGACCTTCATGGATGCCTGCAACAACAACCTCAAACTGCTCACGAAGGGCCTGAAGGAAACCATACCGACAACGCAGGACCTGACAGAGCTGCTATCCGACCTCACCACCGAGCAGATCAAGGCGCTCAACAAGGAAATCGACGACGCCATCAAGCGCGCCGGCGACCAGCAGATCTCCAAGGATGACATTGCCCTGTTCGTAGCCAATGCCAACGAGATCATCAATCCGCCCGTCTGGGTCATGAACTTTGCCGACATCGTCTATGAGGCCAAGGACGGCAGCACCTTCGAGATCCAGTCCGAACAAGGAGCCACCGAAGAAAAGACCGTCTACACATTCATCTACTGCAACGAGTTCGAGAACGTGCTCCTGGAGGCCAAATGTGCCGTCAGGAAGGACTATATCACCATCCGCGTGGACTACCTCGACGAACGCTGCGACCTGCTGCCTGCAGGCGCCACGCTGGGCGACGTCTTCCCCATCCCATATCTGGGAGGTGTCGGCGAGACGGCTCCGGAGAGCATCTACCTTTGGTGGGAGTCTAAGCAGCATAGTTTCAAGAGCTTCAAAATCAAGCGCGAAGAGCTGTTCACGAACCTGTTCTTCTCTTGCAGGCTCTCAACCAGCGACGAACGGGATTTTGATGGCAAGATTTATACTCAGTCATTGGGTTTCAACACCGATGAAATGAAAGTCTCCAAGCAGAAGGATACTTACACCATCACAGCGGAGAAAGAGATCAATAACGTGCATTACAGCGTCGAGATGAAATTCAACGATGAAGGCTTGAAATATGGCAATCCCAAGATGAGTAACATCACATCTCTGAATTACCATCGGATAGTCTTAGGTAATCCAGAACCCAATACGACGGCCTGGGACAACGTTAGCTTCACCCTCAGCAACCTCAAGTTCAACAACTATTATGACAATAGCAAGTATAGCAGCTCCCCAGACGACGATCAATACTGCACGTGGAAAGGCGTCGGCGGAGGCAGCCATACCGGCTTCACGATGGATGAGTTTTCCGGCTATTATAACTACCGAGGCAACTCAACCACCTTTTATTTCCACCAAGATAATAATAGTGGAGAAGTCAACGTTCAACTCTTCTACAAGTGCGCAGACATTAATAAATATCTATAATGATGAATAATGAATAACGAGAGAACCGACAGCTCTTAGTCTGTCGGTTCTCTCGTTGTTTGTTAGATGAATGGGCCCATGCAACTAGTCGTTGTTAGTGCGGTGAGAAATGCTGTGAGTGCGGCTACTACCATCTTCGCCACTACCTCCCAAATTCGTTCTTTTTTCATAGTCATAATTTTTTTTGAACCACGGATTGTACGGATTATACGGTTTCTTGTCCACGAGTCTTTGTTCGAACACGAATTTCACGAATCTCACGAATTGGGCGGCACGCTTCGCGGGGTGCCGAGTGAAAACAATAGTTACTGGAGCAATTGGTTACTCGATGCGTGTCTTTCGAAAGCCGCGCAGCCTTTCGCTATAATTAGTGTAATTCGTTAAAAATTTGAA
>JAILQO010000066.1 GCA_024698925.1 Bacteroidaceae bacterium | reverse complement strand
CATCGTCGGGCAGGTTAGCCCACTCGGGCTTCACCTCGAACTGCTTGTACTCACCACCGCGGTCGATGGCAGCATAGTTCTTATCAACAACGTCCTGACCCTTAGCACCGTAAGACTTCAGGGCAGCAGCCTTCATCTTCTCAACAGCGAAATCAACGGGGATAACGGCAGTGATACGGAAGAATGCGCTCTGCAGGATGGTGTTGGTACGGTTACCCAGACCAATCTCCTGAGCAATCTTGGTAGCATTGATGGTATAGACGGTGATGTTGTTCTGAGCGAAGTAGCGCTTTACCTTGTTAGGCATGAACTTCTCCAGCTCAGCATCGTCGAAGATGGTATTCAGCAGGAAGGTGCCGTTCTTCTGCAGACCACGTGTTACGTCGTACATGTGCAGGTAAGCCTGAACGTGGCAAGCGACGAAGTTAGGTGTGGTTACCAGATAGGTAGAACGGATAGGTGTATCACCGAAACGCAGGTGAGAGCAGGTGAAACCTCCCGACTTCTTAGAGTCGTATGAGAAGTAAGCCTGACAGTACTTATCGGTGTTGTCACCAATAATCTTTACAGAGTTCTTGTTAGCACCAACAGTACCATCGGCACCCAGACCGTAGAACTTAGCCTGGAACATACCCTTGCCACCAAGAGCAATTTCCTCAACCTCAGGCAGTGAGGTGAAGGTAACATCGTCTACGATACCAATGGTGAAGTGGTTCTTTGGCTCGGGCATAGCGAGGTTGTTGAACACACTGATGATCTGGGCTGGGGTAGTGTCGTGAGAACCCAAACCATAACGGCCGCCAACGATGAGAGGACGATCCTTAACATCGTAGTAAGCATCCTTTACGTCGAGATATAGAGGCTCGCCGTTTGCTCCGGGCTCCTTGGTACGGTCCAAAACTGCAATCTTCTTGACACTCTGGGGAACAGCAGCCAGCAGGTGCTTAACAGAGAATGGACGATAGAGATGTACGCTGATCATACCAACCTTCTGACCATTAGCGTTCAGATAGTCGATAGCCTCACGGGCAGCATCTGTAGCAGAACCCATCAGGATAATCATGCGATCAGCATCCTTTGCTCCATAGTAAGAGAACAGGTGATACTCACGACCGGTAATCTCTGACAGCTGACCCAGATACTTCTCTACAACTTCGGGTACAGAATCGTAGTAGGGGTTGCAAGCCTCACGGTGTGTAAAGAATGTTTCGGGGTTCTCTGCGGTACCACGTGTGATAGGACGTTCAGGAGACATTGCACGGTCACGGAAACGCTTGATGTACTCTTCCTTAACCAAAGGACGAACATCCTCCTGATCGAGCAGTTCAATCTTGTGATACTCGTGAGAGGTGCGGAAACCATCGAAGAAGTTTACGAAAGGAACGCAAGTCTCGAGAGAAGCCAAGTGAGCAGCAGCGGTCATATCCATAACCTCCTGTACCGAACCCTCGCAAAGCATTGCAAAGCCAGTCTGACGGCAAGCCATCACGTCCTGATGGTCACCGAAGATACAGAGTGAGTGAGAAGCCAGTGTACGAGCAGAAACGTCAAAGACACATGGAATCAGCTCACCAGCAATCTTGTACATGTTAGGAATCATCAGGAGCAGACCCTGAGAAGCAGTAAATGTAGTGGTGAGAGCACCAGCCTGCAGAGAACCATGAACGGCACCAGCAGCACCAGCCTCTGACTGCATTTCCTGAACAGCAACAGTCTGGCCCCAGAGGTTCTTGCGACCACGGGCAGCCCACTCGTCAACATGCTCCGCCATAGGCGAAGACGGAGTGATGGGGTAGATAGCAGCTACCTCCGAGAACATATAGCTCACGTGAGCCGCAGCTTCGTTACCATCACAGGTGATAAATTTCTTGGTTCTAGCCATAATTTGGTAAAATATAAAAGTGGATTTCGTTTTTGCGGGTGCAAAGGTACCTAAAAATAGTGATTGTGCAAAGTAAAGATGGCAAAAATATAATTTTTGGCCTTAAAAACAACACAAATCAATACAAGAAACCGAATAGCCACAAGGGAATCACCACGCCATGACCTTGTTGCATGTCGGCAGCAGCATAATAGACATCCCCGTGCTGGCGGCGTGGTTCCTCGATGCAGATACGGAAACGGCGGCCATCAACGAGGAACGATGAGAAGCGGTCGCCCATGCGCACATCATGGTAGGCCCACAAGGCATTCTGGAAGAAAGTCTCATAGACATCAATGACCTCCATACGGTTCGGATAGATGGCGTACATCAGGCTGCTGTTATGCATCATGATGCGAGCCGGCTTCTTCGGGAAGGCATCGCCAGGATGATAGATCATATTGATGAGGCGTGCATCCGAGAGGTACTTGATGTAGTTCATCACCGTGGCGCGGCTCGTCTCGATATCCAATGCCAGTTGGCTGACATTCGGCGCCGAGGGGCGCTCGACAGCCAGCAGATAGAACAGCTTCTTGAGCTTGGAAAGATACTTCAGTTCGATCTGTTTGATGAGCAGAATATCTACTTCCAGCATCATATTCATCGTCTTCAGCAGGTTCTCGGAGAAATTGCGATGTTCGAGGAAGAAGGGATAGAAGCCGTGATGGAGGTAGCTCTGGAAGAAATTCAGCGGATTCACTTTCTCGAGAATCTCGGCAGCGATTTCTTCGTGGTGCTGGAGGATGTCATTGAGCGTATAGGCATGGAAGTCGTTGCCAGTCTTGAGATTCAGGAACTCGCGGAACGAGAAGCCGCGTAGGTTATAGCTCTGCACGAGACCGTTCAGCTCTGGATTCTCCTCCTTCAGGCGCATCACGCTGGAACCAGTGAAGACAATGCGCAGGCCAGGATTCTCATCGTGGCAGCGACGCAGCTCCTTGCTCCAGTCCGGCTGTTTGAACACCTGATCTATCAGCAATACCTCTCCCCCGCCCTGCCGGAATTCCCGTGCAAAATCAGCGAGGCCACGGCCTTGGAAGTAGAAATTGTTCATGTTGATGTATAAGCACTTACGCGTTCTTACATCAAAATTCTCTTTGGCATATTGCAAGAGGAACGACGTCTTACCGACGCCACGTGTACCCTTGATGCCAATGAGCGGCTGCCGCCAGTCAATCTCATCCATGAGGGCACGGCGCACAGGGAGGTCTGTGTGCTCTACCAAATAAGCATGGGTTCTGAAGAAAGCTTCCATTGCACAAGTTTTTGCGGTGCAAAGGTAAGCAAAAGTACCGAAACTGCAAACTTAGAGTTAGCAAAATTGCAGTTTTTGGTCATTTTTTTCTACACATGAAGGGCCAGCCACCCCATCGTCATGCGGAAATTGATTTCCACGCAAGGGTGTAAAAGGAGGCGGGGAGAAGAGAATGACGAATGACGCGCTCGGCCCGAAGGGACGCTTGACACTTCAAGAATGACGGATGACGAATGGGGAGTGATGAACATCATGTCAACACCAAGGGGGCCGTCGTAGAAGGTGGGGGGAAGCGCCGAGAGTTCAGCGATGAGGGCTTCGCGTGTTGCGTCCAGGAGGGCGAGTCCCTCCGCTGCCTCTTCGGCAGAAGGAAAGATATTCGCGAGGAACTGGCGCTTCTGCTCTTCACTCGCCACGATGTTGCCGGCATAAACACCTCCGGCAGTAGTCATAAATAAGGAAAGTCCTTCGTAGGTGACACGTCCGTCATCTGCATGTCGCCAGAATTCCAGCGCGAGGTCGGTGCGGCGATGGTAAAATGGTTCAGCCATCACGTAGCCTTGCTGACGCAGCGTCCGTTGGAGCCACGCCTCGTTCTTCTCCGTCAGCACGCCGTCATGGGCGGGCAGGAGTCCTCGCCCACTACCGCTCCAGGGTTGCTTGAAGATACTCTCGCCAAAACGCTCGTGCCATCGGCGAGCCTCATCCAGCGAACGACAGACATAAGCCTCTCCCGTCAGGCAATCACCATAGCCCTCAGCCGTTAGGCGCTCGCGAACATGACGCAGCACCTCCGCAGCGGTAGCGCGCCCCGCCAACGTCCTAAAAGCCTGCATCTCCGCATCAGTTGGCAGCAGTTCTGCAGGCACACCGGCACGAAGGAAGTCGGTTACCGTCAGCGGACTCCAGCCCCAAGGGAATGGGATAGACCCACCCCCCTGCCCCTCCCTTGTAGGGAAGGGAGTAGAATCTGTCTGACAAGCTGAAACTCGATCAATATTTGAGGAGAAATTACTCCCCTCCCTACAAGGGAGGGGCAGGGGGGTGGGTCTGCCGTGTGGTTCGCGCAGCAGAATCTGATCCCCCTCCTCTGCCCAACGAAGAGGCAGGCGCTGCAGGTCTGTTGCCATCTGCAGCGCCGAAGCGGGTGGCGTATAATGCGGATCATTGGCCGCCAACGCCAAATCATTCTCAGGATTAAAATACAATAGTCTCATGCAAGTCTCTCCTCGGAGAGATTTAGAGGGGGCCTTTACATCGCAAACGCGTTGAAGCCGCCATCTACGACAGCTACGGTGCCCGTAACGAAGCGCGAAGCATCGGAGATCAGGTAGTGAATCGTGCCACACAACTCCTCCGGATCACCCATACGTCCAAAGGGCGTCTGACGGATCACGTCCTGTCCGCGCTGGGTATAACTGCCGTCGGGATTTGTCAGCAGCGAGCGGTTCTGCTCCGTGATGAAGAAACCGGGAGCGATGGCGTTAACACGGATGCCCTCGCCAAACTTCTTGGCGCACTCCGTGGCCATATAAGCGGTGAAATTGCTGATGCCAGCCTTGGCTGCCGCATAGCCGCAGACACGTGTCATCGGACGGAAAGCCGCCATCGACGAGAAGTTGACGATAGCGCCCTTGCCCTGCTCGACCATCGGCTTCAGGAACACTTGGGTGGGAATCACCGTGCCCGTGAGGTTCAGGTTCAGGACGGTCTGGAATTGAGCGGGATCGAGATCGAAGAAGGTCTTGTCGGGAGCAATCGTAGCGCCCGGCATATTACCACCGGCAGCATTCAGCAGCGCATCGACGCGGCCATACTTAGCCAGAATGTCATCGCAGTTCTGCTGCAGCTTCTCCTGGCTCATCACGTCCGTTTCCAGGAAACAAGCCTCTCCACCGTCTGCTACGATATCTGCCACGATGGCATCGCCCACTTCCTTCTTACGTCCGAGAATCACCACCTTTGCACCTTCAGCCGCCAAGTATTTGGCGATAGCGCGTCCCAGCACACCTGTGCCACCAGTGATGACCACTACGTTATCGGTGATGGAAAAAAGAGACCCACCCCCTGCCCTCCCTGTGAGGGAGGGAGCAGTTTGTATTTGACTAGTTGTTTTATTTTCCATAATTATTTTATAGTATGGCGTTTATAACTAAAAATCTGTTCCTGACAGGTAATCACACTCCCTCCTTCACCTCTCCCTTAGGGAGAGGCTGGGAGTGGGCCTTGAGGGTCTTCTCGTGAGCGAGTGTTGCCAACACCCCTTGCATCTGCGCCATTGCATACATGCGTCCGAGGAAGCTGTAGCCGGCGTTGTAGCCACGCGTCTCATCGCTCAACATCGTGCGACCATGATCCACGCGGAAAGGAAGGGTGGGTCTACTAAAGATTTTGCAGAGCTCAACCAGATCGGCCCGTCCAGCTAAATGGCTGGCCTCCGTGAAGTCACCATTGGGGAAGATGTGACAGGAACGGAGGTGGACGAAATGAGTGCGGGGCGCAAACTCACGCGCCATCGCCACCACATCGTTATAGGCTCCAGCCGAGAGACTGCCGGCACAGAATGTGAGACCGTTATGGGGATTGGGCACTGCGTTGAGGAACCAGCGGATATCCTCTGCCGTGCGCACGATGCGCGGCAGGCCGAGAATCTCAATGGGCGGATCGTCGGGGTGGACACACATATTGATGTCGCACTCGTCGCAGACAGGCATGATAGCTTCGAGGAAATACTTCATGTTGGCACGCAACTGTGCCTTGTCGATGCCCTTGTAGAGCTCCAGGAATGCACGGAACTTCTCCAACGGAGCCTCATCGTCCTCGCGGAAGTTACCACTGACGAAGCCCTGCGTCTTGATGACGATGTTCTCCACCAACGCATGTTCGCGCTCCGGCGTCATCTCCTTCCGCAGCGCCTCCACCTCAGCCAGGATATCACGCGGCGACGACTGGGGGGCCGGTTGTGGTATGACTGTCTGGCCCCATTCCTCGCGCGCCCCTTTCCTATTTAATATATAGATATCGAAATAGGCAAACTCCGCGTAGGAGAAATAGAGGTTCGAGGAACCGTCCTCGTTGGGGTGCAGCAGATCCGTGCGCGCCCAGTCCAGGACGGGCATGAAGTTATAGCACACCGTGTTGATACCTTCTGCTGCCAGGTTACGCAAGCTCTGTTTGTAGATCTCGATCTGCTCGTCGCGATCCGGCCCGCCGTACTTGATAGTCTCTGTGACCGGCAGACTCTCCACCACGCTCCATCTCAGGCCAGCCGCCTCAATATACTCGCGCAGGTCACGTATCGCCTCACGCGTCCATACCTCACCCAGCGGCACATCGTGCAGCGCTGTGACGATGCCCTCAACACCAATCTGTCTGAGCATCGCGAGCGTAATCTTGTCGTTACGCCCAAACCATCTCCATGTTTTTTCCATACTGTTCAGGATTGACGGCGCAAAGGTACTGAGTTTTTTGCGTCTTCCGAAACAAATGCCCGAAAAACTGCCTCCCCACCCCACGTTTTTCTTCGTTAGTTAATCATTCGTCCGCTTTTGAGCAAAATGCCTTTTCTCTGTTAGCAACACACCGTTTCTCTGATAGCGATAGGGCATATCTCTGGTAGGGCATTGCTATGAAATTCTGTGAACGACTTCTTGAAGGGTCAAGCGACTTTTATTGTTGTTCCCAAGCCTTGACTTAACCTTGACTTAACCTTGAGGTAGTCTTGAGGTACGCCAACTATTCCTACATGCGTAACGATAGTATTCCTATGACACAAGGAATAGTAATCTTACGAAAGCAGGAATAGTAATCCTATGGCAGGAAGAATAGTAAACCTAAGGGCAGAGGATAGGTATGTAGTTGAGCCAAAATGCAAAGAAAGCCGTATAATCTGTACATTCCGTGGTTTATATAATTACAATTGTCATGATTAATCGTTGCGATAGTTTTCGTTAAGGTTAAGGTCAAGGTTTTTGGGGCCCTTAAGTAATCACATCCATTTTCCTTAAGTAATCTCACCATGAAATGTATACCTTTTATATCTAGGAACCTTAAGGTTTAACAGGAGCATTGGTCAACCTAATACGGGGCATTAAGCCGCCTCAATCGGGACATTTAGTTACCTCATTTAGGAACGGCCCTAGAGGCAAACCATCGCGTGCCTTTAGGCAGATGATTACGCGGCTGGAGGCACACAATCATTTGCCTTTAGCCAAATCAAAGTGCAAAGTTTCTTCACCTAGATTCCAACCGAGCTCACGGAAAGGATAAGTAATATCATAGTCACTAGCTTCCAGTTTGGGCTTATTCAGCAATATCAACAAGTCCCAATCGGAGCCCTCATGAGCATCGCCACGGGCACGGGAGCCATAGAGATACAGCTTGCTGTGCTCAGGAAGGACTTCCCGAGCGACACTCCGAATCTTCTCTATCATATTGGCTGAACTCATACGAATGATAACGTTTATTGGCCTTTCACACCGCAAATGTAGCGATTAATCTGATTCACACCAAGAAAACCACCAACTTTTTCACTATCAGCGGTAATTGATCAGCGGGCTATGCGCTTTCTGCCGTTCTGGATGAAGACATCGCGGGTGGGTTTCTCCTTAAGGCGGATGCCTTGCAGGTTGTAGATGGTGCCTTGAGACTCATGGATGTCGACAGGGTGCGATGCGATGCCTGTTGCAGGATCGTTATAAGGTGCGCCAAACACGTATGAGTCGGCGCCAGGATATGCAGCGCTGAAGCCGAAGAGGCCGTAGGCTTTGCCGCCTGGGGTCTTCCAGGTGCCATCGGTCTTGTAGAAGCCTACACCGCGGTTGCCGTTGCGGAATTCATATACATATTTATATGAGGCCTGTGATGTGGGAACGACGACGGTGGAATCGCTGTAGAAGCCCTTGACGTAGGTAATCAAGGGATTGGACGTGGAAGCCAACGCCGTAGGTGCGAAAACTGGGGCCTTCACCTTGGATACGAACACCACGGCCCTATTAGCAGGGATAATCTTGCCTGCGGGAATCGGCGTCACCTTGAGGGTATCGTAACCCTCTTTGTACTCATAGCCGGTCACAGAAAATGCGGTGACACCTTCTGGAACGGCAACAGGATATGTGGTGTAGAGGGAGCCCCAGTACTTGCCATAGGTTGCTGGCGTTCCATTGGCCACAAAGGTCTCGGCCTTGATCTTCTTCGATTCCCTGAGGTTATATCCCAGATGGGGAGGCTGGTTGTAGCAGCAGTTCTCCTCGATGAGCTGGGCACGGTAGTCGAGATCGTCCATCAGATGCGGCACGATGTAGTCTGTCTCATAGTTCGTAGCATTCACTACGAGTTGATAGCCGGTAGCGCCACCAGTAGTCCAGCCGATGACCTCCTCACGCCAATCGCCAAATACATCGCCAATCAGGCAGGCGTTGTTCTTGGAGCTGTTGTTGGTGTTGCCGTAGGTGTAGTTTCCACCATTGACACATCCCGTCAAGCGCGAGAAGCCTTTGTAAGAAGGATCCCATGTCTCGAGCACACTCTTACCCCAGAAGTCATCACCCAAGGTGCCTGTCCAATACAGACGGTCTTGCGCAGCAGCGCCGCCACCCCAAGTTTTGTTGTCTATCACGCTGTTGCCGTACTGATCGAAGATATTGCCCCACTCCGATGCCTGCCACAGCGGGCCCTCCCGCTCCGGATCGAAGTTGGCCATGAAGCCACGTCCTGTATCACCAGAGGCTGTTTTCCGGAGTAAAAGTTCACCACTTGTCGCATCACGATAGTCCATTCCGAACGAGCCCTTCTCGTGTACCATGAAGGCCTCCTGACCTGGACGTGAAGGATCGAAGTCGCTCACATGCAAGGCATCACCGTGTCCGAGGCCCGTACGGTAAAGCGTTGTGCCGTCAGATTTCAGGGCGCCTGAGCCGAAGGTGATCTCCTGTTTGCCGTCGAAATTGACATCGGAGGTGGAGAACCAGTGAGCGCCCTCGCCATATACTGTTGTGGAGAGTCTCTTAGTCGTACCGTTGGCATATTTGACTTCTCCATTGCTGGCGCTGAATGCCCGATGCAGCCAGCGCAGGGTCAGGTTCGTGCCGTCCCAGTCATAGGCACCGATGAAGGCTCCACTATAGTAGCCGCGTGAGAAGATGGCGCTCGGATTACTACCTTCGCCATCGAGCCATGCAATGCCCGCAAGGTAGCGCTCGGAGCGGTTCTGCTTGCTATCACCCCAATAGGAAGAGCCTGCGGCATAGTCTGTATGGTAGGGTATGGTCTGAAGTTCAGCACCTGTAATGCCATCAAAGACGGTAATCCATTCCTCGCCCGAGTCCTGTTTGCCGCGCGAGTTGAGATAGTTGCCTGTAGGATTGTTATCGATGCTGAGATAGTTGCCCTCGCCGTCTATCGCGCCATGACCTGTCTTGATCATAAATTCACCGAATCCATCGCCGTCAAGATCCCATGCCACAAAGGGAGAGGTGTGGGCAGAGGAGAACATATTGGGACCTCCAGTAAGTATCCAGAGACGCTTGCCGCTCATCTTGTAGCAGCCATAGTATTCAGGCGAGGTTGTTCCAGTCTTCTCGGCATCCAGCTCGTTGGAAGGGCTCCATTTGAGGATGATCTCATATTCGCCGTCACCATCCATGTCGCAGATGGAAGCGTCATTGGGCGTATAGGAAGCGCCGCGATTCCAGATGTCGGTGGGAGCGCCCCCTTCAAGGTCGATGTAATTCACCTGCGAAGACCAAGCCTTACAGGTATCCCGCTCCACAATCTCCCCATCGCCATTATAAACCTCCAGACGGTAATAGATGGAAGCGGAGCCGCTGGTATCGAGGAAGTTCGTGCGGCCATCGATGAAATTGCCGCCATTCATCTTGGTATTGATTTTTGTCGCACTCGTTCCCTTGAAGATCTTGAACTTATAATCTCGGCTATCGGCCTTGCGCGAGCGCCATGAGACGAGATTACCGGAGGCACCGGACTGTGACAAGTTGACAGCCACCAAACCGCGCTTCAAGGGCGTAGCCTGTCCGTGGGGCTGCAGATTCGAGACGCTGAAACCGACGTTGAAGGTAAATTCAACCTCTCCGTTGCTGAGCACATCCACCTTTAACAGATGTGTGGCGGCATTGTAGTCCGTTGCAACGCTGTATCCATCGGCAAGGCCAGACTGCAAGGCTGCTACGAAGTCGGAAGGTTCGCTATAGACCTTTTTGGCATACCGGGCCGTCTCGGCATTCTTCAGCGACTTCGCGAGGGTGTAGAGATCGACCTCCTGAACGCCGTCACCGAGGTTTGCCTGACAGGTCAGTGACGAGAGATAATGGCTGACATCATAGATCTCAGCGTCCATCTCACCCTCTATCACCACATTGCGGAATGCCATCGCTTTGTTATTGGCTACGTTTTCGATATACAGCAAGATGAGGAAGCCCGTCTCGCTGTTGTAATCGTTGACGGGGTAAGAATGGTGGCTGAAAGCCTCGGAGTTCGATGCACCGACCTTGTTGCGCAAGGGCGTAATCACATCCACGTCCTTCTCCGTGCCCCCACTGAGCTTGGTGCAGACAATCGCATTGCCGTAATCCGTACCTACCTTGGCCGCGTCGAACGAAATACGGGTCGGCTTGAATTTGTGTCCGGCAGCCGGCGTTACCATAAATGCCACCGAATGGCCAGCCGTCTTGGCACTTACCTGTGCCGCAGGCTTATACATAGTGAATACGGGGTCGTAGGTCACGGACGTAAAGCCTTCATCGGCGTTACTGCCATTCATGACGCCATCATTCGCCAGTTGGCCGCCCATCGCATATTTCGGGGTTACCAAATCGGTATAACCTGCATCGCCTGTAACAACGACTGTGTTGTCGGCATTTGCCCATGTCACTTTCACTTTCTGTGCAAAGACCAGAGCGGGCACCAAGGCGATGAGAAATAAGAAGATTTTCTTCATTTTGACTGTTGTTAGTAAGTATTTGGCGGCAAAAGTACTGATTATGTCTGACATCAGCAAACAAAAGGCATAAAAATGCCGTAAGGGGGTGAGACAATAGTTTTAACGTAGTCTCTTTTTGTTTCAAAAATTGGAATGGGGCTTCATTTGCGGGGATGGGGGTGTTGATTTTTTGAGGAAAGCATGTATCTTTGCAGCGCAAATAATCATTCACCGAACTAAATACACAATGAAACAAACACTTCTTTCGCTATCCTTAGCACTCGTGGCTGTTCTGACGGCCTCAGCGTACAAGCAGCAGTCGATTGACATCAATGTGAACGGGCAGAGCAGGAATATGGTGGTATTCACGCCGAACTCACTACCGACCAATTCGCCGCTCTTCATCGTGACACACGGCATGAACCAAGATCCGGAATACCAGTATGGTTCCGACAAGCTGTACGAGATGATAGACACGGCTAAGTTCGTGGTCGCTTACCTGCGTAGCGACGGTAGCACGTGGGACACAGGCGGTACGAAGGACCAGAACTTCGTCATCAAGACCATTGACGAGATGTTTACCCGCTATGAGATTGACAAGGACCGCGTCTATTGGTCGGGCTTCTCAATGGGCTCGATGCTCATCCACCATTGCATCGCCAACATGCAGGACAAGATTGCTGCCTTTGCACCCACCAGCGGCATTCAATTCTCCGAACAGCCATGGAACAACTGCAGTAAACCCGTCAACCTACTGGAATGTATAGCCTACGGAGACGATGTATTCGGTTACGAAAAATACGGCATCCACGCCTACATCGAGAACTACGCCAAGCACGACAAGCACACAAACTACAAAAAGATAACCGGCTACAGGCCATTCAACGGCTGCTGGTACGACGGCGACCTCGAGAAATGGACGGGAGGGCCGGACGGCGGCGAGGTGTGGCTTTACAGCTATAACAACGGCGGACACTGGCCTATGACCGACAACCGCCAGATTATTTGGAACTTCTGCAAGCGTTTCTCGTTGCACCCGACAGCCCCCAAAGTGAAAATCACGAAGCCTACAAACGAAATCACCCACCTCTGCATGGCACCGAAGGGAGAAGCCACGTTTCCGGATGTCACCATCAGCGCCACCGCTTCTGACCCCAACGGCACCATCGAGAAGGTAACGTTTTACGATAACGGCAAGAGTATTGAGACCCTCACAACCGCCCCCTTTCAAGCAACCTTAACCAATGCCACTGCCGCTAAACACGAGCTGAGCGTCACAGCTATAGATAATGACGGCGAGAAGGCACAGACCTCATGCTTTGTCAACTATGCTGCCCCAGAGCGCCTCTATTACTTCCACAATGCTTTCAACGGCGAAGGCATCGTGCCGCAAGGCTGGTATGTGTCCAACGGCACCAGCGCCACGAAGCGTGCTGGCGGCAGCAACTCCTACAGCGATGGCCCACGAATCCTGCGATTCACCAATGCCAGCAAGGCTTTCGAGTATGGACTGCTGATTCAGAACGGAACGAGCCGCGCCAAGACCAGCTATGCCAAGTTCGGCATCGCGAGCGGGCACTCCACGATGACGCTGCATCAAGGACGCTACGCTATCAAATACAAGATTTGCAACTGGGACCGGCCGGAGTTCAGCCTGGTGACCATCAACATCGAGAAGCGTAGCGGCGAGGTTGTGGCCTCGCAGACCTACAAGCCCACCGTCAATCTCGGCGGCGACGTGAGCACCAAATTTGCGAGAGTGGGACAGCAGACTCTTGAGTTCGATGCCCCTGAGACAGATGACTATGTCCTCGTCATCTACACCGATGGCGCCCGTAACGCCGACTTCGTGCTGGGCTACCTCAGCATCCAGACAGTTGAGTTCGGCCCCACCGGCATCAATAGGCCTACAACCCCTTCCCTCTCCTGCCAGAACGGGGAACGATGGAATGGATTATATGACCTCAGCGGTCGGCGAATGCAACGCCATCAACTGCGACACGGGCTCTATATCATCAATGGCCAAAAGACTGTAATACTGTAAAATACTATAGTTTATTCATATCGTACGACGTACGCTTTGGACAGCCTGCCTCACCCGTTTTCGGCGAGACAGGCTTGTTTGTTTCCACATAGCTTCTTCTGTTAAATATTGTTATAGTATAACATTTTCTTAGTACTATGTATTGCAAGGTACTAAGATTTAGCATACCTTTGCCAGCGCTTAAGCATAGGATTGCTCTCAAGGAGGGTAAATTATAAAATCGCAAAATCGTCAAATTGTAAAATCGTCAAATTGTAAAATCGTCAAATCATTAAATCTTTAAATCACTAAATCGCGAAATCTATATGGTGGACGTAACAAATGCCAAGTCACAGATGCGCAAAGGGATGCTGGAATATTGCATCTTGCTGCTGCTACGACGCGGACCAGCCTACGCCTCGGACATCATCCAGCAACTGAAGGAAGCCGATCTGCTGGTGGTGGAAGGCACGCTCTATCCGCTGCTCACACGCCTCAAGAAGGATGCGTTACTCGCCTACGAATGGCAGGAAAGCACACAGGGGCCTCCACGCAAGTACTACCGCCTCACCGATGACGGCCTGCAGTTCCTTGACGAGCTGGACAAGGCGTGGGGCGAAATCGAAAGGACCGTTTCCGTCCTTAAATCATCACAAACCTCAAGACCACAAGATCTCACAATCTCATAACCTCAAGACCTCACTTAACAATGAAAAAGAATATCACCATTAACCTTTGCGGACGCCTCTTTCCCATCGATGAGGACGCTTACGAAATGCTTGCAACCTACGAGCAGTCTCTCCGTAATTATTTCCGCACACGCGAAGGCGGCGAGGAAATCGCCGACGACATCGAAGAACGCATCGCCGAACTCTTTGAAGAACTGAAACAAGGCGGCACAGAAGCCGTTACCATCGAACACGTCACAGAAGTCATACGCAGGCTTGGGAAGCCGGAGGAGATGGAAGGAAACGACCAGCCCACTCCCGACCCCTCCCCAAGGAAGGGGAGCTCAAACGGGCAACGAACAAGTGGGAATGAATCACCCTCCCTTGGGGAGGGGATAGGGGTGGGCCGATCCTCCAAGCGCCTCTATCGCAACCCCGCTGACAAGAAGGTGATGGGTGTGCTATCCGGCTTCGCAGCCTACTTTGGCGGCGACGTGCTCTGGTGGCGCTTGTGCTATGCGGCAATCATCCTTTTGTCTTTCTTTGGGTCATCGTTCAACTTCCTATGGTTCCTGCATGAGCATCAACTCTATTTCCACCTCTATTATTGGGGCTGGGCGCTCATCATTGCCTATATCCTCCTGGCCATCCTCATGCCCATAGCCATTACACCTGAGGACCGTCTGCGCATGAAGGGCAAGGAGGTCAATCCGCAGAACCTGGCAGAAGAGGTAGCTAGTCAAACCCCTGATCCTTCCCAGCAAGTGGAAGAGCCTAAAGCTTCAGGCTGTCTTGGCTGCATCGGTGGTTTCTTCACGACGCTATGGGCCGTCGTCGTCCTACTCTTCCGCTGCTGCATCTATGTCGCAGGTGTGCTCATCACAGCGCTGTGCCTGGCGGGAATGGCAGAGATTATATCGACTGAATTTTTCGATACCAGTCTATTCCCCAATAATGACTCCTTCCTGAACTCTGCTGAGGGCATAGCCCTCACGACCGAGCATTTACTGGCGGGTCAGTGCTTTGATTTGGCGCTGTTTATCGTCCTCGGCATTACGGCCTACGCCATCATCCACGGCCTTCTGAACGAAGCCAAGTTGATTCCCGCCATGCCTTATGGACAACGTGTAGTCCTGTTGGTGACGTGGATTATCGGCTTCGTGATAACTGGTTCCCTGCTGGCCTATCTTGGGCCCAAATATACCAAGGCTGAGAGACAATACAATCTTCGCATCAGAGAGGAGAATGAGGCACTAGACCGCGAAGCGAACACCCACGACGGCATCTACATCCAACCGCACGAATGGGAATTCCTGCAAGACAACGGCTGGAGCATCTTGAGAGACGTGAGATGCAATCACCGTTTCACGACCACTGGCCAGTATATGAATGGGGATAGGGAAGTACGCTACCTCGACAATTATGGTCGTCGCCAGCGCTATCGCGCAGAGCGTGTTGACACCCTCCTGCCAGGCACCTATCGCCTCACCTGCGCAGCCCGTGCGAATGGCACAGGAGCCTTCATCTACGCCATCGTCGGTGACGGGCAGCCCATCTTCAAGGAGATTCCCGCTACGGGTAATACGGGTGGAGACATCTGGGAAAAGGCAAACGAATTTGTGCATTACCACAGGGACGTTACCATCCCGACAGACTCTATTTCCTATGGGAATTACCAATGTGAGTTAGCGGAAGCCAACCGCCATAGAGGCTACGGATGGAACCGCATCACATTCGACCCCATCCGCATCAC
Source organism: Bacteroidaceae bacterium (assembly GCA_024698925.1). Lineage (GTDB taxonomy): Bacteria > Bacteroidota > Bacteroidia > Bacteroidales > Bacteroidaceae > Physcousia. Next base: position 30,518 of record JAILQO010000066.1, on the reverse strand, counting down.
AAAGCCGACCGTCCTGCGCTACGGTCTTACCTCGGACAACACCTTCACCCACAGGAACTGGCTGGGCCGTTGGTTCTCCGCCACCGACTTTGAGGTCAGCAACGTCCATGACGGCAAATAATCGGCCAAACCATTATCACCATGAGAAAAACAATGATTACGCTGCTGCTGGCTAACAATTCACCCAACAAAGATTGGGAGAACGTCATCAAGATGTACGAGGTGACGGGCGACAACGTGGTCCACTACAACATGCCCAGCGAACAGCAAAGCGCCATCGAGCACTTTCTCAAGGTTACAGGCTTCCCGACTTATAAGCTGATTGATCGCGACGGAAACATCCTCGACATTGACGTTGACGCACGCGATCTGGAAAAATTGGCAAGATTACTGGAACAAATAAAATAATTTAAGTTTCGTTGTATGATGGGGTCGGCTTGAAGGCCTCAAAATCTAACGCTCTACGAGCGAAAATCTATCTCAAAATTTATCAAATATAACCGCTTGAATATTTTTCAAAATGATTTTTGAATGACATTCTTGCGTCCCGCTGGTAGCAAGCGTCACCCTTCGGGATGCCGAGCGGAGCGCAGCGACCTGTGGAGTAATGATCTGGTAAAGACTACCGATAGTTGAATCAAATAATAAGGTGGGTTCAAAAAAATATCTCCAGGCTTCCGAACTTGATATTCCGAAGCCTGGAGATTTTTTTCTGAAACTGTTTTTCTGAAAAAATGGGGGCTTATTGACGACTTCTGCGATAGAAGGCGATGACGATGGCGAAGAGGACGACGAGGAGGGTGGCGATGTAAGCCCAGATGTGGGTGACACGCGAGGTGGCTGTAATCGTGTAATCCTGTGGGATCAGGCGCTCGCCCGTGAAGGGATAAAAGATAGTGCCGTCGGGTTGCAGGGTACCATTTCCAGTACTGACTACCGTTCCTGGCATCGTGAGGGTATAAGGAACATTGAACCAGAAGATGTTCAGGCGGTGCTCAAGTTCTTGATTCAGGGCCTGGCCGCAGGGAGTATTCTCATCGAAGAACAGCGCGTAGGCTTCCGAGTGGAAGAAATCGCGTAGGACATCCTTAGGATCCTTGTCGAACAGGTCGTCTCCGCATCCAAGCATATAACTGGCCAACGAGTCATGAAGTTCGATGAAGCGTTCGCGACCCACTGGAGGGTTGGGGATCGTGTCATAGTGATTGACTATAAAGTCGAAGCCGACCTTGAAGAGGTTCTCGTTGAGCCATTTACTGACGAAAGGTTCCATCTTGTTAAGCTTATCGGAGGCCTCAGCACCGCTCAATCCAGCAACCAGGTTTGGCTGTCCCGTGAACCAATAGCTGACAACGTCCTTGTCGGCATAATCAGTTGCCGCCAATTTGAAAGTATCGCCTACACAATAGAAGGTCTCGGTATAGACATACTCCGTGTAGAACCAGCGGAAACGCTTTTCCAGATGGGCGTTGGAGCGAAGGCGGGTTCCATTCAGCTGAAGGGGTGTTGCCGAGCACATCTCCTCCACAGAGCGGAAGGGGCAAGTGAAAGTGGTCGAAACCGTATCACCAGCACCTACGATTGTTTGGCTTTTGCAGAAAGCATCGATGTTCAGGCACTCTGGCATCGGCTGCGACCAACCCGTTTGTCCTTTGTTCCAAACAGAGTCGCGCACTTCCTGCGACATCACATTACTGTAACGGACCTCACGCGTACAGATGTTCCCCCAACCATCGTGGATGGTAGTATGCATCAGCACCTTGGGCTGGTAACAGGATGTCAGGAGCAGGGAAGCTCCCAAGAGGATTCCATATAAATTACTTGTTTTCATAAAGCATTTTTCTGATTTGGTTGTAAGAGATTTGTTTGTCCTGTCGCTGGTGGCGCTGATAAACAGCCTCCAGAGTGCCGCCTTGCGAGAGGGTGGAATTATGGTAATGAGGTACTTCATTCGCTGTTTGAGGGGCAGAGAATGTCGGCATATTGACATAGAGGAACAAGCCGACCAGCCACACAGCCGCTAACGTGGAGACGACACGCAGGACAAGCATCGCAACCGGTTCGCGCTTAGGCAGGATCTCCTGCGGAGGCAGATTGTCCAGGATGTGCGCCGTCAGCTCATCAGGGTCGCTGAGGACTGGTTGCTGCGTGCGCAGCCGTTCAAGAAGTTCATCAGTCTTACTCATAGCCTAAGTCTTTTAAACGTTTACGTATTGTCTGTCGGGCCAGGAACAGGTTATTCTTCACCTGCTTGGCACTTAATCCCGAAATCTGCACCACCTCCGGAGCCGTCAGGCCTTCAAGTTGGCAGAGTGTAAACACCAATCGCTGCTTCGTGCTCAGTCCATCGGCCAGCATACGGACGATAGCCATCCACTCACTATTCTCCAGCGCTCGCTGACCGTCGGTATCTGCCGCAAAACGGTGCAACACCGCCTCGTCCGCAGGTAACGGAACAAGCGCTTTCTGCAACTTGATTCTATCCAGGCACAGGCGTGAGGCAATGGTATAGAGCCACGTTTGGAAGGGGCGCTGCAGATCGTAGCGGCACATGTGCTGCCACACGCGGATGAACGTCTCCTGCACCACGTCCTTTGCCTCTTCCTCGTCACAAAGCAAACGCAGAGCAAAGGCGAATACCGGCTGTTGGTACGTCTGCACCACCAAGCGGAATGCGCCTTTGTCGCCGTTTTGGCATCGGATGAATATGTCTCTTTCTTCCTGACTCATAGATGTCGTTGCTCTATCAATGGTACGAACGAAACTACTATAAGTCTAGAACCCCGCTAAAAGAATTAAGGAAAATTAACAAGAAATGCGCTTAGATCTCTACTTTTTTGTAGCGCGGCACAAGCGTCTTCATACAAGCCCAAGCGATGAGGTAGGCAACAGCACAGTAACAGAAAACCATCATGTAACCCGCTGGTTTGCCCGTGGCACCGAAGAAGCGGAAAGCCTCTCCTTGAGTTTCGGCATAGGTAAAGAGCATTCCGGAACCTTTATTAATGGCAAAGCAGCAGAGCCCGCCAAACATGGTGCCAATACCCGTGATGGTAGCAATTGCAGACCTCGGGAACATATCGCCAATCGTGGAATAAAGATTGGCAGACCACGCCTGATGACCGGCTCCAGCCAGACCAATGATGATGCAAGGCCACCAAGGAGAGTAATCGGCCAAGGGCTGGGCAAACATCGCAAAGATCGGAAGGAAGGCAAAGATCAACATCGCACGCATACGTCCTGCATAAGGATTCATGCCCCGACGCTCCACGAAAAGTTTCGGCAGATAGCCACCAAGGATGCTGAGGAGTGTTACGATGAGATAGAGCACGAATATCAAGGCCTGTCCCATGCCTGAAGAAGACGGATAACCGAGTTCCGAAAAATAGGCGGGTGCCCAGAAAAGGAAGAACCACCATACGCCATCGGTCATCAGCTTACCCACGATGAAAGCCCATGTCTGGCGATAGCGGAAACACTGAATAAGCGACAGAGAGGGTTCAGTCTCTTCGTTTGAAGGCTTAACCTGTGATGCCTCGTCGGGCTGATTGATGTAGGCCAACTCGGCTGCATTAACGAAGCGGCTTTTGGAGGGCGACGAATAAAATGCTTGCCACAAACCAGCCCAAATGAAGCCGATACCACCGATGATAATGAATGCCATCTCCCAGCCAAAATGCGCTGCCAAAAGAGGAATCGTAAGGGGTGCGACAAGGGCTCCGACCGAAGCGCCGGCATTGAAGATGGAGGTGGCATAAGCACGGTCCTTCTTGGGGAAGTATTCAGCCGTCACCTTGATGGCAGCAGGGAAGTTGCCAGACTCACCCGTCGCCAGGATAATACGGCACGCCAGGAAGAGCCAGACGCTGGTGGAGGAAACCAACAGAGCCAGTTCGGAACCTTTTTCCACGGCATAGAGGGCATCAGTATTTGCAATGCCTGTCAGCCTTAACGTAGCCCAACCACACGCAGCATGAAGACAGGCACCAAAGGACCATATTACGATGGCCCAAATATAGCCTCTCTTCGTTCCCAGCCAATCGATGAAGCGGCCGGCGAACAATGAGATAAAGGCATAGAAGATGGAGAATACGGCCGTGATGTTACCATAGTCGTTGTCATTCCAATGGAACTCAGGTGCGATAAAGTCTTTCCATGTCAGCGATAGGACTTGACGGTCCAAGTAGTTCACGGTGGTGGCCACAAAGAGAAGGCTGCAGATCCACCAACGCCAATTTGATTTCCTCATATTCTTCTAAAAGTATTGCTTAGCGTTATTGTACGAAATATCCTCAACCATCTGCAGCACACGCTGCTCCTCGTAGCCCGTGAATGGGATCAGGCCTTGTTCGATGTCGTTGCCCAACAGGTTGCAAAGCGTGCGACGGAAATACTCATGACGGGGATAGGACAAGAAGGAGCGGGAATCGGTAAGCATACCCACGAACCGACTGAGGAGGCCCAGCAACGAAAGGGCATTCATCTGGCGCTCCATACCATCCTTCTGATCCAAGAACCACCAGCCAGAGCCCCATTGAATCTTACCTGCCACGCTGCCATCCTGGAAATTACCAAGCATCGTAGCAACCATCTCGTTATCTGCAGGATTCAGATTATAAAGAATAGTTTTCGTGAGATGACCTTCGCTGTCCAGACGGTCCAAGAAACGAGACATCGAGCATGCCGTATGCCAATCTCCGATACTGTCAAAGCCCGTATCAGGCCCTAAAGCACGCATCATCCGACAGTTGTTGTTACGAAGCGCGCCATAATGGTACTGCTGCACCCAGCCGGAAGCGTGATCCTGCACGGCGAAGAAATAAAGCATCTCACTCTTGAACTGCCGTACCTCCTGATCCGTCAGCGTCGCGCCATCGTACACCTTATTAAAGATACGATTCATCTCGCTGGGCGAACAAGGTTCTGCATAGAATTCCTCCAGACCATGATCGCTGAGACGACACCCAGCGGCATGGAAATAATCATGACGACGCTGAAGCGCCTTATGGAAATCATCCAAATTGCGAATGTCAACATCTGCGGCCTGCCCCAGTCGCTCTACGTAGGTGCGAAACGCGGCAGGATTCTCCACAGCCATCGCCTTGTCCGGACGCCAGGCAGGGAGCATCTTCGTCGTTGGACAATTGGACGATTTAGCATTTACGATTTCTTTTGCATAAGCAGAATGGTTCTTGAGGTCATCAACGGGATCGTCCGTCGTGCAGACCGTTTCTACATGATACCTACGCATCAAGCCACGTGCAGAGAAGGATGGGTCGTTCTGCAAACGGTCATTACAGGCATCAAAGATTCTACGTGCGGACTCGGGATTTAGCCGCTCGCCAATGCCAAAGGCCGTCTTCAGTTCAAGGTGAGTCCAGTGGTAAAGCGGGTTGCGTAGCGTAAAAGGCACGGTGGCAGCCCACGCCTGAAACTTCTCCCAATCCGAGGCATCTCCTGTAATGTAGCGCTCAGCAATACCATTGGTGCGCATAGCGCGCCATTTGTAATGGTCACCACCCAGCCACAACTCCGTTATGCTGCGGAAACGATGGTCTTCAGCCACCTGAGCTGGGTCGAGATGGCAATGATAATCGATAATCGGCTGCTTGGCAGCGTGATGATGGTACAAATCCTGAGCGACAGACGTCTGCAACAGGAAATTCTCATCCATGAAAGGCTTCATAGGCTCAATTTTTAGTGTTTTTCTGCGCAAAGATAACAAAAAGTTGAAAGTTGTCCGTTGAAAGTTGAAAGAAATATCGTTTTGCATGAAACTTTTCACTATTTTTGCGCCGCAAAAAGCTCAAAAGACATGAAAAGAGACACTCTGGTCCTCCGTGATACGTCATTTGTTGATCTCATGACAAGGCGCATCTTCAATGTGTTACTGATAGCGAATCCCTATGACGCCTTCATGTTGGAAGACGATGGGCGCGTTGACGAGAAGATTTTTGACGAATACGCCAAGCTGGGTCTGCGCTACCCGCCCCGATTCATACAGGTTGCATCGGAAGAAGAAGCACTGCGACAGATGGGAAAGTTCTCTTTCGATCTGGTCATCGTGATGCCTGGAACAGACAACAACGACATCTTTGACATCGCACGAGCCATCAAGAATTCCCATCGCCATATTCCCTGCGTGGTTCTCACGCCATTCAGTCACGGAATCAGTAAGCGCATGGCGGATGAGGACCTCTCGGCTTTTGAGTATGTCTTCTGCTGGCTGGGCAACACGGAGTTGCTGCTTTCCATTATCAAGCTCATTGAGGACAAGATGAATCTGGAGCACGATTTGTCGGCTGGCGTACAGATGATTATGCTGGTAGAAGACAACGTGCGATTCTACTCCAGCATCCTGCCGAACCTATACCAGTTTGTGCTGCAGCAGAGTCTTGCTTTCGCCACAGAGGCGTTGAACTCACAACTCGAGACGCTGCGTATGCGAGGCCGTCCAAAGATTGTACTGGCTCGTTCTTACGAAGAGGCTTGGGCACTCTATGAGCACTATTCAGACAACACTTTAGGAGTCATCTCCGATTGCCGTTTCCCCCACAAAGGCGTTCTCGATGAGCACGCGGGTGTAGAACTGCTGATGAATATACGCAAGCATGACCCATACATCCCTCTTATTATGGAATCCTCCGAGCCCGAAAAAGCGCAATTACTAGAAGGACAAAAGGTGCGCTTCGTGGACAAGAACTCCAAGAAGATGGCAGTGGATCTGCGCAAACTCATCAACCACTATTTCGGTTTCGGCGATTTCATCTTCCGCGACCCGCAGACCATGCAGGAGGTTGCACGGTTACGCAATCTCAAGGACCTGCAGGACAACATTTTCAAACTGCCTAAAGAGTCGCTACTATACCACGTCCAGCACAACAATGTATCACGCTGGCTCAGCTCCCGCGCCCTCTTTCCCATCGCCGATTTCCTAAAGCGCATCACGTGGGATTCAGTACAGGATGTGGACTTGCATAGACAAATTATCTTCGACGCCATCGTCAGTTATCGTCGCATGAAAAACCAAGGTGTCGTAGCCGTATTCCAGCGCGAACGTTTTGACCGCTACTCGAACTTTGCTCGAATCGGTGAAGGATCGTTGGGTGGAAAAGGGCGCGGCATCGCTTTCATCGATCATATCATCAAGCGACACGCCGACCTCAACGATTTTGAGAATGCCGAGGTGATGATTCCCAAAACGGTGGTTCTCTGCACCGATATCTTTGACGAATTCATGGACACGAACGAGCTTTATCAGGTAGCGCTCTCCGATGTCCCAGATGAGGAAATACTCTCGGTGTTCCTTCATGCTCGCCTACCAGCACGCCTCATCGGCGACCTGATGGCCTTCCTCGACGTTGTAGATACGCCCATCGCCATACGCTCTAGCTCGCTTTTGGAAGACTCACATTACCAGCCATTTGCAGGCATCTACTCCACCTACATGATTCCACATGTAGATGATAAATACGAGCGCCTCCACATGCTCTCCGATGCCATCAAGGCCGTTTATGCCAGCGTTTACTACCGCGACTCAAAGGCCTACATGACAGCCACATCCAATGTGATAGACCAAGAAAAGATGGCCGTCATTCTGCAAGAGGTTGTCGGCGAACGGCATGGTGACCGTTTCTACCCCACCATTTCTGGTGTCGCACGTTCTGTCAACTATTATCCCATCGGCGAGGAACAAGCGGATGAAGGAACCGTCAACCTGGCCCTCGGATTAGGCAAATACATTGTGGATGGAGGCCAGTGCCTACGTGTATGCCCCTCGCATCCTCATCAGGTACTACAGACCTCCGAGATGGAGATCGCATTAAAAGAGACGCAAACGCGCTTCTATGCACTCGATCTCGCCAATCCGCCTACAGAATTCCAGAAGGACGACGGTTTCAACCTGTTCAAACTTCGCGTAAATGCCGCAGAACCAGACGGGACCCTGCAATATATCGCCTCGACCTTCGACCCCTACGATCAGGTCATCCGCGACGGCATCTACGAAGGAGGGCGCAAGGTAATTACCTTCTGCGGCGTCCTGCAACAAGGCGTTTTCCCGCTGCCAGAGCTACTTCAGAAGGTAATGCGCTATGGACACGACGAGATGCGGCGTCCTGTGGAAATTGAGTTGGCAGCCAACATACATCCTGATCGTACAGGAGAACTATACCTGTTACAGATTCGTCCCATGGTGGATAATAAGATGAATCTGGACGAGGACATCCGCGAGGTACCCGATGAAGCATGCCTGCTACGTTCGCATAATGCCATCGGGCACGGCATCATGACAGATATTCAGGATCTTGTCTATGTCAAGACCGACAAATGGGACGCAGGCATGAATCCAGCTATTGCAGAAGAGATTAACACCATCAATCGCCACTTCCTCGACAACGGACAAAGCTACGTCCTCGTAGGTCCAGGCCGGTGGGGAAGCAGCGATCCTTGGCTCGGAATCCCTGTGAAATGGCCTGCAATTTCTGCAGCCAAGGTCATCGTGGAAGCAGGACTGCAAAGCTATCGTGTCGACCCCAGCCAAGGAACTCATTTTTTCCAGAACCTAACCTCCTTCGGTGTCGGATATTTTACCATCAATGATTATATCGGCGATGGCATATATCGCGAGGAAGACCTCAATCAACTACCCGCCTCAGAGGAAACAGAGCACGTCCGCGTCATCCATTTTGACCAGCCGTTAACCATCAAAATCGATGGAATGCGGAAAGAAGGGGTCATTATTAAATAAAAAAATGTTTAAATTAAGGGCTATTTTTGATTTTTCTTACAGTTTATTTGTGTAGTAGTAAATAAATAGCTACCTTTGCCGCGTTAAACGTGCAGAATTTATTCAATTTTTAATAAACTATAGTTTTAAAACAAAATCATGAAGATTGCAAAATTTCTTCTCGCAGCTGCCCTGATGGTATCAGGCATGGCTGCAAATGCTCAGGAGACTGAGCGCGTAGAGTTCAATCCCCATTGGTTCCTTGGCCTGCAGGGCGGTGCTCAGTACACCCTCGGCGAGGCTGACTTCTCCAAGCTGATTTCCCCCAATGCACAGCTGTCTCTCGGCTACCAGTTCACTCCCGTTTGGGCTGTCCGTCTGGCTGCTAATGCTTGGCAGAGCAAGGGTGGTTTCAAGGACAACAGCACCTACAAGTGGAACTATGTTGCTCCCGGCGTAGATGTTAAGTTCAACATCATCAACGCTATCGCTGGCTACAACCCCAACCGCGTCTTCAGCATGAACCTCATCGCTGGTGCTGCAGCAAACATCGCATGGGGCAATGACGAGGCTCAGAAAGTTACTCTTTATCAGATGAACAAGCTGTGGGATGGCACTTCCGTACTTCCCGTTGGCCGTGCAGGTCTGGACCTCGATTTCCGTCTGAGCAAGCGCGTTAGCTTGAATCTTGAGGCTATGTCCAACTTCACCCTCGACAAGTACAACAGCAAGGCTCACTCCACAGAGGCCCACAACGCAGACTGGTACTTCAACGCTCTTCTCGGTCTGAAGATTGCTCTTGGCAAGACTGAGAACGTGATTCCCGTTGCAGTTCCCGTTGTTGTTGAAGAGCCTGCTCCCGCTCCTGTCGTGAAGCCCACTCCCAAGCCCACTCCCAAGCCCGTTGTTAAGAAGGCTGAGATGCAGACTGAGATATTCTACGCTATCCGTGAGACCGTTATCACTGATGGTGAGAAGTACAAGGTTGAGAACCTCATCAGCTTCCTGAAGGCTAACCCCGAGACAAAGGTTGCTGTTACTGGTTATGCTGACGTTGAGACTGGTAACCCCCGCATCAACATGTTCTACTCTCAGGGTCGTGCCGCTGGTGTTGCTAAGGCTCTCACCGACGCTGGTATCGATGCAGAACGTATCACTGTTGACGCTAAGGGTGACACCGTTCAGCCCTTCAGCGAGAACGACAAGAACCGCGTATCTATCTGTATCGCTAAGTAAGCAACAGCACGATACTTATTCACACAACGCCTCTCCATTCGTGGAGGGGCGTTGCTGTTTTTAGGCCCTTTTCATATACTGTCTTTCACGTAGCACAAACCTTGAACTGAAAAGGAGAAAGAGAAGAAAGAGGATGGATATGAATTAGGAGAGAATACACACATTCAATTATACGTAAAGGGAACATGTTATAAAGATTATTCTATCACTGCGTATTCCACGTGCTCGCCGCCTACAACACTCACACTTGTAGATTTATAAGAACTCCCGAGAAACCAGAGAACCAACTAGAATGGCAATGCATATTAGTAGGCTAGCTAGTAGTCAAAAGAAATAGAAAGGGGCTGTGTCAGTACGACACAGCCCCTTCAATTATTATTAGTTATAACTTATACGATGCCCTGAGCCATCATAGCCTTTGCGACCTTCATGAAGCCTGCTACATTAGCACCCTTCACATAGTTCACATAGCCGTCAGCCTCTGTACCGTACTTGACGCAGTTGTCGTGGATGTTCTCCATAATCCAGAGCAACTTGGCATCAACTTCCTCGGAAGACCAGCTCAGACGCTCGGAGTTCTGAGACATCTCCAGGCCGCTGACACTTACGCCACCAGCATTGCTGGCCTTACCCGGAGAGTAGAGAATCTTAGCATCCTGGAACACCTTGATAGCACCAGGAGTAGAAGGCATGTTAGCACCCTCGGCAACAGCAATCACGCCGTTAGCGACAAGAGCCTTAGCAGCTTCCTCGTTGAGCTCATTCTGAGTAGCGCAGGGGCAAGCGATGTCAGCCTTCTCAAACCAAGGCTTAGCACCTTCACCCACATACTTTGCAGAAGGATACTGCTCAACATACTCACGGATACGTCCACGATAGACGTTCTTCAGTTCCATGATATAATCGAGCTTAGCGCGATCAATGCCATCGGGATCATAGATATAACCATCGCTATCACTCATGGTCATAACCTTACCACCCAACTGCAGAATCTTTTCAGCGCAGTATTGAGCCACGTTACCAGCACCGGAAATCAGGACCTTCTTACCTTCGATGGTCTCACCCTTAGTGCGCAGCATAGCGCGGAGGAAATAGACATTACCATAACCCGTAGCCTCAGGACGGATCAGCGAACCGCCAAACTCAAGGCCCTTACCAGTCAGCACACCGCTGAATTCGCGGGTCAGCTTCTTGTACATACCGAACATGTAACCAACTTCGCGGCCACCAACACCGATATCACCAGCAGGTACATCAACGTCAGGACCAATGTGACGAGTCAGTTCCAGCATGAAAGCCTGGCAGAAACGCATCACTTCTGCATTGCTCTTACCGCGGGGGCTGAAATCGGAACCGCCCTTGCCACCACCCATAGGCAGTGTTGTCAGAGAGTTCTTGAAAGTCTGTTCAAAAGCAAGGAACTTCAAGATACCAAGGTTCACACTCTTGTGGAAACGAATACCGCCTTTGTACGGGCCAATGGCGTTGTTGTGCTGAACACGGTAACCCATATTCGTCTGCACGTTACCCTGATCGTCAGTCCACGTCACGCGGAATTGATACACGCGATCGGGAATGCAAAGGCGCTCGATAAGGTTCACCTTGTCGAACTCGGGGTGTTTGTTGTACTCTTCTTCAATCGTGCCGAGCACTTCTTCCACAGCCTGAAGGTACTCAGGCTCTCCCGGGAAGCGGCGCTTCAGGTCTTCTAAGACTTTTTTTGCGTCCATAAATGTTGTTTGTTTGGTTGGTAGATAAAATGAGTTATCTTTTTAATCGCGTGCAAAGATAATCATTTTATCACAAACCAATGCATAATATTTACAAAAAGTTTGCCAAAACTATGAAAATACTTGCGATTTGTCAATTCGACAGAGATTTTATGCATAAATCTTGGCATCCTGCGCAAAAACATGTAACTTTGCAGGCAAAACAGCATCCAAATGACGACCCTTACACCTTATTATATTTACGCACACGCGCGCGAGCTTGTATTTCTCACCTGCTTGTGCCTATTTATGGCGAGTCCATTTTCAGCCAGAGCTCAACTTACAACATTACTTAGCGACGCAGACCATCAGTTCTCGCCGGCCCCCAAGCACGAGTTACGAGCTGTATGGGTCACAACACTCAATGAACTGGACTGGCCCAAGGTGAAGGCTGTTAATACTGCTAGCATGGAGCGTCAGAAGCAAGAACTGCGCGACCTACTGGACCAGCTGAAAGCAATCAACATCAACACCGTGCTCCTACAGACGCGAGTCCGCGGTAGTGTGATATACCCTTCTGCCATTGAGCCATGGGATGTGGCCCTCACAGGGACTTACGGCAAGAACCCAGGCTACGACCCCTTAGCCTTTGCAATTCAGGAAGCCCATCAACGAGGCATGGAACTACACGCATGGATTGTCACCATTCCATGTTTCAAGGTCGCCATTGCCAAACAAATGGGCAGCAAGAGCGTACTGAAGACCCATCCCCAGCTCTGCCGTAAGCATGCTGATATGTACTACCTCGACCCTGGTCTCCCCGGCACAGCAGACTATCTCCAGCGTATCTGCCACGAGATTGTCAGTCACTATGACGTTGACGGCATACACTTCGATTATATCCGCTATCCCGAGAACGCAACCTCCTTCGGCGATGCTGCCACATTCAAAAAATACGGCACAGGCAAGAATAAAGCAGCCTGGAGACGCGACAATATTACCGCCATCGTACGCAGGATATACAACGACACCAAGGCTTTAAAGCCATGGGTCCGTGTCAGTAGTTCACCTGTTGGTAAATATGCCGATGTCAGCCGTTTCAGTTCGCGCGGTTGGAATGCTCGCGATGCAGTACACCAAGACGCTGAAGGCTGGCTGAAGAGCGGCATCCATGACATCTTGTTCCCCATGATGTACTTTGACGGCAACCACTTCTACCCCTTTGCTGCAGACTGGCAAGAACAGAGCTCCGGACGTTTTGTTGCGCCAGGACTTGGCATTTATTTCCTTCACCCACAAGAAAAGAACTGGCCACTCAGTGTCATTCAGCGCCAACTGTACTATCTTCGCGAGCAAGGCCTGAGCGGCCAAGCCTACTTCCGCAGCAAGTTTCTCACGGACAATACCAAAGGGCTCTACGACTATCTACGAGACGACTTCTACGCCTATCCAGCCCTGACACCGGCTTGTACATGGATAGACGGCCAAGCACCCTCACGCCCTGAAGCCATCTCCACCACAATCCTTAATGACCAGACTGAGGAACTCAATTGGCAGCCCTCAACGGATAACCTGTCTGCCAGCGTACGTTACAATGTCTATGCTTCCCGCCAATGGCCCGTGGACATTTCTCGCGCAGAGAACCTTGTCGCCACAGCCCTCACCGAACCACACTTCCGTTACAATCGTTTTGCTGCACTGGGCTACTACTTCGCCATCACCGCGATGGATCGAGTAGGTAATGAAAGTGAAGCGACTCAGGTCAGTAGTCAAATCGTAGCCAATCCCCAATTGAAACTACGCCTTGACAACAACGGGCATATTCAAGATTTTGTCCATCGCCCTTTGACCACGGTCGAACAACAAAAGCTCAAGAAGGAAAAAGCAAAGAAAAAGAAGCGAAAATAGACAAAATGCAAAGAAAAACGCAAAAAGTATGTGAAAAAGTTGGTGGTTTCGCAGAAAGTGTGTTACTTTGCAGCGCAAAACAAAAAAAGACTTCATGCAACACTTGAACGCTTATTATTGGTTCTATTTTTACTTTACCCCGAGAAGGTGAAGCGGTAGGCCATGCGTCAATGGAAGATTCATAAAAGAGACATTGAAACATTGAAAATAACGAGGTCCCGCTTCACACAGAAGCGGGATTTTTTTTATTATGAAAAGAATCGCAATACAAGGTATCAAGGGTAGTTTCCACGATATTGCTGCCCACCAGTTCTTCGAGAATGAGGAGATTGAGCTCATCTGCTGTTCCAGCTTCGAACAGCTGTTTCAGACCCTCAAGGAGGACCCGATGGCCATCGGTATGGCAGCAATTGAGAACACGATAGCCGGTTCCCTACTCCACAACTATGAGCTCCTACGTGACTCCGGCACCTCCATCGTTGGCGAACACAAGTTGCGCATCAAGCACTCATTCCTCTGCCTTCCAGAAGATAACTGGGACACCATCACCGAGGTCCACTCCCACCCCGTCGCACTGATGCAATGTCGCGATTTTCTGGATCGCCATGATTCGCTGAAGGTCGTAGAAGCAACAGACACCGCAGGTGCTGCACGCGCCATTGCCCAAGGACAGTTGCATGGTCACGCCGCCATCGGTTCCGCAGCACTTGCAGAGATGTATGGGTTGAAAGTACTGGAAGAAGGCATTGAAACCAACAAACACAACTTCACACGCTTCCTCGTCTTCTCGAATCCAGCTCGCGCCAACCTGCTACGCAATATCCTGCAAACGGACAAAGCCAGCATCGTTTTCGCGCTGCCCCACGAAGAAGGCTCGCTCTCTCAAGTGCTTAGCATCCTTTCGTTCTATAAACTAAACCTCACTAAGATACAGTCACTCCCCATTATTGGGCACGAATGGGAATACCTCTTCTACGTGGATGTACAGTTCAATGACTACACCCGCTACAGCCAAGGCATTGATGCCATTCGTCCCCTCACGTCAGACCTCAAGATACTCGGAGAATACAAACATGGAAAAGAATGTATTTAAACCAGCCGACCGACTTTCATCGGTTCAGGAATACTACTTCAGCCGCAAACTGAAAGAAGTGGCTCAATTGAATGCCGAAGGCAAGGATATTATCTCACTCGCCATCGGAAGTCCCGATATGCCGCCCTCTGAGCGCACGATAGAAGTGCTCTGCGAAGAGGCCCGCAAAGCGAATGGTCATGGCTACCAGCCCACCATTGGCACACCCGAACTTCGCACCGCAATGGCAGCTTTCTACCAGCGCTGGTACGGTGTCACGCTCGACCCACAGACAGAGATTCAACCGCTGATTGGTTCCAAGGAAGGAATCCTGCACGTCACTCTGGCTTTCGTGAACCCCGGTGAACAAGTACTGATCCCAAATCCCGGTTATCCCACTTACACCGCTCTTTCCCGTCTCCTTGGTGCAGAAGTGGTGAACTACGACCTCACGGAGGCCAATGGTTGGCAGCCCGACTTTGAGCAGTTGGAGCGCATGGACCTTAGCCGTGTCAAACTGATGTGGACCAATTATCCTCACATGCCGACTGGAGCCCGTGCCCGTCGTGAGACATATGAACGTCTGGTACAATTCGCACAAAAGCATGGCATCATTATTGTCAACGACAATCCATACTCATTCATCTTGAATGATGCTGAACGCCTCAGTATCCTTCAAGTACCTGGTGCCAAGGACTGCTGCATCGAGTTCAATTCCATGTCAAAGAGCCACAACATGCCAGGCTGGCGCGTTGGAATGCTCGCCACAAACGCTCAATTCATCCAATGGATTCTGAAAGTAAAGACCAATATTGACAGCGGCACCTTCCGTGCTCTACAACTCGCAGCAGCTGAAGCGCTCACCAACAGCACAGAGGAATGGCATCGCGAGATGAACGTCAATACTTACGCACGTCGCCGCGTCATTGCGGAGGAAATCATGACCACGCTCGGTTGCTCCTTCGATGCTACACAAACGGGCATGTTCCTATGGGGACGCATTCCTGAAGAGATTGCAGATGTCGAAGACCTCACGGAACGCGTGCTTCACGAGGCCCGAGTCTTCATAACCCCGGGGTTCATCTTCGGTTCAAACGGCAAGCGCTACATCCGCATTTCCCTTTGCGCCAAGGAAGAAAAGATGCAAGAAGCGCTCAAGCGCATCCGCGAAATAGTGAAATAAAGAATAACCAATGATCAATAATAAATAACAAACAATATGGAACTAGATTTAGAATTAAACGGCTTAGGCTTAGGCATCGACGAGAAGCGCCCCATTGTGATTGCAGGCCCTTGCTCCGCCGAAAGCGAAGAACAAGTGATGGACACCGCACGCCAGTTAGCCAATAACGGCATCAAAATCTTCCGTGCCGGCGTTTGGAAACCGCGCACAAAGCCCGGTGGCTTCGAGGGAAAAGGCACAGAGGCTCTGCCCTGGCTGCAACGCGTAAAAGCAGAGACAGGAATGTTGCTGGCCACAGAAGTGGCAACTCCCGAGCACGTAGAGGCAGCGCTGAAAGCTGGCATCGACATCCTCTGGATTGGTGCCCGCACCACCGCCAACCCGTTCAGCGTACAGGCCATTGCTGATGCACTCAAAGGCACCGACATCCCCGTCCTGGTCAAGAATCCCGTCAATCCTGATATCGAGTTGTGGACCGGTGCTCTTCTGCGCATCAACAATGCCGGTATCCGTCGCCTCGGAGCCATCCATCGGGGTTTCTCCAGCGTTGACAGCAAGCTCTACCGCAACCCGCCCATGTGGCACCTGCCCATCGAGTTAAAGCGCCGCTTCCCGATGCTCCCCATCTTCACCGATCCCAGTCATATGGGTGGGCGTCGCGACCTCGTTGCTCCTTTAGCCCAGCAGGCCATGGACCTCGGGATGGACGGTCTGATGATTGAGAGCCACTGCAACCCCGACTGTGCATGGAGCGACGCCAAGCAACAGGTACTCCCCGAAGTGCTTGACTTTATCCTTGACCGCCTCGTTGTACGTGAGAGCGTAGAGGTTACAGAGAGCATCAGCCAACTGCGCAAGCAAATCGATGAACTGGACAACCATCTCATGGATCTGCTCACCAAACGAATGCGCGTAAGTCGTGAGATTGCAGAGTACAAGAAACTCCATAACATGACCGTCGTCCAGACCACCCGCTACAGCGAGATTCTCGACAAGCGCGGTGCCCAGGGAGCCCTTTGCGGCATGAATCCAGACTTCGTCAAGAAAGTCTATGAGGCCATTCACAGCGAGAGTGTCAGACAACAAATGGAAATCATGAATAAGTAAGAGACTATGAGAATATTAATCCTCGGCGCCGGCAAGATGGGTTCGTTTTTCACAGACCTGCTCAGTTTCGACCACGAAGTAGCGGTATATGACAACGACCCTCAGCGCCTCCGCTTTCTATACAACACACAACGCTTCACCTCTTTGGATGAAGTTGATGCCTTCAACCCCGAGTTTGTCATCAACGCCGTCTCTTTGAAACACACATTAGCGGTGTTCAACGAACTGCTGCCACACATCGGTAAGGACTGTGTATTGTCCGATATCAGTAGTGTCAAGACTGGTTTCAAGGAATACTACGAGCAGACCGGGCACCGCTACGTCAGCAGTCACCCCATGTTTGGTCCCACCTTTGCCAATCTGGGCCAGCTCAGCTCTGAGAACGCTATCATCATCAATGAGGGCGACTATATGGGACGCATTTTCTTCCGCGACCTCTACACGCGCCTAGGCCTCAACCTCAAGGAAATCTCCTTTGCGGAGCATGACGAGACGATGGCCTACTCCCTTTCCATCCCCTTCGTTTCCACTTTCGTATTCTCAGCTGTGATGAAGCATCAGGACACGCCGGGAACGACCTTCAAGCGTCACATGAAGATTGCCCGCGGCGTACTCTCAGAGGATGACACACTCCTTCGCGAAATACTCTTCAACCCTCACACCAAACCGAAAGTTGAGAGCATTCGTACGGAGTTGAAAGAGCTGATTAAGATTATCGACGATCGCGATGAGGAAGCCATGACGGCCTACCTCACCCGCATTCGCAAAAACATAGAGAGCTAAGAACTATCGACGAAGCGATACCTTTCGAGTAGTACCATCCGCCCTGCGGACGACATAGATGCCAGCACGTAGTTTGCTGGCATCTTTGCCAACATAAGAGCCAAAGAGGTTGTAATAGCCAGTAGGCATCGCTTTCGTTGTCGCCATCATCGGTTGTTGCACATCGACCACTTCGGGATCTTCCATGTGCCAGATGACAGGATTTGTCCTCGTGCCTTCTACGGAGGATGTGAGCGTCACCGTTTCCTGCACCTTCAGTTCCAGGCCCTGCTCATCGATGACCTTGAGCGTCAAGACCTCACCTGCGCCACCATAGAGCGTCATGAATACGCGACCATCCACGTACTCTCCCACTCCTCGGCACTTGCCCTGTGCGTATGCCAAGACTGTAAGGTTCTCCGCATCCACTGGTTTATCGTCAATTTGCAACTGAGCGATGACCCCCATCACGTCCAAGAAGGCATAAGGATCCAGCCCATAGGCAGAGCCTTGTGCTTTTTCCCCTACTCTACGACGCAGCCTCAGGTTCATTTTTGAAGGCTTCATCGTCACCTTCCGATCCTTTGCAGAATAATACAGATAGCCGGTTCCGGGCATAAGGGTACTTAATGTTCCAACCCAGCCGTCTGCAGTATCATATACCGAGAAACCGGCCTGACCGATGATCATATCACCTTCCTCTGCCAAGCCATCAAATGCATCTGTCAGCGTTTGCATGCCCATGAAGGGGTAACCGATCCAATTCCAACCTTTCTGCATCTGGAAGTCCACGGGCCTCGTTGCCGTCATACCGCGGAGCTCGCAGCTATGTGCTTCCGCCAGGCCAGCCTTATACATGACATTAGGCTCTAAAGAGGTCAGCGTGCCGAACATCTTACCCAAGTCAGGGCTATAGAATGCATCCAACGAGCGGCTACGCATACAATCCACATTCGGATTGAAACAGTTCACCGACTGCGCCTTCAGGAAAGGATGCGAGATCCAGTTCCAGCCTGCCATCAGGTCATAGGTCAACGTGGTTGTACGGGTATCGGCAACGCCGTAATCCGTCATCAGGTAGTTGTCAACCGTCAGCTTTGAATTCTGTTTGCCGATAGACGGGAGATGGAAGAAATAGAAGTCGTTACTGCCATCGGGATAACGCCCTACGGACTGATCTCCACCATGGGTGACATACAAGAGGCCATCCGCAAACTCTGCAAAGGTGGGATGTGCGTTGAAGAAAGCCTCGTTGTTAGCCACGAACTCCGGCGACGAAACGATGCAGACCGCTTCGCTATCTCCATTTTCAAGTTTGAAGGGAACATGAAGCTGCGTCACAGGATCCAATTTGTCAGCCCAGATAACCAGATGTCCATGAGCCGGAACGATTGTATTGATTGTCGGCGACGATGGAATCTGGTATTTCATCGGATTATCCAACTTGTCTGAGATATAGAGTCCTGCTACATTCAAGTCCATATCCGTAGGATTGTACAGCTCCAACCAGTCATTCTTCTTGAAATAGTCATTGATGAAAACGCTGTTTCCTGCCGACACCTCATTGATTCGCAAGGGCACTGCCAAATCCTCCTTACGTTCCTCATCGGTCAATGGCTCAAAAACGGCTACAAGCTTGTAAATACTCGTTGTTTGGAGTTCTTCCAAGTCGAACGTCGGGGACGCATGAAGGATACCTGCCTCCCCCATCATTTGATGGGACAATTCTGCCGTCCAATAGATATCCGACGAATGCTCGTGGGTATTATGAATCTCGACGGCAATGACGTTAACGCCGGATTTCAGCAGGTCGTTATCTATGACGAAAGAGCACTCTCCCGCGGTAGCGCCTGCATATGTGGTCGAGAAATCTTCGTAATGGATTTCACCCTCTGGCATCAGATAGCGTCCAATCTCCTGTCCATTGACATATACCACGCAGCCATCATCCACATAGCCCTTAAGGACATAGCGGTCACTGCTCTTCGGGGCAGCACTCAACTGGAACGTCTTGCGGAAATAATACGTGGGTCGTTTGTTCTGACTGTCTTCGCCATAATCCAGCGTGGTCTGGTAATCCGCAGATCCACTCATGCCCACATTGCCATAGCCAAAGGGAGCATTACCCCTGCTCCAATCCTTTACGCTATAACCCGATACCGCTTTCCAGTTCTGACCGTCCAGCGATCCCTGATCATAGTAGTACCAGGCGTCTTCCGTTCCAATTACCGTCGCAGAATCCACTACACCGCCATCGGCATTCTGAGTCCACCCCGCAAAGCGATAGCCTGCAGGTGCCTGTGCCGTCAGAACCATGGGTGCGTAGAATTGCCCCTTGAACTTTCCTGTGGGTATTTCCTGACCATTGGCCAAGAGGGTCGCATCCGGGATGTTGCTGCTCAACTCCAAATTGATTGGCGAGGACAGCCCGAAATAATTACGGAAAGCATTCATGCGCGCGGTACGGTTGTTATTGATGGCGTTGATCAGGCTTGACCCTGATGATCTGAGTGTTGACACCATCCCCTCAAACTCCATCGCCTTCACCTTCTCTTCCACCATATCTGAGATGATTGCCTGCGAACGCTCCGCCTCGAATACACTGCCATTGACCAGACAGAAAGCATCGATGAAGCGCTTGCGGAACGGCTCGTACTTCAGCATATTCAGGAAAATATCGATGATGAAATTCTTGCCCGTACTGTAACGGGAGTCATAGAGGCGACCCGCCAGCTGATTAATCATATCGCTGGAGCTGAAACCGCCGTCAAGATCCATGAACACCAAATGGAACTTGCCTCCGTTACGCGAGCGGTAGCCCTTGATATTATTGCTGTTCGTGGCCCAGTCGCCACACCCGACGTAGCACTCCGTGGCCATGTAATTACAATATTCATCAATATCAACGAGCTCACAGATCTGCTCATAATAGGAATCGTCCGTAGCTTTGGCTCCTAACCTTGATGTCAGGTTCATCCATTGTTTGAACGCCACATCGTCACCGACCTTCTGCTCATAGCCCACACTACCGTTGATCTCAAACTGATCCATTTCATCAGTATCAATACCGTAGTTGCTATAGCCGTGGTTCTTATTGTTGACCTCACGGACATTAAACGTAAACAGGAACTGTCCGTTGACAAAGACGTGTGCGGGCTGACATTCCTGACAGTCCACATAGAAGCCGCTACGCAGGATGATCCTGTGGATAGCGGCATCCTTGAGGCGGGCATAACCGTCATTACCGCCATTGCGCACCGTGATAGCCTTCGTCTTGATATAAGGCTTTTCCTTGAAAAATGGACAAGTCAGAAAGTTCTGTCCAAGATAGTATTTATTACCCTTGAGTCGGAACGAGGCGTTCGGGGCATACTGGTTACGGCTCCATCCGCCGCTTACCTCGAAATCACATTCCTGATTCATCGCCATTAAGAACGAACCGCCATCGCTCTCATCGGGCATCAGATATTCGAAATTCACGGGGCGCTCCCAACTACGGTTCTTGTTGGAGGCATAACTGATGCCGTTGCCTGTGATACCGTTGGTTCCTACCGTCCAGGCGCCTATCTGATCGTCGTAGAGGTTGCGATCGTCGGTCACCACAGATACGATGGGCAGGTAGTAGTCGCGATCCTTATAGAGATATGAACGGGTCACCACAGAGCTGGGCAGATAGCCGTCTTGGCACAGGCGGAAGCGGTAAACCCGCGAAGCTCCGGACACCGTGAACGAGCCCGTGGTGCTGACGCTGCCGTTGTCCGCGGAAGGCGTAGAACCGTCCGTCGTGTAATAGAGCTTTGCCCCTGTAGGAATCTTCACCTTCACGGTAAAGCCTTGGGTGAACACCTTACTGTCCGTATTCACCTCGGGGGCCGCTAACTGCACATCAGCGAATTCACTACCATTGTTACTGGCTGCAGGCGTCGGGGTTGAGCACCAGCGCCATTCGTCGCCTCCATCTGTCGTACGGGCATAGCTGCATCGCGGAATGGCAGACGGATAGGTCTGTGATAGCACAAACGACTGCGTTGCGTCAGTGAGATAGATGGTTCCACCCTCATAGCCCAGGTGAAAATCTATCTGCTTGGCCGCTTGTGTGCTGTATTTAGTTCCCTTGTCATAGTGATCAAACCAAAGCGTCCGGTAGCCATGCGCTGGCACCGTTCCAATACCGGAGAGCAAGCGGAACAGGCGTAGATTCTCCGGATCATTACTCATATAGAGGGAGCTAAGGCTAATTGACTCATCAGTAGGATTATAGAATTCCACCCATCCGCCGTAGTTGTACGATGGGTCTATGAACATATCGAGATTGGACACCTGAATCTCATTGATGATGAGTTTGGAGGCATCAGAGCTGGCAGCCGACGTGCGGATGGCTGTCAGGCACCATGCTATGAGTAGAAAAAGTGTTTTTCGGTTCATGTGTATCGTTTTCTTGGCTTACGCCTATGCAAAGGTACCTATTTTCGGTGAATCACAAACATTTTCAATGTTTTTTGTTCGAAAAACTCGTGTTATCTTCACATTTTTAGTATCTTTGCGCACAAATTCATACACAATCTGATGACCAAACGGACTCTTTTAACCATTTTCGTGGCTACGATGACTGCCATGAATGTAAACGCCCAAGGGCGAACAGAAACAATACTGACAGACGGCTGGCAGTTCTTTGCAGCGCAAAGCGGCGAAGCCGAGCACTCGCAAAACAAGCAGCAATGGACAAGCGTCACTGTGCCCCACGACTGGGCCATAGCCGGTCCCTTCGACAAGAAATGGGACATGCAGACGGTAGCCATCGTGCAGAACGGCGAGACGGAAGCGTCGGAGAAGACAGGCCGTTCGGGGGCGCTACCTTGGATTGGGAAGGGCTTCTACAAGCGTAGTTTCTCCATTCCCGAGGGTTTCAACGGCCACGCCGAACTGCTCTTTGACGGTGCCATGGCGGAAGCACACGTCATCGTCAACGGCAAGGAAGCAGGCTACTGGGCTTATGGCTACAACGCCTTCCGCGTGGATATCACCGATTTCGTAAAGCCTGGCGAGAACACATTGGAAGTCAACCTGCAGAACAAAGAAGAGAGCTCGCGCTGGTACCCGGGCGCCGGCATCTACCGCCCCGTGACACTCATCACCACCGGCAAGACACACCTCGATGATTGGAGCCTCGTGGCGCGAACCATAGAAATCAACGACAAGAAGAATACGTTAATGGTCGAAGTGGACGGAAAGGTCATGAATGTGCCACCCAAGACAAAGCCCAATGTGGTGACAATGGCCAAAGTGACCATGACGACGCCCGATGGAGAGACTGTCAACAGCGATGACGTGCCCTTGGCAGCCGACGGTTCGTTCCACACGAGTTTCGTTTTCAAGAATCCCAAGCTGTGGTCGCCGGAAACACCATATCTATATACCGTTACGGCCACGGTGAATCGTGTGGACTGGAACGGGCCTGAGGAGGTCTATGACGGGCAATCCTATTATTTGCTCGACAGCAAGGCCATCAAGACTGGCCTGCGCACCGTCCGCGTCAGCCGCGAACATGGTTTCCAGCTGAATGGTGTGACACGCAAGATTAAGGGTGTCTGCCTGCACCACGACCTCGGCCCCTTGGGAGCTGCTGTCAACAAAGCGGCCCTCATCCGCCAGATCAAGATCCTGAAAGAGATGGGCTGCGATGCCATCCGCACCTCGCATAATATGCCGAGCCAGATGCAGATGGATATCTGCGACTCGCTGGGCATGATGGTGATGGCTGAGAGCTTCGATATGTGGATCTATCCCAAGTGTAAGAACGGCTACGCCCGCTTCTTCCACGAGTGGGCCGACAAGGACATCACGAATTTGGTACTGGCCCATCGCAACCATCCCAGCATCGTCATGTGGAGCATCGGCAATGAGATTCCAGAGCAGTGGAGCGAAAAGGGTCGACAGATAGCCATCCGCCTTCGAGGCATCTGTCACAGCCTCGACCCCACACGCCCCGTCACTCAGGGTTGCGACCGTGTGGACAACGCCCTTGCCAGCGGCTTCATGCAGGCCATGGACGTGCCGGGACTGAACTACCGATTGAACAGATATCAGAAGGCCTACGAGACCGTCCCGCATGGTTTCCTGTTAGGCTCAGAAACGGCTTCGACCGTCAGCAGCCGCGGCGTCTATCACTTCCCCGTCGTAGAAGAGGCTGTAGATCAGCCCAAATCAAATCTCCAGACCAAGCACCACGACGGCCAGTGCTCGGGCTACGATGTGAACTACTGCTCGTGGTCCAACCTCCCCGACGACGATTGGCGCTGGCAGGATGATTATCCGTGGGTCATCGGCGAGTTTGTATGGACTGGCTTCGACTATCTCGGCGAACCGACACCTTATGATGGCTACTGGCCTTCGCGCAGCAGCTACTTCGGCATCTGCGACCTCGCCGGTCTGCCCAAGGACCGATACTACCTCTATCGCTCCCATTGGAACAAAGACAAGCACACCATCCACCTCCTCCCGCACTGGACATGGGGCAAGGAGCGGCGCGGTGAGGCCACACCCGTCTATTGCTACACCGACTATCCTTCGGCAGAGCTCTTCCTCAACGGGAAGTCCTTAGGAAAACGGACAAAGGTCAAAGCCAACGAAGCCCCCTCGGGGGCCGTAGAGGGGGCCATCACCCCGCATCATCTCGACCGTTACCGTCTGCGCTGGAACGAGGTGAAGTATGAGCCCGGCGAGCTACGCGTTGTAGTCTATGACGAGGACGGTAAGCCCGCAGGCGAAAAGGTAGTCCGCACAGCCGGTAAGCCCGCCAACCTGCAACTTGATGTCTGGACGCAGCATGATACCCCATCCCTCCGTGCCGACGGCGATGACCTTGCTTTCATCACCGTTTCGCTGACCGACAAGGAAGGCACTCTCGTGCCCGATGCCGATGATCAGCTGACCTTTGACATTACAGGTGCTGGCAGCTTTGAGGCCGTCTGCAATGGCGATGCCACCAGTCTGGAGTCCTTCAAGCAGCCCACCATGCGCCTGTTCCACGGACAGCTTGTTGTCATCGTGCGTAGCAGTCACGAGGCTGGCACCCTCACCCTCAAGGTACGCGATGCCCAGCGCAAGCTGACCAAGTCCGTCACGCTATCTGTCAGCCCCCAGCAATAACAAAGCACACTTCCCCCTTTTTCATCCCCGATATTGAAAAAGTTGGTGGTTTTCTTGGCGTGAATGGGATAAATCGCTACTTTTGCAGCGTGAAAATGGTATAGATATTATGTGTACGTATAATATTACCTTAGAAGAAGAATTGCTTGAGCGCATACGTCCGGCTTTTAAAAACGAGGACGCGCTGCAGCATTGGATGAGCGAGAAGATGACTGCCTTGTTACTTAGTTTTAGTGACAGTCTGTCAACTCCTCCTTGTTCATATTCTCAGGATGAAATGTATGACATGGTCAATGCGCGATTACAGCATCTTGAACAAGGAACAGCAGAGTTGATAGATGGTGATCAGTTCTTCTCTCAAATGCGTACACAATATGGTATTGAAGCATAAGTGGCTTAAAGAGGCGAGTCTCGAATTTGAAAGCGCACTTGAATATGTGCATCGAGAGTTCGGAGAACATTCTGTACAAAAGGTCTATTCTGAGGTGTCTGATTGCATAAAGGTTTTAAAGACATTTCCCGATGCAGGATTGCGCTATAAAGATTTATCATATAAGGGGAAAGAGGTAAGAATCTTTCATATGAAAAGAAGTTCAGTCATTTATTGTCACGATGAACAGACACTTTTCATATTAGCTTTCTGGAATAACTATAACGATGATACAATAATAGCCGATGTCCTATCAGGTAGATAAAGAATAGTCAAAGCCTTTCCAATTGGAGAGGCTTTGTTGTACCCTATGATTAACTTGTAATTTCAACCGCACGGAAACCGCACGGAAGCCGCAGGGTAATCGCAGGGTAACCGCAGGGCAGTTACAGAGTAATTTTAAACCTTAAACTCCTTAAACGTTTAAAACTCTTAAACCCTAACCACCCTCTTTTTCATCCCTGATAGTGAAAAAGGGGGTACTTTTCTTTGATTCCTCCAAACTTTTTCGAGTTTTTCTTTGTATGAATCAGATTAATCGCTACTTTTGCAGCGACTCCGATGGTCTATTAATGGCTTGAGGGTCAAATCTTATTGAAAAAGGACGTTTACGAACGTTATCTTCGGTGTCCAAATCTCGCAAATTTGACAATCACCAAGAAGAAAACGCAACCGAAACGTCCACCTTGGGTGTATTGTACCCTGTCTATACATTATGGGCATCGTCAATATATCTCGGCGTGGGCTATCGAGTTGCTTATCTTTGGTGAAGGCAATGCGAGAGCCTGGACACGGGATAAGCGAGTAGAGCACCCACGTCTTTCATTTACCTAACTTACAAACCGCTGAATTTGGGTGGCTATAGGCATGAAATTGTAAACTATGAATATTGAATGCCAAATTAACCAGTACGCGCAATTAGCGATACAATTTGTCGATGAAGGCCGCGTGTTGTTCTGTAACGGTAAGAAATTAAAAGATTTCTTTGAGGTAAAACAATCAGAATTGCTGAAACATAAATTCATGCCAGAGGTCCTGATTGAAGTTATGCAAGCTATAAAAAAATATAATAGTCAATACAATTATACCATTTATATTAATGAAGACTAATAATATGACACAAGAAGAAAAACAAACTTGGCTCAATAAAGTAGCAGCTCTACAGCAGACCTATTATGAGTATAATTTGGCAGATAAGAGTTTCCGTTGTGCTAAAAGAGATCGAGCAAGATACGAAAGGGAAAAAGAAAGAGCCGTTTTAAGTTTAAAAAGTCAATTGAAATGGCCTCCTTTTGCTGAATATACTAATAATACTAGTCCATTTGCTTTTGCTGAGTGCTTTGACTCATTGGACACATATATGGAAAATGCAATTAAATCAATAACAAACAGAAATATAGAATTATGAAAAACAAAAATAAATCAACGATGAGGAGAGTGATTTCCCTGCTCATTTGTTTACTAATAGCAAGTACTTCTTCAGCTATAGAAGTTGTAATAGATGGGCTATACTATAATCTATCTGGAGTTTATGCAACTGTGTTAAGTATAGAAGAAGGCAATCATAATACAAAAATAACTATTCCTGAAAAAGTCGTTTATAAAGGGAACTCATATACAGTTAATTCTATTGCTCCCCTTTGTTTTACAAATCAGGCATATGAAAGCGATGAACGTACTAGGAGAAGCTATTCAGATGGCGTGGAGACTTCAGGTGCTGATAAAATACGGCTTTTAGGGATGTATTATATAAAAGAACTTTTAATAAACAATGGTTCTTCCATAGAAAAGGCCAAAAATTGTTCTTATGTCCAAAATATAATTCTTCCAAACACCATTACAGAAGTTGGAACAGGTGCTTTTTTTAATTATAATCTTAAGCAAATCACACTGGGGTCTGGGCTTAAGGTAATTCAACCATATGCCTTTTTGGGTTGTTCTCTAGAACGGTTGTCGAATGTAGAAAGTATAACTTCGTTAGGAAAGTTTGCTTTCTCATGTTGTTCTATTCCGGAATTTGTTTTTTCGGGATGTTTAACGGACGTTGGTCAGTGTGCATTTGCTGATTCTGAATTCAATAAAATATCTTTCTCCGAGGGTTTGTTAAATATTGGATTTCGTGCATTCCTTAATTCAACAGTTACGCAAATAACAATTCCAAGCACCGTTGAGTATATGGATGATAATCCCTTTTTTAATTGCGACCTTTTACATACGATAATATATTTAGGCTCAAAACCATCAGGCCACTGGGTTGCCACCTCTAATACTTATGTTCCAGACGATAATTGGGGAGACCCCACAGACGCCATAAACGATGCGCATGTTTATTCGATGATTACCTTTGACCAGAAAGAATTCATTTATAATGGTAAATCACCCACACCTACTTGGGTAAATAATGTTGATGGCTACACCCCTAAACTTTCAATGCCTATGATAAACTCGGATGCTGGAAGTCACGAGGAACTCATTCCCGTCACATTTACGAAAGGTAATGAATCCTTTTCTACAAATGTTGTTTATCGTTATACTATCGAACCAGCGAAACTGAGTGCTAAGGTCAACAATGCTAGTCGAGAGTATGGCGAGGAGAATCCTCAATTCAGTATCTCATATTCAGGGCTCGTTAACGGAGAAAACGAAAATGTCATCACTACGGCTCCTACTGTTAGCACAACAGCAACAAAAACAAGCGATGTTGGAGAATATCCTATAACGATAAGTGGTGGAAGTGCCAACAATTATGAATTCACTTATGAGCCGGGAGTGCTTACAATAACAAAAGCGCCTCTAACAGCAAAGGTTAATGATGAAACAAAACAATATGGTAAGGATAATCCAGCATTTACAATCAGTTATGCCGGACTGAAGAACGGTGAAACAGCGCCAAAATGGAAAGAGGCGTTAAAGATAGAAACAACAGCAACTAAAACCAGCGATGTAGGATTCTACGATATAACGGCGACAGGTATAGCTACTAACTATTCTTTATCTGCAATTAATAAAGGTATATTGTCTGTTACACAAGCCCCATTGACTATCAAAGCGGGAAATGCAACAAGAAAGTACTTTGAAGCGGAGCCATCATATACGTTCTCTTGCACAGGTTTCGTTAATGATGATAATATAGGCGTGTTAACGAAAGAGCCATCTTTTACTACAGATGCTACTCAAATGAGCAACGTTGGAAAGTATAAAATTACCCCCAATGGGGCTGAAGCAAAGAACTACGCAATATCATATGAACAAGGTGAATTGACAATTACCAAACGACAATTAAAGGCGACATCCCATTGCAGTCGATTATATGGAGAAGAGAATCCTTCGCTACCAATAGAATACATCGGATTTGTAAATAACGAAACAGAAAACGTCATAACAATAAACCCCATAGCAACTACGACAGCAAAAAAGACTAGTTCTGTAGGCGAATATCCTATCACAGTAGGTGGTGGAGAATCTACAAATTATGATTTTGTTTATGAGCAGGGCGTATTGGAGATTACTAAAGCTTCGCTATCTGCTAAAGTAAATGATGCTACTAAGGTATATGGCACACAGAATCCTACTTTTACCATCGATTATAATGGTTTGAAGAATGGGGAGACGGTGCCTGCATGGACTACTAGACCAAGCTTCCAAACGAATGCAACTCAAAGTAGCGGTGTTGGTCAATATGCAGTAAAAGCCGTTAATGGTGTGCCCGTCAATTATGAATTGGAGATAGCAGACGGTATATTAAGTATAACTCCAGCCACGTTGACGATAAAGGCTAATGATGCCACTAGACAATATTATAGCGACAATCCCAATTTCAGCTATACATGCAACGGATTTGTAAATGGTGATAATGAAAGCGTACTAGTTCCAGCACCTAATCTTTCAACAGCCGCAACTCGTACAAGTAATGTCGGTAGCTATGAGATAAAAGTGGGAAACACTTCCAGTTCCAATTATTCTATCTCTTATGTCAACGGAGCTCTCACGGTTTCACCAAGGACACTAACAGCATCTGTTGGTGACTATGAGCGTACATACAATGAAGAGAATCCAGCTTTTGAAGTGCTGTATGACGGTTTTGTAGGAAATGATAACGAAAATGTGTTAGCTGCAAAGGCTGTAGCTAAAACTTCTGCTACAAAGAAGTCGGATGTGGGTACATATAGAATTGATGTTACAGGTGGAAGTGCCGATAACTACACATTCAGTTACACACCTGGCAGTCTCACCATCAACAAAGCAGAGCAGACGATTTCTTGGGAACAGGATCTGACAAGCTTGAAAGTAGGAGACCAAGTAGAGCTGAAAGCCGTGGCATCATCCGGATTACCCATTACCTATACGATGGATAATAGTAACGCCGCTGAAATATATGCTACGGGCAATAAAAGTTACCTTGATTGCAAAGCTGGTGGTCAATTCTTAATTCGTGCTGTACAGGACGGCAACAAGAACTATTATTCGTCGCCAAGAGCCAGTAATACGATTTCTATTATCGGCACCAATCTAGCAAGCGATCCAACACTCACAATCAAACAAGCCGATAATGGAGCTGTTAAAGTTCAAGTGTCCAAAGGAAGCGTATATACATTCATTATGGCACCAAACAATGGCTGGAAGGTTCATTCCGTTACCTATAACAATTCAGATGTAACAAGCCAGTTGAGTAGTGACGGCAGTTTTACTACTCCTGCTATAGATAGTAATTCTACATTGTCTGTAGTTTATGAGCAGCAGGGTGGTAATGCTGTCAACTCAACAAAAGCCTCTGGAGTGAAGATTCTGGCTACAGCAGATGGTGTAAGAGTGATAGATGGCGATATGCGTGATACTATTTATATCTATACTCATGATGGGGTTCGACAACATGCAGTTAAGGTAGATAAGAAGATAATAGATATTCCACTATCCAAACACGATGTATATATTGTGAAAGTTGGTAACAAGACGGTCAAATTAGGATTTTGATATTATAATCCGACGTGAGTTCGGTATAAGAAAAATTGCTTAAAAAGTTGTAGGAGTGCGAAAATATTTGTATCTTTATAGCTGCTAAACAACAAGTTACAAACAACTCACACTCTTATGACGACTGCAAATATAATTGAAATTTTTTGTATTCTCGACGAATTCTGCAAATACTTTGAACCAGAACTCCAAAAACATACGCTCTCCGTTTCCGGGAGGCGTCATCGGAACCGCCCAGGACGCATGTCTGACAGTGAAATAAT
>JAILQO010000063.1 GCA_024698925.1 Bacteroidaceae bacterium | reverse complement strand
CAGGCGATGTACACCTTCGGATGAACGGTGACACCAGTCTGACCAATCTGACGGTCGTGGTCCAGCCAGCCAGCATCCACAGCAGCACGGCTTCCGCCTACCTCACCATGCAATACCTTAGCCAACTGGAACAGCATATCGAAGTTCTCCTTGGAGCCCATACCATAACCACCGGCAACAACGATGGGAGCACCCTTCAGGTTGTGCTTGGCAGCCTCCACGTGGTGGTCGAGGACCTTCACGACGAAAGCCTCGGGCGAAACATATTTCGAGACCTCGGGATAGACAACTTCCTTGCGGCATTCACCTTCGTAGATAGCCTTCTGCATCACACCAGAGCGGACGGTGGCCATCTGGGGACGATGTTCGGGGTTCACAATCGTAGCCACGATGTTACCACCGAAGGCGGGACGAATCTGATAAAGCAAGTTTTCGTACGTTTTGCCATCCTTCTTGCTCTCGAAGTCGCCAATCTCCAATTCTGTGCAGTCAGCAGTCAGACCGCTGGTGAGCGAAGAACTAACACGCGGACCGAGGTCGCGGCCGATGACGGTAGCGCCCATCAGGCAAATCTGAGGCTGTTCCTCCTTGAAGAGGTTCACGAGGATATCGGTATGGGGAGCAGAGGTGTAGGGGAAGAGGCCCTCGCCATCAAAGACGAAGAGTTTGTCCACACCATAAGGCAGAATCTGTTCCTCCACCTGTCCCTTGATGCCCGTTCCGGCCACCACGGCGTGGAGTTCAACACCCAATTGATTGGCCAACTTGCGGCCCTTGGTCAGCAACTCTTGAGATACTTCCTGTACCAGAGTGCCTTCTATCTCGCAATAAACAAAAACATTCTCCATCTCTTAGCCAATGATTTTTTCGTCCAACAATTCCTTGATCATTCCTTCGACATCAGCGTCGCTGCTTGTCAAAGTCTTCGACTCCTTAGCCTGGAATACGATATTCTTAATGGCCTTCACCTTGGTGGGCGAGCCAGAGAGACCGCATTGGCTGGGATCGCCATTCACATCGGCCACACTCCACTGGTTCAGCGTCAGATAGGGACGCTCCTCATAGAGGTAGTCATAAGCGGTTCCTTCTGCGGGACGCTCCAGCGGACAAGTGGCACGCTTGTATTTCATCACCAACTTGGCGTTCTGGGGACGACAAGGGGCTGCGCTTCCATTGACCGTGATAACCACAGGCAGGGGAGCCTCAACGGTCTCCACGCCGCCATCGATGACGCGCTTGATGGTAGCCTTGCCATCCTTTACGCTGATTACTTCCTCGGCATAAGTGACCTGATTCAAGCCTAATTTCTGAGCCACCTGAGGACCCACCTGAGCCGTGTCGCCATCGATCGCCTGACGACCACCGATGACGATGTCCACGTCGCCGATCTTTTTGATGGCCGTGGCCAGGGCATAGGAAGTAGCGAGGGTGTCGGCACCGGCGAAGAGACGGTCGGTGAGCAACCAGCCCGTGTCTGCGCCGCGATAGAGCCCCTGGCGGATGATTTCACCTGCACGTGGAGGACCCATCGTAAGCACACCCACTGTGCTACCTGGATTCTGTTCTTTCAGACGCAGCGCCTGTTCCAGGGCATTCAGGTCTTCGGGATTAAAGATAGCAGGCAGGGCGGCGCGATTGACCGTACCTTCAGCGGTCATAGCGTCCTTGCCAACGTTACGAGTGTCTGGCACCTGTTTGGCCAGCACAACGATTTTCAAAGCCATATAATCTTTTGTTTAACGTTAAAATGCTGTTCTATAAAAGGGCGATGCCCTTACCTTATTATTTAAAACGGCGCAAAGGTACGCTTTTTCTTTGGATTGGCAAAAAAAGAGCGGTTAATAATATTAAAGAGCAACGCGAACAGTTCATTTTGAAGCGTACAATCACCTGCGTCTTTGGTTATATAAAGGAATCGAGAATCATAAAATGATAGTTTTCTTTGGCAGTTAGGCAAGAAAAGTGTACTTTTGCGGAGAATTTTAAAGATGTACAATTATATGAAAAGGATGATTATGCTCTTGACGGTGGCTGGTCTCACGCTGGCTGCTGCCTTCGCACAGCAGCCCGACGGCACCAAGTCCACGGATTTCAAGCCGATGGACGATGTTAACAAAGTAGTGGACCTGACCCTCGATTCCTTAGAGAAAGTGAAGACGGCACGCCCCGTTGCAGGCAGCAGCCGCAAGGGCACGAATCCCGTGCTGTTCCTCGTGGGGAACTCCACGATGCGCACGGGCACCAAGGGCAACGGCAACAACGGCCAGTGGGGCTGGGGTTTCTACGTCCACCGCTATTTCAACGAAGATAAGATAACGGTGGAGAACCAGGCGCTGGGCGGCACCAGTTCGCGCACGTTCTATAATCAGTTGTGGCCAGATGTGAAGAAAGGCATCCGTCCGGGCGACTGGGTCATCATCGAACTGGGCCATAACGACAACGGTCCCTTCGACAGCGGCCGCTGCCGTGCGACCATCCGCGGGACCTCTGCCACCGACTCGCTGGTGGTGACGCTGAAGGACGGTCCGCGCAAAGGTCAGACCGAGACGGTCTACTCCTACGGCGAATACATGCGCCGCTTCGTCCGCGAGACACGCGCCCTGGGCGCTCATCCTATCCTGATGAGTCTGACGCCGCGCAAACGCCAGGACGACAAAGGTGCCTGGCAACCGGTTCGCGTGGCCGAGACTTTCGGCGGCTGGGCACGGCAGATTGCCGAGGAGATGAACGTGCCGTTCGTGGACCTCAACGAGATCTCGGCACAGAAACTTGAAAAGATGTCGTCGTGGAAAGTCAACTATCATTTCTATCTCGACAATATCCATTCCTCTAAATTCGGTGCCGAACTCAATGCCCGCAGCGCTGCTGACGGTCTGATGGCTTGCAGTCATCCCGAAATAGCACCGTTGAAGGCGATGATGGGCGACCTCGCCCTGCCCGCGACCGGTGTCAGGCGCGAAGAGGGCAAGCCCGTGGTGTTCATCACCGGCGACTCCACCGTGAAGAATGCCGACCGTGACTCCACGGGTATGTGGGGTTGGGGCTCGCAAGCCTGGCGCATCTTCAACAAGGATAAAATCACGTGGATCAACTGCGCTCAGGCGGGACGCTCCTGCCGCACCTTCATCCGCGAGGAGCGCTGGCAGAAGGTTTATAATGACCTGCGCAAGGGGGACTTCGTGCTGATTCAATTCGGACACAACGATATCGGCGAACTGCACCGCGGCAAGCATCGCGGCGAGATTCCCGGCACGGCGGACACCAGCTGCGTCAGTCGCGTGGTGCTTAAGGACGAGGCTTACAACGAGGTCGTTTACTCTTTTGGCTGGTATCTGAAAAAGATGATCGACGACTGCCGCGAGAAGGGCGCCACGCCCATCCTCGTCAGCCTCACGCCCCGCAACGAATGGCCCGGCGGCAAGATCGAGCGGCGCAACGACAGTTATGGACGCTGGTACCGCGAAGTGGCCAAGGAAACGGGGTGCGAACTGGTTGACCTGCACAACATCACCGCAGATGCCCTCGACGGCATCGGACGCGAGGCTGCCCGTGAATACTACTGCGGCGACCACACTCACACCTCGCTGCGCGGAGCGCGCCTCAACGCCATCGGCGTAGCCATCGGTCTGCGCAGGAATGGCAGCGAACTCAGCAAATACCTCTATTAATCATAGTCGTTCGGCGCCCGCTGTTTGGCGGGCGTCAAACGTCAACTCCCGCGGCGCACAATAAATGAACCCGCGGTGCGTTATTATTAAGGAAACAGACCCGAAAAGTCACTCGTCTATGATTGAATACATAAGGGGGTCCATCGCCGACCTCTCCCCCACCCTCGCCGTGCTCGACGCCAACGGCGTAGGCTACGGACTGAACATCAGCCTGAATACGTTCTCCGCCATCCAGGGACTGCCTGGCGAAGTGAAGTTGTATGTTTACGAGAGCATCCGCGAGGACGCCTACATCCTCTGGGGATTTGCCACGAAAGTGGAGCGCGAACTGTTCGTGCTGCTCACCAGCGTGAGTGGTGTTGGCGGACAGAGCGCCCGCGTCATCCTGAGTTCGATGACCCCCGCCGAGCTATGCGACGCTATCAGTCGTGGCGACGAGCGCCTGCTGAAATCGGCCAAGGGCATCGGCGGAAAGACGGCCCAGCGCATCATCGTTGAACTGAAGGATAAGATCGTGGCTTTAGGTATTGATGCGCAGGCGGGGTCGCCCAGTTCGCAGCCTCTCACTGCCGCCAACAAGGAGGTGCAGGACGAGGCCGTTGCCGCGCTGACCATGTTAGGTTTCTCGCCCGCACCCTCGCAGAAAGCCGTCGTCGGCATCCTCCGCGCCGAACCCGATGCCAATGTAGAACAGGTCATTAAGTTAGCCCTGAAAATGCTGTAGTCCTCCCTAAAGGATAGCCAGCCAACCGCAAAGAACAAACAACCTCAAAACCTCAAAACCTCTCACCCTCAAAACCTCAAAACCTCAAAACCTCAAAACCTCACCACCCCCCCTCTCAAATCCCCCCATCCCCTTTGAAAAACAACCACTTGACATATATCATCGTGTTGCTGATGGCCTTTATGCTTCTCATCGGCAACGCTTCTTTATATGCCCAGGTCAGACTTCAGGGCGATGACAACCGACCTCGCGAAGGCATTCTGCAACACACCCAGAAGACCATACCCGAGACGGTGGAGGACATCGACACCACGGGCGTCGGCATCAAGCGTCCCGACAACCTCCCGCAGGTGACCGAACTCGACAGCATCACGGGTAACTACCGTATCGGCACCAAATTAGGCAAGGGTGGCTATCTGAATACGCCTATCCTGATGACACCCGAAGAGTATCAGCAGTGGTCGTTGGGGCAGTCGATGAACGCCTATTACCGGCAAAAGAACCGCGAGGAATACGAGAGCAAGGGCAAGAACAAGTTCGACTTCACCGACATGAAGTTCGACTTGGGTCCCGCGGAGAAGATCTTCGGTCCGGGCGGCGTGCAAATCAAGACGCAGGGTTCGGCGGAACTCAAAGTGGGCGGCAACCACAAGAAAATCAATAACCCGTCTCTCGCGGCCAACCGCAGAAAGACTTTCGGCTTCGACTTCGACGAGAAAATCAACCTGTCCGTCACGGGTAAGGTCGGCGACAAGGTGAACATGAACATCAACTACAACACCGAAGCCACCTTCGACGTCGATGCCCAGCAGATGAAGTTGAAATACGACGGCAAGGAGGACGAGATCGTGAGACTGGTGGAAGCCGGCAACGTGTCCATGCCCTCCAACTCCACGCTCATCCACGGCGTACAGAGCCTCTTCGGTCTGCGCACCGACCTGCAGTTCGGCAAGTTGAAGTTGCAGACGGTGGTGAGTCAGAAGAAATCGGCCTCGTCGAGCGTCAGTTCCAAGGGTGGTTCGCAGACGACCAACTACGAGATCTCGGCCGCCGACTACGAACCCAACCGCCACTTCTGGCTCTCGCACTATTTCCGCGACAACTACGACCGTTGGATGAAGACGCTGCCGACCATCGCCAGCGGCATCACCCTCAAGCGCGTGGAGGTGTGGATTACCAACAAACGTGCCGCCTCCACGCAGAACAACCGCAACCTCATCGCCTTCACCGACCTCGGCGAAGCCACCCATACGAAGGAGATGTGGAAATCTGCCGCAGCCTCGCCGCAGCCGCAGAACCGCGCCAACGCCCTTTATGATGCGCTCGTCACCACCTATGCCGAGGCGCGCGACATCAGCGTGGCCACCACCGTGCTCGACGGCATCGGGGACTTCAGCGGCGGTCTCGACTACGAGAAACTGCAGAGCGCACGCCTGCTGAGTTCTTCTGAATATACCCTCAACTCGGCCCTCGGATATCTCTCTTTGAACTTCGAGCTCGAGCCCGACGACGTCCTCGCCGTGGCCTTCGAATATACTTACAACGGCCAGACCTTCCAGGTCGGTGA
This sequence comes from Bacteroidaceae bacterium, assembly GCA_024698925.1. GTDB lineage: Bacteria > Bacteroidota > Bacteroidia > Bacteroidales > Bacteroidaceae > Physcousia. The sequence continues at coordinate 28,984 of JAILQO010000063.1, read as the reverse complement.
ATTCGCCAGCGACCTCACCGACAACACGCAGAGCCTCTACGTGAAGGCCCTGAAGAACACCAGCGGGGCCCCGGCGATGCGCAACTGGCCGCTGATGATGAAAAACGTCTATGCCCTGGGCGCCACCTCGACGCAGAAGGAGAAGTTCCGCCTCGATGTGAAGTACCAGAATGATACGGCCGGCGTCTATCAGACTTACCTGCCCCTGGCGCGCCTCAAGAGCACACCGCTGCTGCGCGCCATGAACCTCGACCGCCTCGACAACAACAACCGCGCCAATGCCGACGGTCAGTTCGACTACGTCGAAGGCTACACCATCAGCAAGGGACGCATCATCTTCCCGGTGGCCGAACCCTTCGGCGACCATTTACGCCAATGGATTAACGAGGACGCGGTGGCCGACAAGTACTGCTTCGATGCTTTGTACGACAGCACCCAGACCATCGCCAAACAGATTGCCGAGCAGAACAAGTTCCTGCTCGCTGGTCGCTACAAAGGCACCAACGGTGCTGAAATCAGCCTCGGCGTGACGAATGTGGCGCAAGGGAGCGTGGTCGTCACCGCCGGCGGCGTGACGCTGACCGAGAACGTGGACTACCGCGTGGACTACTCGATGGGTACGGTCTATATCCTCAACCAGAGCATCATCGATGCGGGCACCAAGGTCAATGCCAGCGTGGAGAGCAACGACACCTACGGCATGCAGCGCAAGACGATGCTGGGCGTCAACTGGGACTATGATTTCTCCAAGAACCTGGTCTTCGGCGGTACGTTCCAGTTCCTCAACGAACAGCCACTCACCACCAAGGTGAACATGGGCAGCGAACCGCTGAAGAACACCTTGTGGGGGTTGCACCTGGACTGGAAGCAGGAGGCTCAGTGGCTCACCAACGCCCTCAACGCCATCCCGTTGCTGAACTTCACCGTGCCCTCGCAGATTGCCTTCAGCGCCGACTTCGCCCAGCTCATCGCCGGGCAGAACCGCAAGGTGCAGGGCGGCGCGTCGTACATGGACGACTTCGAGAACACCAAGAACCGCATGAGCATCAGCACGCCCACGGCGTGGATGATGTCGAGCGTGCCTACGCCTTTCGAAGGCTCCAAACTCACCAACGACGTCCGCAGCGGCTACCAGCGCGCCTTGCTCGCGTGGTATTATATCGACCCCATCTTCACGCGCCGCAGCAGTTCGCTCACGCCCTCGCACATCAAGAGCGACCTCGACCAACTCTCCAACCACTACGTCCGCGAGGTCTATGAGCGCGACCTTTACCCCAACAAGCAGCAGAACTCCTACTCCGAGGCGGCCTCGCTCAACGTCCTGAACGTGGCTTACTACCCCACCGAGCGCGGTGCCTACAACCTGAACCCGCAACTCGACCAGAACGGTCGCCTGCTTTATCCGAAGGAGAACTGGGGGGGTATGATGCGTAAACTGGACTACCCCGACTTCGAGGCGCAGAACATCGAGTACCTCGAGTTCTGGATGCTCGACCCTTTTATCTATACCGGCGACGACCAGAGCTACGGCGGTGAACTCTACATCGACCTGGGCGAAATCAGCGAGGACGTGCTCAAGGACGGCAAGAAATTCTACGAGAGCGGACTGCCCCTCGACGACGACGCGAAATACTTCACCGAGACCGTCTGGGGACGCGTGCCCGTGGGCACCAGCGTCACTTATGCTTTTAATAATGAATCGGGCGCGCGCACGAAGCAGGACGTGGGTCTCAACGGTATCAACTCCGAGGCGGAACGCACCTACGGCGCCTATGCCGACTACCTGAAGCAGATTCAGGGAACGGTGTCGCCCGAGGTGTTCGACAGCATCTGGGCCGACCCTGCCGGCGACGACTACCACTACTATCGCGGCACGGATTTCGACCGCGACAAGGTGAGCATCCTCGACCGCTACAAGCGCATCAATATGCCTGAGGGCAACTCGCCCGACACCGACAACTCGCCCGAGAGCTACGAGACGGCCTACAAGACCACGCCCGACGTGGAGGACATCAACCAGGACTATACCCTCAACGAGTACGAGAAATACTTCCAGTACCATATCTCTATTCACCCGCAAGACACCGTTGTTGGCACCAACTTCATTGCCGACGTGCGCCACGCGAGTGTGAAACTGCGCAACGGTGAAACACAGACTGTGAAATGGTACCAGTTCCGCGTACCATTGGAAGAGTATGAGCGCGCAGAAGGCGGCATCTCGGACTTCACCAGCATCCGCTTCATGCGTATGTATCTCACAGGTTTCCAGAAGCCTATCATCCTGCGCTTTGCAACCCTCGATGCCGTGCAGGCCGACTGGCGCAACTACGAGCAGAGCATCTATACCGGACAATCTACATCCGGAGGCGCTACGCTGGAAGTCAGTGCCGTCAACATCGAGGAGAACAACGACAAGGAGCCCGTCAACTACGTACTGCCTCCAGGCATCAGCCGCGTCACAGACCCCTCGCAGACCCAACTTGTAGAGAGCAACGAGCAGGCATTGTCGCTGATTGCCAAGAACCTGACACCTGGCGAAGCAAAAGCCGTGTTCAAGAATTGCCGCTATGATATGCGACAGTACAAGCACCTGCAGATGTTTGTTCACGCCAACGCTCTGGCCAACGATATCACAGACCTGCACGACGGTGAGACATCGCTCTTCCTGCGACTCGGCTCGGACTATAAGAGCAATTACTACGAATACGAGATTCCGCTGCGACTGACGCCTGCAGGACATTATGACACCTATAGCGCACAAGGCTGTCTTGCCGTATGGCCGGAAGAGAATATGATTGACATCGAGTTGGAGAAACTCACGGCTGTCAAGAAGGACCGCAACCACGAGAAGAGCCTCGGCAATGCCAGCTTCAACCGCGAGTTCAGCGAGTTCGACAAAGACCGTCCCAGCAACCGCATCTCCGTAATGGGTAATCCTACGCTGGGCGAGGTGAAGACAATCATGATTGGTATCCGCAATAACGGACGCGCCGTCAAGAGTGTTGAGGTCTGGGCCAACGAGATGCGCCTGCAGGAATTCTCCAATGATGGTGGCTGGGCAGCACAGGCAGCGCTGAATATCCAACTCTCCGACCTCGGTAGCGTGAACATGACGGGACATATCGAAAAGGCTGGTTTCGGAGGTATCGAGCAGACCGTAGCAGAGCGCTCCAACGATGATACCTACGAGTACACCGTGACGACACAGATGGATCTCGGCAAGCTACTGCCGCCGAAGGCCAAGGTCAACGTACCTTTATATTATAGCTACAGCAACGAGAGCATCAAACCGAAGTACAACCCATTGGACACCGACATGCTCCTCAGCGATGCACTGGAAGCGACCACAACCCAACATGAGCGTGATAGTATCAGCAGCCTCACAACGAAGCGGCAGACCACCAAGAACCTCAGCTTCAGCGGCGTGAAGGTGAATATCCAATCGCGTAAGCATCCGATGCCCTACGACCCAGCCAACTTCACGTTCAACTACAGTCACCAACACACGTTCAACAGCGGAGAGACCACGGTCTATGAGCACGATCACCGTTGGAACGGAGGCATGAATTATAGCTGGTCGCCCAACTGGAAAGCGTGGGAGCCTTTCAAGGGACTGAAGTCGAAGAGCAAGTGGTTGCAGCTGCTCAAGGATCAGAGTTACAGCTTTGCGCCCCAGAGCATCTCGTTCAATACCGATATCACACGCTCCTACTACGAGATTCAGGAACGTGACATGGATAATCTGGAAGGCGAGAACACGATACCCGTGCGCTGGTCCCCGACATTCCTTTGGAACAGAGACTTCAACCTGCGCTGGGACCTGACCAAAACGCTGCACTTCACCTTCCAAAGCGGCACCCATGCGGAGATTGAGGAGCCCTACATGCCCGTGAACCAGTCTCTCTATCCAGACCAGTATTCTGCGTGGAAAGACAGTGTCCTGCACAGTATCCGCAACTTTGGCACACCGCTGGACTACTCACAGAGCGCACAGGCATCCTACAAGATTCCATTTGAGAAGATTCCAATCACCGACTGGATCTCGGCCGACGCCAGCTATCAGTCCAACTATACCTGGCGCCGCGGTGCCGAATATGAGGATGGCAGCACATTGGGTAATAACATCAACACCCAGCGCACCATCAACATCAACGGCAAACTGAATCTGGAAACACTGTACAATCATTCCGAGTTCCTGAAGGAAGCCAACAAGCGCTTCTCACCTTCTACGATCAAGAGCGAAGGCAAGAAGAAAGACCAGGCCCGCAAGAAGGCTGCCGACGAGAAGAAAAAACAGCAAGAGGCAGCTGCCAAGGAGCGTGCCGCAGCAGAGCAGAAAGCTGCCGCCGGAGACAGCACGGCTCTGAAAGCCCTCAACGATCCGTCGAAGGCCAAAGTTCAGGGCAATGCCAAAGGTGTGAGCCAGCAGAAGAGCACACAGTTCAAGGGCTTTGCAGGAGAGGTCCAGCTCATTCCAGACAGCACCATCAACCTGAAACACGGGCAGAAGAGCAAGCGCATCATTGTCACAGCCAAGGACGAGAAAGGCAAGACCTATAAACTGAAGTACAAGCGTGTTGACGAGAATACCATCGCCATCAAATCCCCCAGCGACAGCCTCAAACTTCGCGTCAATGTGCTGGCCAAGCCCAAGTTGGAAGATGCCGGATGGTACCAATGGTCACAGGCTGGTGCCCGCTTCCTGATGATGCTGCGCAACGTAAGCGTCACCTATCGCAATACCTATGCCCTGGGATTACCTGGCTTTATGCCCAATGTCGGCGATGCCTTTGGACAGCGGCAACTCAACGGCCTCATGAGCCCAGGCATGGACTTCGCCTTCGGACTCGTCGATGACGGATATATCAACACTGCCAAGCAGAACAACTGGCTACTCAACAGCGACAGCGTTTCTACGCCAGCTACGACCAACGCCACACAAGACGTACAGATCAAGGCGACACTGGAGCCCCTGCCCGACTTGAAGATCGACCTCAACGCTAGTCACACCATGAACCGTTCCAAGAGCATTCAGTACATGTATGCCGGTAACCCGACGACGCAAACGGGTTCGTTCAATATGACAACCATCTCCATCGCCACCGCCTTTAAGAGTCGCGGTGATGCCGGCAACGGCTACGACAGCGATGCTTTCAGTGACTTCCAGAACTATCTGCCCATCATCCAGCAGCGCGTAGAGAACCGTTACCACGGCGTCAGATATCCCGAAGGAACTGGCCTCTCAGGACAGTACGATCCTGCCAACGGTAGCGTGAATCCATACAGCTCCGATGTAATGGTGCCGGCATTCCTGGCAGCTTACACCGGCCGCCGTGCTGCAACCACACCCTTAGATATCTTCCCGGCCATCACCAGCATACTCCCCAACTGGAGTCTGAGCTACAAGGGACTGGGCAATCTGCCCTGGCTGCGTGATCAGTTCAAGAGCGTCACCCTCAACCACGCCTATAAGAGTGTCTATAGCATCGGCTCCTATAACAGCTATTCATCATGGGTTGAATATATGCATGGCAGCGATATGGGCTTCATCCAAAACACCACGACTGGCAACTACCAGCCCTCCTCCATGTATGATATCTCCACGGTGAGCATCAACGAAGCCTTCTCGCCACTCATCGGGTTGAACGTGACGATGCAGAACAACATGACGGTGAAGCTGGAGTACCGCAAGACACGTGTCCTCACCCTCTCCATGACCTCGGCACAAATCAACGAGGCCAGCTCTGCAGACGTGGTCTTCGGCGTTGGCTATAAGATCAACGACTTCAAGATTGGTTCCCTTTTCGACATCAAGAGCACAAGCCAGAAAGCCTCCAGTAAGAGCAAGAAAAAGGCAGGAAACAGCAAGAATGACAAAGACAATGAAAAGGAGAATAGTCGCAACAATGCCAGTAGGAATTCCAGCTCCAGCAGCGGGAAGAGCAATTTTGCACACGACCTGAACCTACGCTTTGACTTCTCACTCCGCAACCAGGATGCCATCACCCGAAACATCCAGACCTCCCTGTCCGAAGCCACTACCGGTAACCGCGCCATCAAAGCATCTTTCGCCGCAGACTACGCCATGAGTCGTTTTGTGACATTCTCACTCTACTACGACCTGCAGAAGAACCAGCCGCTGCTCTCCTCTTCGGCTTATCCCACCATCACACAAGACTTCGGTTTCAATCTGCGATTCACGCTTACGCGATAACGCGAAGCGGTATGAGCAGGTATGGATTGCTTGCTTTATGTCAAAAAAGCAGGATTCCAGAAGAATTTTGCCTTTTATCTCGGTTTTTTCACAATATTTGCTTACCTTTGCAGCGCCTTTCAAGAGAGCACCTTATTATATTACTATAAGCAGGCACAACAAAACAGTAAAACTTGAATTTAATAAACCCTCAAACCAATAATAATAATCGCGCGTGAGCGCACAATTGCTATGGAACTTTCTCCACTGACGGCCACATCACCCATTGACGGCCGATATCGTTCAAAAACACAATCCCTGGATCAATACTTCTCTGAGTATGCTCTCATCCGCTATCGAGTGCGTGTTGAGATTGAATATTTCATTTTCCTTTGCGAATTGCCCTTACCGCAGTTGGCAAGTTTCCCTCACGACTTATTCCCTCAGCTCCGTGCCATCTACAAGGATTTCTCGTTGGATGATGCACAGCGCGTCAAGGACATTGAGGCTGTCACCAACCACGATGTCAAGGCTGTGGAGTATTTCATCAAAGAGAAATTGGATGCGATGAAGGACTGCTCCGCACAGGAAGCGCTCAAAGCCAGCAAGGAATTTATCCACTTTGGCCTCACATCACAGGACATCAACAACACCTCTGTGCCCCTCAGTCTGAAGGAGGCGCTGAACGACGTCGTAGTACCGATGATTCAGCAGCTGCTTACACAGTTGGATGCCTTTGCCGAGGAATGGAAAGATATCCCCATGTTGGCCAAGACCCACGGACAGCCAGCCTCTCCCACCCGTCTGGGCAAGGAACTGGAGGTTTTCTCCTACCGTCTCCACCAACAGCTGCAGCAACTCATCCAGACCCCCATCACGGCCAAGTTTGGAGGTGCTACGGGTAACTTCAACGCCCATCATGTAGCCTATCCCGAGATTAACTGGCGCGACGTAGCCAATGACTTTGTGAGCAATCACCTGGGCTTGGCTCGTGAGCAATGGACCACACAGATTTCCAATTACGACAATCTGGCCGCTCTGTTTGACGCACTCCGTCGCATCAGCACCATCATCATCGATCTTGATCGTGATGTCTGGCAGTATATCTCCATGGGCTACTTCCGCCAGAAAGTCAAGGCTGGCGAGGTCGGTTCCAGCGCCATGCCGCACAAAGTAAACCCCATCGACTTCGAGAACTCCGAAGGCAATCTGGGCATCGCTAATGCTATCCTGGAGCACCTGTCAGGCAAGCTGCCTATCAGCCGCCTCCAGCGCGACCTCACGGATAGCACCGTACTACGCAATATCGGTGTACCCATCGGACACATCGTTATCGCCATTCAGAGCACGCTCAAAGGCTTAGGTAAGCTGTTGCTTAATGAGAACGCGCTCAAGGCCGACCTCGAGCAGAACTGGGCTGTCGTAGCAGAAGCTATTCAGACCATCCTGCGTCGTGAAGGCTATCCCAACCCCTACGAGACCCTCAAGGCTTTGACGCGCACAGGCGCTGCCATCAGCCACGAGAGTATCGCAGAATTTATTGAAACACTCAACGTCAGTGAGGCTGTGAAAGCCGAGCTACGCCAAATAACACCAACTAATTACACAGGTATCTAAAAAGTGAATATGGAAAACAACGACGAAAAATGGCGCGAGAACTTCGCAGCCAACGAAAACAAAGACGAGAACAACAGCTATGGCAACACGGGACGCACTCCGCGTCCACGCATTCAACGCCCCGTCTATGGCAGCAATGCCGAAGGCGAGCGTCGCACGTTCCAGCCGAGAGGCAGTTACAATCGTGAAGGAAGTTTCCAACCCCGCGAGGGCGGTTATCAGCCCCGCACCAGTTTCCAACGTGAAGGCGGCTACCAACCCCGCGAACCGCGCGAGGGTGGATATCAGCCCCGTCCCAGCTACCAACCACGTGAACCGCGTGAAGGCGGCTATCAGCCTCGTGGAGGTTACCAGCCTCGCGGCTTCCAGCCCCGTGAACCGCGTGAAGGTGGATTCCAGCCCCGTGGTGGTTACGGTCAGCAGCGTGGAGGTGGCTACGGCCAGCAACGCGGTGGCTATCAGCAGCGCGGAGGTGGTTTCAGCCAGCAACGTGGTGGCTATGGCCAGCAGGGCTTTGGTCAGCAGCGCGGTGGCTACGGCCAACAGCGTGGAGGCTATGGTGCACCCCGCCGTCAGCGTACTCCTGGTTACGATCCCAATGCAAAATACAGCTTCAAGAAGCGCATCGAATATTCTGAGGCACACATCGACCCTGAAGCACCTATCCGCCTGAACAAGTTTCTGGCAAATGCCGGTGTCTGCTCCCGCCGTGAGGCTGATACGTTTATCGAGGCAGGCGTTGTCAGCGTCAATGGCGTCATCGTGACAGAGCTCGGCACGAAAGTGAAGCGCACCGACGAGGTGAAGTTCCACGATCAGCCCGTGAAGATTGAGAAGAAGGTTTACGTTCTCCTCAACAAGCCCAAGGATTATGTCACCACCAGCGACGATCCCCAGAACCGCAAGACCGTGATGGACCTCGTCAAGGACGCTTGCGACGAGCGCATTTATCCCGTTGGTCGTCTCGACCGTAACACGACGGGTGTGCTCCTGCTCACCAACGACGGCGAGTTGGCTTCGAAGCTGACACATCCGCAGTATCTCAAGAAGAAGATCTACCACGTCCACACCGACAAGAATGTGACGGCAGCAGACTTGCGCCAGATTGCCGAAGGCATCACCCTCGACGATGGCGAGATTCACGCAGACGCCGTGGAGTATGCTTCCGAGACGGACAAGAAGCAGGTCGGCATTGAGATTCACAGCGGCCGCAACCGCATCGTACGCCGTATCTTTGAGCACCTTGGCTATAAGGTAACCAAGCTGGATCGCGTCTTCTTCGCCGGTCTGACCAAGAAGAACCTCAAGCGCGGTGACTGGCGCTACCTCACGGAGCAGGAAGTAAACATGCTTCGTATGGGTGCTTTTGAGTAAAATTGATAATTGACAATTGATAATTGACAATGAAAAGAACTAAGATAATCGACCTTCTTGCCGCCCAGCCGGGCGGCAAGGATTTAGTCTGTGCCAAAGGCTGGGTTCGTTCCAAGCGCGGCTCCAAGAGCGTCTATTTCATCGCGCTGAACGACGGCAGCACCATCAAGAACATTCAGGTGGTGGCTGATGCCGAGAAGTTCGACGAGGAGCTGATGAAGCTCGTGACCACGGGCGCCTGCCTATGCGTGGAGGGTCAGCTCGTAGAGAGCGTCGGAAGCGGTCAGGCTGTCGAGATCCAGGCCACGAAGATCGAGGTGCTGGGCACGTGCGGCGCCGACTACCCGATGCAGAAGAAAGGACAGTCCTTTGAGTATATGCGTCAACATGCGCACATGCGTCTGAGAACCAACACCTTCGGTGCTATCATGCGTATTCGCCACAATATGGCGATGGCTATTCACACCTATTTCCACGAGCATGGTTTCTTCTATTTCCATACGCCGCTCATTACAGCCAGCGACTGCGAAGGTGCAGGCAACATGTTCCAGGTGACAACCAAGAACCTCTACGACCTGAAGAAGGACGAGCAGGGCAAAATCATCTACGATGATGACTTCTTCGGCGAACAGACCAGTCTCACCGTCAGCGGACAGCTTGAAGGCGAGCTCGGCGCCACGGCCCTCGGACAGATCTATACCTTCGGTCCCACCTTCCGTGCTGAGAACTCCAACACACCGCGCCACCTGGCCGAGTTCTGGATGATCGAGCCCGAGGTAGCCTTCCTCGACCAGGAAGAACTCATGGACCTCGAGGAGGACTTCATTAAGTACTGCGTGCGCTGGGCTCTCGACAACTGTCAGGACGACCTCGCCTTCCTCAACCAGATGATCGACAAGAGCCTCATCGAGCGCCTCCAGAGCGTGTTGAAGGAGGACTTCGTGCGCCTCACCTATACCGAGGGTATCAACATCCTGCAGGAAGCCATCAAGAACGGCCGCAAGTTCGAGTTCCCCTGCCAGTGGGGCGACGACCTCGCCAGCGAGCACGAGCGCTACCTCGTGGAGGAGCACTTCAAGAAGCCCGTCATCATGACCGACTACCCTTCCGCCATCAAGTCCTTCTACATGAAGCAGAACACCTTGCAGGGCGAAGGCAGCGTGGGCTATCGCGGCTGCGTAGCACCAGGTCCCACCATGCAGGGCACTGACGTTCTCTTCCCCAGCATCGGCGAAATCATCGGCGGCAGCGTGCGTGAAGAGAGTCTCGAGAAGCTACAGGCAGAGATCCAGAGCCGCCACATGGACACCACCCATCTCGAGTGGTACATCGACACCCGTCGTTGGGGCTCCTGCCCGCATGCCGGCTTCGGTCTGGGCTTTGAGCGCCTCATCCTTTTCGTAACAGGCATGCAGAACATCCGTGACGTAATCCCCTTCCCCCGCACGCCGAAGAACGCCATGTTCTGATGTCCGAAAGACTCTGGAATGCTAACTATTGTCGCGTGATGGGCGCGAATTTCGCGCTCTTCTTCGCGTTCTATCTGCTAACACCATTGCTACCATTATACCTTGTGGAGCGTTTCGACGCCACCAAGGACGTGGTGGGAATGGTGTTAAGCGGTTATACACTCACGGCCCTATTGGCACGTCCCTTCAGCGGCTTCCTCGTGGATACATTTCCACGTAAGAAGGTGCTGATGGCTTGTTATTTCCTCTTCTTCATCTTCTTTGGCGGCTATATTGGAGCCACCTCTCTCCTACTCTTTACCATCGTTCGCACATTACATGGCGCTCCTTTCGGCGCCTTGACAGTGGCCAACTCTACGGTCGCCATTGATGTACTGCCCTCTTCACGGCGCAATGAAGGCATCGGCTACTATGGTCTGTCCAACAATCTCGCTATGGCCATTGCCCCTTCCATTGCCATCTATCTCTATCGCCTCACCGACAATTTCGAGCTTTTGTTCTGGCTCGCCTTGATTATCGCAGGCTTGGGAATGGCTGTCGATTCAGGTATCAAGATGCCCAAGATGGCCTCATCACAGGAACGGCCTCACAATCAAGGTGCCATCCTGCGCTTGGATCGTTTCTTCCTGTTACGCGGATGGCTGCTTGCCTTGAACATGGCCTTCTTTGGTTTCTGCTTTGGAGTCGTCAGCAACTATCTTGCCATCTACAGCAAAGATGTGATGGGTATCACGGGTGGTACGGGTACTTGGTTCCTTTTAGTATCATTAGGACTTGTCGCTTCTCGCCTCCAAGGAGCGAAGGGGCTACGTGAAGGGCATCTGGTGAGCAATGCCACCATCGGAACCATCATATCCTCTTTCGCCTATAGCATCTTCGTCATCTTCCCCAATGCCTTTGGCTACTACGGTTCTGCCATTCTCCTTGGCTTAGGTAATGGACATCTGTGGCCCGCATTTCAGAACATGATGATTTCTATGGCGCACCACAATGAACGTGGCACCGCCAATTCTACGTTGCTGATTTCTTGGGATATCGGTATTGGCTTAGGCGTCCTTGCTGGAGGATTGATCAGTGAGGTCGTCAGCTATTCAGCCGCCTTTTGGACAGTTGCCATCGCACAGATCGTAGGCATGGTGCTCTTCTTAGTCAGCACACGTAGCTTCTACGTGAAACAGCGACAAGCAATCTCTGATTATTCCTCGGAAAAATTATACTGATCTTCCGTGGTATAACCTTTCTGCGAAGCCGTACCATCTTTGGCCGATTGCACATGCTTGTTTGAATGCTCAAATTCCTGCCACAACTGTTCATAGTCATGAACATAGTCTGCGCTGGGCACGACATTGGTGTCAAACTGCATCTCAATGTAGGTGCTGTCCTGGAAGTTGCCATAACAATAAACATAGTGGCAGACGTAACCTGAATTCTTGATGGTATTGAATTCTACGCCCACGATTCCAACTTTGTGGGGCAGAATGACGATGGGCAGCCTCTCACGCGCTGTCACACACCCACATGTCGTCTGTATCTCTTGGATAAACAAGGGATTATCCGAGGTATTCTCAATCTCATAGGATACATATAGCTGTTCGCCCTGCAGGACAGGATAGTAATGCCTGACAGGGTCTTTGATAATCACCGTGGCAGGTTTCAGCTCCTTATGACAACTCACTAAGAGTAGCATGAGGAACAAAAGACATCCGCTCAATCTTTTCAATACCGACATATACGTACTATTATAACGCTATAGTTTTCATTATAAGCAAACTCACAATCCCATCACCTCATCAATGGCCATCGTACGCTCCTCGGTATTTCGCGTAATGACCAGAACGAGTGTCCTATTCGCCGAGGCCGGGATATTGAACTCTGCTACGTAACGGCCAGAGATTCCCTGCTGTTGTGGTTTGATCGTTTCTATCTCACTGTCACCAGCCATCAGCGTGACACTAAGTGGCAAGGCGATATGGAACTGTGCATTATAGGTGAGACCGACACGCAGGCGCTTCATGCCATCGACGTGCGGAATAGCAATCTTCAGCGATGGATCAGCCGAGGAAATCATCTGCCCACAATGATAATTCGAGGGGATGCCAGCCAAACCGTCCGTTAGGATTGAGATGTCCGAATAATCCGGATCCAGCGCTGTCAGCGGCGTGAGCATCAAGCCCTGAAGAAGATTTTTCCCTTTCATCTCCTCTGCCTCTTGCAACATCTTTTGATAATCCTGGATATAACTTTCTACCGTCCAATAGGACTCGCTATAGATGCGGACATCATTCTGAATGATGCGTCGTAGCTGTTCCAACATAGCACCGCAGCCCCTGATATTGCCATGCAAACGCCTAATCTCCAGTCGTGTCAGCATAAGTGCCGCATTGAGTCGCGTGATTTCTGCACGTTCATCTCCCTGTGTCTTAGGCAGGAGTAGAATCAGTTGGTTCTGGAAATCTACAAAGTCCTGCTCGTTCAGGTAATTCTTCAACGCCGTAGCAACACCTTCATAGAGCGGGAGGGGCTTACCCTTGGTAGCCACAAACTCTTCTTGCTTCATGATGTATTGTGCAAGCAACTTACCTGTAACCGGATAGAACTCTAGACATCTCTCCTCGAGTACTGTCTTCCAATCACATTCAGGGTTGCGCAGCATAGCCGCCAGGACATAAGTCTTCAACCGGCTAAACGTACTGTAGTCGCTACCACTGCCATTTAGGAATACGCCGCGAACACCAGTTTTCGCATACAGCTTGAAACGGCGTTGCATGATATTGAATACGGGGAACGGCGTGAAGTAGTCATCGAAGTTGTTGATGTAATCCCAGACGTAGATGTTCTTGGTAACGCCTCCCCATCGTCTCAGCAGATTCTCGAACTGCAGTTCCCTTGCTGACACCTTCGCGTTTAGGTCATAGTCCATCGCGCTGATGAGCACACCTGTATTCACCGGCATAGGCTTTGCCGGTACATTCCGCGTTGTCTGATAGTATGAGGTAAAAAACGTATGCGACGGGAAGCGATGGGCCAGTCGTTCGAGCATGTGCATCACCGCCGGCGTGGCATTGTTCGTCGTACAGCCGATGCGCCGACATTGTTCACACTGACAGACGAGGCCATTGTCATTCGGCAGGATTGCGAAGCGTTGCGAGCGCGTAGCGCCGTAATTGTCATGGATATATGCTTCAATATACTGGAACAGCTTATCAGACATGAAGCAGAATTGTTCATCGTTGTTACGTCCGCCAATCGTGGCAAACACCGAAAGTGAGGGATTCTTTGGCAACACTTTATTCAGATGATGACCCCAGATGCCCCACTCGTTATCCACGAGGTTCAACTTCAGTGTTTTCGTATCTTTAGTAGTCTGTTCAGGCAAATATATCTCACGATATTCGAAGACGCTGTCGGTGTCTTCAATCTCCGCTGTCTTCTGGCATCCGGTCAAGGTCTGCAGACAGACAGATAATAATATGTATTGAAGCATTTTCTTCATTGTCATTGATTAGAATGCGACATGTGCCTGGAGCATAATGCTATATATATTCCGATAGGAGTCCCCCAGTTGTCCGTTCTCTTGGCGGTAAGGATTGTAGCAGGTATTCCAGCTACCCGTGAGTCCCAGACAGAAGTTGTTCGTACAGAGATATTGGGCATCAAACCCAATCATTGTATTGGTATGCGAGAGGCCACGGAGTGCCGTCTGCTCGAAGAACTGCAGTTCAGGGAAGGAACCGAAGCCGGTCACAAGGGAAATGGACGAGACGTTATCGTCATTGATGAACAGCTTACCCTTCAGTCCGATATTGTAATAGACGCTACCCTTCAGGAGGGAGAGGTCTGCATTACCCGTCACACGAATCCGTTCCCACGCCTTCTCAATCGAGGGAGCCAGCATGAACAGATGGTACTTGCCATACTCAGCCTGCGAGATGGTATCCGTCCCGATGAAGAGATAAGTCTTGGGGGTGCGTCGATAACTCAGTCGCAGCGAGGGTGTCCAACCATCGTCCATCGCATAGCTGGCAGAGAGATTAACGCCCAGCTTGTTGAAGAATCGCGTACCATAGGACACACTGGCCATACCCGTCCAGCGGTGGTTGAAGCTATGCTCCCACTGCCCCATGAATTCCAGCCCAGTTCCTCCGGCCTCGTTCTCTTCATAGGTTGACTCGTCCTCATCCTCGATGGTTACGTGATAGCCGTCGATGCCCTTATAACTAATCTGGCCCGTGTATGAATCACGCTTCTCCAGTCGGCTATAGGCCACACTGGCGATGGAGTACAGATGGGCCGTGCTCACCTGTCCGGCACTACGCGAGTCATAGACGGCATGAGTGTAACTGGCGTCGATGCGATTCTTCATACTGCGGAATCCGAGATAGCGCATGTGTTCATACCAGCTCTGCTGTTCCGCGTTGCTGGGGTCGTAGTTGCGACTTTGGAGTGCATAAGCCTGTTCCCATTCCTTCATATTCTCAAGTGCCAGACCTTTGGTGTAGAGCAACGCCTTGTTGGTTGGATCATTCAACAAAGCCCTGTCCACTACTTCCACCGCCACGTCCGGCATGTGACTCTTGATCAGGTCATTGGCCCATTCATCCGCCACGCCAGAGAAAGCCACAATCAGTTGCGGATTCATCCATTCGTCATATTCATCCCTCAACTGTAACATTTCCAGCGCCTCGGCATTGCGCCCTTGCTGACGTAGCGACATGGCCTGCTTAATGATGAAATAAGGTGTGTTGGGATAAGCGTCATAGCCTTGTTGTGCAAAAGCCTGAAAATCGCCATCACGATGGAGCGACTGTGCCGCATTGATACAGCAGCGCAGGGCCGCTTCGCTGTTATAGACGACATCCAACAGTTCCTTACCTTCCATCAGGGCCTCCTCATAGCGCTGTTCCTCCAGGAGTACTTTCAGGTGGTTGGCAATCGCTTCCTCGTAAGCCGAGCCGAATCGTAGCGACGTGCTGATCTTGGTGAGGGGAGCCATTTTCTTGTATAAGTCTCTGGCACCGATGAAATCACCCATACGTCCCAGCACCGTGATCTGACGGGCGACGGCCCCTGCCCAGGCATCATCCTGCGGCTTGAGCAGACTCAGTGCTTTCTCCAGATTCTTGTATGCCTCCGGCCATTGTGCCGTCTCCATCTCCTTGGATGCCAGTTCTATCATGAGCTCGGCGTATTCCAGATTGATCTCCTCGTCAAGAGGCGACTTCTCGGCCATCTCGTTCAGTACGCGTAGTGCCGCCTGCTCATTGCCACACCGTTTCTCCAGTCCGTAGAGCTTTGCCAGGAGCTTGATGGAACGTCCGTCACGCTTCATGGCAATACCCAAGTATGTTCTGGCATCATCCAGATAGCCTCGCGTGAGCGATGTATTGAGCAGATACGTGAGTGCTTCTTGGCTTCCTGTCAACTCAAAGAGTCGGCCGTTGGACTCATACGGATCTCGCAGTCGTGCATCGTCAACCACTTCCTGCAGCAGACTGGCATAGAGTCGTTGGTCTGCCCCATGCTGCTTGGCAAAGTTCAACGCCTGCGCATAGAGTCCCATACTCGTCATAATGCCAAGTCCCTTATGTACCAGCACCATATTCCGCGGGAATCGGTAGAGGCCCCTGTTGACAGCACCTAAGGCACGCTCGTACTCGCCCATCCTTTCATAGACGCTGACGAGCTCCTCATAGTAGCTGAGGTTCATCGGATCCAGATCAATCCATTTCTCCAGATTATGTGCTGACTCCTCCAGTGTGCTCTTGAGCAGGATGTCATTCCAGGTTCCACGCGTGCTGTTACGCAGCTCGTTGCGCACGACCGTGTCATTAGGATAGATGAATGCCAGTCGTTGCAGCAGCGCATCGGCCTGATTGTGATTACCCATTTTGCGGTAGATGCCTATCTTGCGCCGCCACAAGTCACGGTCGTAGGGCTCAAACTCCAGCAACTCGTTGATATAGCAAATAGAACTGGAATAGTGCTTGAGGTCATCCTCCACATCCACGAGCATACGCTTGGCCTTGAAGTGCTGGTCATCTTCCTGAATGGCACGCACGAAATTGTAACGAGCCTCCTGCAGGTCCTTCGCCATATAGAAATAGCGTCCGTTGAGATAGCGCAGGTTCGGATCATCGGGATATTCCTTCAGTCCCTCGTCCACCTCACGCTTCATCTCCTGCCACGAACCTGCTTGCATGAAGCTCTCCGCCCTTTCCGTATAGTATTGTGGCACATGAAGGAGCGCCTGAGCCTGCATCATGAGAGGCAGGCTGAGCAGGAGCAGCACAGCGATGAACCGTATGGTACGAATGAGGCTCATGGGGCATATAGGGCCTATGGATTGATTATTTTTCATGATGTTTTCTTCTTCACACCTTGACGCTGGATGGGCTTCCACACAGCCGTTGTCTTGGTAATATATTGGAAGTAGCCCACGTTGGAGCAATATGAGATAAGCGGATGATAGATAATCGGCTCCAGACACGCAGCCACCAGCAGATGCAAGTAGCTGTGCTCACGGTTGTGCCAGTTCACAGCCTCTGTGGAGTAGTCAAAGTACAGCAGGAAAAAGGCCATCAGCACGGAGAACAGATAAACCATACCGAAGATGATGAACGCCGTGCCCCAGTTGATACCGCCCACAAACAGCAGCCATATCATAAAGAGGTAACCGAACAACTCCAGCATCGGTGCCATGAATTCAAAGAGGAAGATGTACGGTAGCGTGAAAGCGCCGATAGGACCGTAGTGAGGATTGAGAATCAGCTTGCGGTGGTTGCTCATAATCTCAAACAGTCCACGCGCCCAACGGACACGCTGACGGTACAGCGCCTTCAGGGTGGGCGGGCCCTCTGTCCAGCAACAAACCTTCGGCACCTGCGCGATGCGGAAAGGCTGACCGCTGTTCTTCATATACGTGACCATACGCAACAGCATGTCCACGTCCTCAGCCATACTCGTATTATCATAGCCGCCGGATTTCACCACGACATCCGTATCAAACAGTCCGAAGCCACCCGAGATGTTGGGCAGGGCATTGATGGTGGACCACCCCAGTTTACCAATCAGGAATGAGCGCATGTACTCCAGTTGCTGGAACATCGGGAGGATGCGCTTGGGCACCTTGGCCTCCACCACACGTCCGTCTCCCACCACGCAGCCGTTACTCATCAGCATCGTTGCGGACACACCGATGGTCGGCACATGACTGTTCACCACGAGCCACATCATGCGGTACAGCGCCATCGGCTCCACGATACAGTCCACGTCCGTACAGACAAAGTACTTGTTGGAACAGACATTGATACCCGCATTGGAGCCGTCACTCTTACGTCCACCACGCTCCTTGTCCACCACAACCAGCTTGGAGTACGCTGGATTTGTGCTCTTGAGTACGCGTTTGATAGGCTTCGAGGGCACACGCATCGCCACGTCGTAAGGCACCTCCACCATTTCGAAGTTCTCAATCAGCAGTTCCAACGTGCGATCGCTGGAGGCATCGTTGATAATGATGATTTCGTAGTCGGGATAGTCTATCTGCATCAGCGAGTGCACATTATCAATAATAGTGACTTCCTCGTTGTAGGCAGGTGCGATGATGGACACCGCCGGCGTGAGCGGAGATCCTTTCATCAGGTATTTGATGGTCTCATCGTCCGGCATATCGATGGACAGCTTGTGCTGCGCACGGTAGCTCTGCAGGATAAAGTACAGATAACCAGCCATGATGGCCATCGAGTAGCCAAAGATGATGTAGCAGAATATGTAATATATTTGTAACCACATAGGGCAGTCTGTTTTCTCTTTAGTATGACATTGCGTACACCGTTTCGACAGAGGGATGGTAGGCCTGTTCCTTGTCCAGCGGTATTTTCTCGAGCGTAATGGGGTTGTGGAAGAAGGCAAAGAACTTCAGGTCCGCAGGTTCTGCCTCCGCTTCCAGTTTATTTAGCATTCGCCGACCCTCATCGCCATAGCTCCACATGCAGCGGAGCGCCTCAAAGCGCACGTGCGGGTTGGTGGTATTCTGATAGCCGTCCAGCAGCAATTCCAGATTCTGTCCTGAAGCCATACGCGTGACAGCGTGCATGATGGCCACCTTCGTATCGTCAGGCTGCGTCAGCATCGTATTCACCAGCAGCTGTTCGCCGTCCGTATAGTGCAGGTAGCCCCACGTGCGCGAAATCTCCTCAATCAGCTTCTTGTGCTTGCTTTCCAGGAATAGCGACCTCAGTTGCTCGCAGTATTCCCGCTGGTCAAAGCGGCGCATCAGACGGACAAACATGCACTTGGTATTGTCGTTCTTCTGGAAATGGGCCCAATGCGCCAGATTCGGCAGTTTCAGTCCTGCAGCCCTGCGGCGATGGAGCGTGTAGCCCAACTCTATCTCATCGAAGATACAGCAGTTTTCATCAAAGAAGTCGGTCTCAAAGTACTCCAACTCGCTGTCGGAACTCGACATCACCGATGCGTACATGGCCAGACGGCGCACGCGGACCTGTTTGGAGTTCAGCAGTTTGTTGATGACCCAGGGACTGATATAGAGTTTGAAAGAACGGATCATGTCCATCGCAACGACCTTGTTGCGCATACTGCCCACGCTGACCTCGGTTTCCAGGAAGGAGGGCAGGTTGAAGATCTCCATCAGCAGATGGATATTGCCATGTTTGGTGGGGCTGGCCACCTCGTCGTGAATCAGGCTATCATAGATATAATAGCACATCTCACGTCGTTCCATGTTGTTCTTGAGCAACTCCCGACGATTGGCTTCTTTCTCCGTTATCTTGAACAACTTCACAATCTCCTCACGCGTCATCATGCGGTCGTCCGTATTAAAGACCTGTTGGACGGCATCGCCAAAGAGCTTTTGAAGTTTTTTGCGCGCATGACGCACCTGTCGGCGTTGCTTATGCTTACGTGCCAGCAGTACGACAATCATCAGCATCATAATCAACGCCCATTGCTGTGCCCACACAGCAGTCTGCACCTCAAAAGGATATTCAACAAACAGATCATGATAATACGTCAGGTAATAAGTGGCGTACGTCACAATCAGTCTAAAGTAATATGATATGACAGACATTGAGTCCATATCAGGCTGTAAGGCACATCGACAGGATCGTGTTCAATTTTTTATTAATTTACAAATCAGAATTGGTTAGAGGTGGCAAAGATAGAGAAAACCTCACTTATGCGCAAAAAAAAAAGGTATAAATTGATTATACCTTCTCTTTTGAGACCCGATTTGATAAGAATTTGTCTGTTTTTGAAACAATTTTGATGTTTCACATCGTGCTGATGGGACTGAACTGCACGCTACAAATCGTGGTGGAGTAGCCTGTACTGCGCCATCTCCTCATACTTGGTACCTGGCCGTCCGTAGTTGGCATAAGGATAAATGCTGATGCCACCACGGGGTGTGAAGAGACCAATAACCTCAATATACTTGGGGTCCATCAGCTTGATCAGGTCCTTCATGATGGTGTTCACGCAGTCCTCGTGGAAGTCACCGTGATTGCGGAAGCTGAACAGATACAGCTTCAGCGACTTCGATTCCACCATACGCTCACCGGGCAGGTAATTGATGCGGATTTCCGCGAAGTCGGGCTGTCCCGTAATGGGGCACAACGAGGTGAATTCGGGGCAGTTGAAGCGCACCCAGTAATCATTATCGGGGTGGCGGTTCACAAAGGTCTCCAGCACCTCGGGTGCATAGTCACTCTTGTACTCAGTCTTCTTGCCGAGAGCCGACAGTCCGTCCTGCTCCCTACCCTTCGCGTTTTCAATGTCTTGTACCATAGTTTCTTGTAATATTTCGCCGCAAAGGTACGATTTTTCCTTCACATCACACACCTTTTCTACATTTTTCGCTATCTTTGCGCAGATTTTATTCTCATCCGCACGCAATATGAATCTCAGCATTATTGGCTCAGGCAAGATTGTGCAGGAGGCCCTGCCCGTCATCACCGCCACCCCAGGCATCACCATCCACAGCCTCTGGGCGCGCCCCCATTCGTTGGAGAAGGCACAGGCGTTGGCAGCCCGCTACGGCATTTCACGCGTTACTTCAAGCTACAACGACATACTATCTGAGTCCCAAGTAGATACAGTTTACGTTGCACTCATCAATAGTGTCCATTACGACTATGCCTTGCAGGCGCTACAGGCAGGCAAACATGTGATCTTGGAGAAGCCCGCGTGCCTCTGTGCGGAGGAGTTGCAACGCCTGGCTGCGGAAGCTCGCCAGCGCCACCTGATGCTCTTCGAGGCCGTCACCTTGCTCCACCTGCCCGCCTTCCATCTGTTGCAGACAGAACTCCTGCCGCAACTGGGCACCATCCGCCACGTGGAGTGCAACTACAGCCAACGCTCCAGCCGTCTGGATGCCTACCTGCACGGCGAGGTATTGCCCGCCTTCGACCCTGCCGCAGGAGGTGGTGCGCTGATGGACATCAATATCTACAACCTCCACTTCGCTATCGCGCTGTTAGGACAACCGCAGGAAGCCCACTACTACTGCCGTCGCGGCTTCAATGGCGTAGATCTGGCAGGAACGGCAGTATTAGGGGCCCAGGAGTGGGGCTGCTTGTGCACAGGTTCCAAGGAGACGGATGCCCCCAGTTTTGGGCTCGTGCAGGGCGACAACGGTTGGCTGCGTATTGACGGCTCCGTCAGTACCATGTCGGCTATCACGCTCTGCCTGCGCGGCCAGCAGCCACAACAGGTTCCGCTCAGTCCTGCCACCCATCGCCTCGCGCCCGAATTCGCTGCCTTTGCGGACATCCTACGGCATGAGGACTACGCCACCATGAACCGCCTCCTCGACCACTCCTTAGCCGTCCTCCGCACCGTCGACTCCCTCATCACCACTGCTTCCTAAGATAGCAGTCTTATAATTTAACAAAAACAATAAAAACCCTCTGGTACTGTCTGTGGCCTACGGCCTTCATGTTGCCTTCATGGCTTTGCGTCTGAAAACAAGCTTTCACGCAAGCCCTGTAGCCATCATTGTTTTGCACGCAAAACACAGACAGCATCAGAGCAAAAACATCGCGCTTCGCGCTAAAAAACAAATATTCCTTTGAAATCTGATAGGGGGATAGTTCAGGTTTTATGAAAAACTAATATCTGCAAGCTTTAAAATGTAATTCATATATAAAGGGGCTTTCTTTTCTAAACACAGAAGAAGGTGATATTATTGTGCTAATAATTGTTTTTCAGGTTCGTAGAACCGATGTTTTTGCTCTGATGCAGCCTGTGCTTTGCGAGCAAAGCCATTGGTGACTCGGGCGTTGTGCGAGAGCTCGCTCTCAGGCACAAAAGTGCGAGGCGGCAATGAGGGCCGCAGGCCACAGACTGTACCAGAGGGTTTTTCAGGTTTTTGTTACAGAAAAGACTCGTGGACATGTATCCGTACAATCCGTACGATCCGTGGTTGTATAAATTCGATTCCGTGTCAGATAATTGTTTTGCGGTTTTTGTCAAGAAAAAATTTGTGATGAATTCATGAGTCAATTTATGGGGATTCGTGTGAAAAAGGGCGTTTATGAGTGAAAATTATACACTTATAAATGGCTAAATTACCCCATTTTAACATTCTTTAAGAGGCACCCGATGCATCCTCCGAAACTTTTCCATATCTTTGCCCCAAAATGTGTTACTAATTAACTAATAACAACAATTATGAAAAAACTTCTACTCTTAATTTGTGCCTTGCTGGGACTAGGTGCCAGCGGGGCGTGGGCGCAAGTAACTAGTATTGAAGATGGAGCTTATTATTATCTTCGTTGGCGACAGGCAACGGGTTGGTATATAACCCCACCGACATCTGCTGATGGGACTTTTTTACAATCCAATACCGCTGTTAAAGCGATTTTCAGATTTAATAGGGTTTCTGAAAACACGTATACTATTACATGCATGAATGATGGTAAATACGTCGCATTATCAAGTGGGACTACAGCAAGTAGCAACGACTCCGATGGCCGTATTACGACCTCCAATACACCATACAACTGGACTGTTACAGCAGGTTCTACGGACAGTTCATGGAAGATTCATCCTTCTGGGAATACCAATGTTTCTTGGGATCCATGGAATTCATCATCATACATGGCAGCTCATGCGATAACATTTGTCAATAATCGCGATGAGGCAGACGTTCAATTGATGCCAGCAACAGCCAGTGGCTCCCCAACAACTATATTAAAAACGAATACATATTATAAAATTGATTTTTATAACGCTATCAATGGTAAACGTTACCTAACAACATCTGCGGGCTTACCTGGTAATACGGAATCAGATGATAACGCAGGTCTTTTCCTTTTGGAAACTTATTCCGGAGGTTATTACATTAAAGAAAAGTCATCTGGAAAGTATTTGTATGCAAGTAATCTTAATTCGGTAACTACGGATAAAAATGGCGCTTACTTCTACAACTCTGCAACAGGTGTTTCGTTGGGTAACACGACCCTTCCTACCGAATCAACCTCAGAAACTCCATCCGAAAATTTAGATTATTATAAATGGGTGCTGGTTCCCGTTTCTGAGAAAAGTGGCAAGTGGTATATTAAACCTTCCTTAAATACAAATACAGCCTTAGCCGTTAATTCATACACACATACATATGCTAGTTATTATTTAAAGTCAGATGGAAGCTATGTTTGGGCAGAAGCACAATTTGAATTGCCTTCTTTACAACAGTTATATAGCGCAAATGTATCCCATACAGATATCGTTTCTCGAGGTTACTCTAAGTCTGAGATACTATCACTATATTATGCTAATGAGGTTCCGTTTGCGACAATCGTTGGTTATGACGGTTATGATATGTCAGATATCAAAGCCCATATCATATCACTTTATACGTCTGCTAATATTGGGCAAGTAGGTTATCCGTCAAATACCGCTTGGAGTACTTTCCAAACGACGGTGAATTCACTTACATCTTCTAGTACATACTCTTCAGTAACGACAGCTTATAACACAATGTGCGAAACATTTGTTGCTCCTTCTAGCGGAAAGTTCTATCGGTTGACTGAATATAATGGAAAGACAGTATATGCAACAGGAGCAGGTGCCGTTTTATCCGTGTCTTCTTCTGTTAGTAACCCTATTAGTTCTGTGTTCTATTTAGAAGGTTCCACGAAGATAGTATCCTATTTAAATGGTCATTATGTTTGGAATAAAAGTGGAACAGGAGCAACTGTACATGAAAATCCCCAGGAATGGAGTATCTATGAATTTAATCATTTGAATAGCCACCCGATGGGGGCTTTAAGGGTAAAACAGGGTTCTAATTACTGGAATTCCAATGGTTCTAGTGTAGGATACACCTCCTATTACCCAGATTATGACAATACTGCTTTCTATTTTGAAGAAGTCACCTCTCTCCCTGTCACCATCTCAGCAGCCAAGTACGCTACACTTTATAGCCCAGTTGCATTAACGATTCCAACTGGCGTAACAGCCTATAAAGCTACATTAGGTGATGGCAAACTGGTTTTGGCAGAAGTATCCACTACCATTCCTGCAAACACAGGTGTTATCCTGTATGCGAATGTAGCTGAGGCTACGACCTATAACTTCCCCATTACCACTGGCGGTAGCGTTGAAGGTAATGTGTTAACTGGTACCGTAGCCGCTATCTCGCGTCCAGCCAATTCGTATGTTCTTAGTGGAGGCACTTCTGGACTGGGATTCTACAAGGATGGTGCATCGACTATTCCTGGCTTCAAAGGCTATTATCAAGCCGCTGCTGGCGTCAAGGAGTTCCTCGGTTTCAACTTTAATGACGAGGATGCTGTTAAGTCTATCATGAGTCAGCTCACGACCTCTGAAGAGAGCTTCGATCTCTCTGGACGTCGCGTTAGTAAGCTGAAGAAAGGACTCCACATCGTGAAGGGTCGCAAGGTGCTTGTAAAATAAGATAGCCGCCCTACCCCACAGGAAGGGTAAGGATAATCAAGTATTCACTCAATAAAACTGAAGATTATGAAAAAGAAATATATTTCTCCTACGCTATTAATAACGAAAGTTAATAGTGTATCCATGATTGCTCAGTCATTTAGACTGAATAATACAGGTTCTGACGGCACAGTCCTCGTCAAGGAAAACCGCACGTACCGCGACTACAACGTCTGGGACGACGATTGGAGTAACTAACGAACAAATCTAATATAAATTGCAGCGGCGCCTGGTTCTTGCGAACGGGGCGCCGTTGATTGTTGAAGGGGAGGGCTCGAAAAATAAACTGTGAATTGTGAATCTGTGAAGGGTCAGGCAGATTGAGGGGGGGTGCTTTTGTTATAGATTACACGAATTTTAGTGAAAAGTTTGGCGGAATCAAAAAAAGACGCTACTTTTGCAGCGCTTGAATAAGAACCAAAGATATGAGTAAGCAGGAAAAAGAAGAAAAAGCCAAGGAGTTTTGGGAGTATTATGAGGCAACTCAGGGTACAATTACGGTCACTGACCCTGTAGTGTTCGACTAATGCGTTTGCTGCTTGATACCAACATTTATGTTTATATGGTCAGCGATCGAAAATCGTTGACAAAAGATGTTTGTGCATATCTCGAAGATCCAGAAAACCTTAAATATCTAAGCATCGTCAGTTTGCAGGAACTGATAACGGCATTCCGTACGAAGAAACTGCTATCCAAAATATGGAAGACAGAAGCAGAAATGATTTCATTCGTGCTAAATGACCCGTCTGTAGAGATAGATAACACCGACGTAGACGTTATACGCACTTTGGCGGCTTTGCAGATTAATGAGAGCCAAGAGCATAAAGACCCTTTCGATCATATTATCATCGCTCAAGCTATCTCACATAAGATGGTGCTTGTAAGTTCAGATACAAAATTCCCATTTTATCGAAAACAGGGGTTACGTCTTATAGAGAACCAGTAGTTTTTCACTTGAAATAATGAAACCGCACTTGTCACTACTGAATGGTGGCAGGTGCGGTTGCTTTTGTGCTAATACCATTATAATTATTGGTAATATTTTTGCACCAATCAAATAATCATCATATCTTTGCACTGCAAAAACGGTCGAAAACGCGACTAATTTTGCAGCAACAAGAGTGTAAGATAATGATTATCAAAAGAGAGACATATATCGAAGAACTGCTCCACATTTTTTTCTTATGAATAATGAGGTACCTTCCACCATTTGGGGCCTAACGGAATTAATTTCAGAATGTTATGTACGTGGAAGGTGTGCCCTAACTCTCCACTAACCTTCCACTAATTGAAACACTTATTAAGCGATATCCCATTTTCACAGCGTGCCCGCTGTCCCCCGCCCTCTGCGTAGGAGTTACACTTCGGCCGCTCAGGGCGCATTGACATTTAGTCAATACGCTATTTCCTTCGCTACCACTAAAAGAAGAGGTAATGGAAGGTCCGTGGAAGGTTTGAACACACCTTCCATGGGGTCAATAAAATGATAGTCAATTGGATAACGTCCAAATGGTGGAAGGTGCTTCGTCGTTCATGGAAATTTTTGCGGAACAGTAGTCCCGCAAAGAGCAACAGGCCGTTTCTCTCACAGCAATATGCCTTCTTACTGTTAGGGGGATAAGAAATGTATAGGTTTCTTTCCAGAAATGTTAAGGTTTCTGGGTATAAAAGGTATACCTTTTTGGGTGAGATTACTTAAGTAAAATGATCTAAAATACTTAAGGGAAGTTTTGGGCACTCATAGTATTGTGAAATATTCGGAAAGAGAAAGAGGGTGCTGAGCCTTTGTTGTGCCTTTGTAACGAGACAAAATTTACGGCCTGCCTAGGGAGAAAATTCTCTTAGGCCTGACAGGAAATTTTTTATAGGCATCGCGTAAAAAGCCAAAAAAAGATAGTGAAAACCAAAACAGAGAAAAAACATGACAACGGACAATGATCAACTACAGATGGTACGGATGATACTCTAAGTTTGCTTCAGTAGGAGGCAACATAAAACGGTAGAAAATAAAAGAATTTCTTTGTGTTTACGGGATAATTCGCTACTTTTGCAGGCGAAGAACGACGAATGCAAAAGAGATGGAGGCAGTATCCTATCGTCCACGTAATGCGGGCCACGACTACTATGGTCGTTTTCACAATCTCAACGCGCTGGCCGCTGAGATATGCGCTTTCAATGGCGAGGCTAAGATCATTCGGGATATATAGTTTTTGCAGGTATTAATAGTCGCAATTGTTAGTATTAAGAGAAAAATTGCGGGTATTAATAGGGAAATAAACAGATTTTTTTGGGAGATAGAAATAAAGGTTGTACCTTTGCGCCAAATCTCTGAAACAACAAAATTAACTAGCTTATGAAACTCAAACATCTTTGGACACTTCTATTGCTATTACTGACAACGGTGACAGCGTGGGCCGTCAATACGGGAACCTATCGCGTTGTCAGCTACAACGGCAAGTACCTGACCGAGAACACCAGCAGCCATGCGCTGGTCTGCTCCGACCTCATCGAGGGCAGCTACTCGCAGGTGTGGAGACTCACGGTCAACGGCAGTAATGTGACCCTACAAAACGTCCTGACCGAGAGGTACATCACGGGGCAAGGATCGTTCTCCCAACCGTATTCCACAGGCAACGCCAATCAGACGTTCACCATCAGCGAAAGCGACAGCAAGTTCACCTTCGAGTATGACCCTTACAATCATGGCGGTCTGCACTGCGACGACAGCAACAACGTCGTGGAATGGTACACCAATGATGAAAAGTCCGTATGGACCATCGAGGCGGCGACTGTGGATAACGCTGCCGTTGCAACCGAGCGAACGGCGATTGTTGAGGTTTCATCCTCAACACTCACTTCATTTTTCACAGACGCTACGTGCACCGCGCTGAAGGCGGCCTACAGCGGCATGGAGGACAGCGAGCTGCGCACGGCAATGTCTGCGCTGCCCACGACGGTACAAGATCTGGCTGTGAAGGTGAAGAACAACGCCTGGACCACCTACACGGGATGGGACAAGACGGAACAGACCTTCCGCGTAGGTAGCTACAAGGCATACAGCAAGCACGACAGTTGGACTAACATCCTGGGCCTCAGTTACGCCTTGGGACGCCTCAGCAATCCCACGGGTATCTATGCCCAAGCCGGTGAATACCTGCATGTTTATGTAGGTGA
This sequence comes from Bacteroidaceae bacterium, assembly GCA_024698925.1. Taxonomy (GTDB): domain Bacteria; phylum Bacteroidota; class Bacteroidia; order Bacteroidales; family Bacteroidaceae; genus Physcousia. Next base: position 1,186 of record JAILQO010000063.1, on the reverse strand, counting down.
AATTCCTTCGAACCAGAGCGTGAAACTGGAAGTGGTTGGTGCCGGACAGGGAACAGGGGCAACCTACGACCTGCACGAGGGCATGAATACCCTGCTGATGGCTACGACGGGCAACTGCTACGTGTTCTACGAGGTGGACAACACCACCCCACCCTACACAGCCATTGATTCCTATCCCGCTGTTACCGTCCACATCGAGGGCGGCACGGTGCAGGGCTACTTCGACCTCACCAAGGGCGACGACAACGACGACTGGGCTCAGTTGCAGCAGCACCTGCTGAAATGTCCGTCCACCGTTGAGTTGAAGACCAGCAACCTGCTCTTCCACATGACCGCCTCGCTCGTCACAGCAGCTTGCCCCACATACATGGTTGAACTGCTCGGCGAGTGGAACAAAATAATCAATATGGAATACAGCCTCATGGGGCTGGAGGAGTTCGACGGCTACTGGAACAACCTGCTCGGAGCCACCGACATCACAGGAGACAGCTATATGTATGCCACAACCTATGGCACCTATTACCACCAGGAAACCATCTCCGATGTGATGAGCTATGCAGAACTGTTTGCTGGCGGTGCCCTTTGGGGACCTGCCCACGAGAACGGTCACATTATGCAGAAGTACATCAACATGGTGGGACAGACAGAGGTCTCCAACAACGTGTTCTCCAACGTTGCCATCTATAACAACGGTCACCTCACCTCTCGCGCCACCAACATCAGCACCACCTTCGCGAACATGATGGCTGGCAAATTCTGGAACGAGCGCGATATCTGGGAGCGCACTCACCTCTACTTCCAGCTCTACCAGTTCTTCCACATCCTGGGCAAGAAGACCGACTTCTATCCGGAGCTCTTCAAGGCCTTCCGCGCAGACCCGATGGTGCACGAGGGCAACACGTTCATCTCAGCTACCGATGACTACCTGAAGTTCTACAAGACGTGCTGCCAAGTCAGCGGCTATGACCTCACGGAGTTCTTCGAGGCCTACGGCTTCTTCGTCATTCCTACACTGACCAGCTATACACTCAATGGCGTTACCAAGGATGCGTATAAGGTGGAAGACTACGCGAACTACTACCTCACCATTACGCAGTCAGAGATTAATACTGTCAAGGCGGAAGTGGCAGCCATGACCCTGCCTAAGGCCAATATCATCTTCATCGAAGACCGCATTACCGCTCCC
>JAILQO010000048.1 GCA_024698925.1 Bacteroidaceae bacterium | reverse complement strand
GAAGCTTTTAAGGAATGGCTGCAAACAGAACAGCCTTCGCTTCCCGATGAATTACGGGAGGCGAAGACTGAGGCTTTTCGCAAGCTGCTGTCAGCAAAGCTTGGATGAGCTTTAGGAGGACTCGACGGGCAAACCGTCGAGCACACAGCCTATAGGAGCAGCGGCTTATTTCACATACTTCTGGATAGCTTCCTTGACCATCGGCTCCATGATGGCATAGCCGTCGGCGGTGGGGTGGCAGCCGTCGTCCGAGAGACCGGGCTTCATGGCTCCCTTTTCGTTAGCCATGGCCGAGAAATAATCGACGAATGCCAGCTTGTTCTTCTTGGCATACTCGCGCAGGCGGGCATTGATATGCTGGATCTTGGCTGTGGCATCAGTGATTTCGGGGCGCCACACGTATCGCTCGCAAGGTGTGATGGTGGTCAGGACGACTTTGATCTTGTTGGCCTTAGCCAATTCGCACATCGACACAATATTGCCGAACGTACGGTCCTCGACATAAGGATGGTTATTGAGTGCGATGTCGTTGGTGCCGGCATTGATGACGACTACTTTGGGGTGCAGGTTGATGACGTCCTCGCGGAAACGGAGCAGCATCTGATAGCTGGTCTGTCCACCGATGCCACGACCTACGTAGCCGTTGCTCTTAAAGAAATCGGGGCGACGGCTTGCCCAGTTGTCGGTAATGGAATTGCCCATGAATACGGCCTTGCGCTCGTTTTGGGGTGCAGCCTTCACGGCGATGTTGTCTTTCTCGTAGCGACCGTAGTTGCCCCAGTCGTTCTGGGCGTTTGCGCTGATACTTGTCATGATGAGCATTGCGCTGAAAATCAGTTTTCTGATCATAGCATTGTTTTAGTTTGTGGTTTTGTAGAATGAGATGATGGTTGTTGAGGAAATATCTTATAAAAAACCGCATCGGTGATGTGATGAGAACTCCGAGTATGAATGATTTGAGTGTCCACCTCCTTTGTAATCTGCCGGCCTCCGTGAAGAGGTTACCCCGAGGGGCGCAGCCCGCCATTGGATAGCGAAACGTTCTCGGTTTTCTAAATGTAATTGATGAGTCTCCCGATCAAACCGATGCGGCTATGCTGTTGTAATGTTGTCAAAGAGTAGAGTCCGTAATGGATTTCTGTGTTGCAAAGGTACGTGTCTTTTGGTTTTCGTGCAAGTTTTACGGGCAGAAAATGTAATCTTTGCCCTCAGAGTGCAACTTTCTTGCAGAAAATTTGCAGAAGCTCATATTTTTTTCTTACTTTGCCTCGATTTCGTGTTTACTCAAACGCTTTCCATGCGCACACACGCGTAAATTCCTTTATTTATATCCATGCAAACAGCCAGCTATCTTGTCCTTGCAGCCGCCTTGTTACCAGCCGTGGTCCTGATGATTCTGATTCTCATTCGAGATAAGGAGCATCCGGAGCCTGTGCAATGGTTGGCGCGTGGGGTGTTTTTTGGCGTGCTCTCTGCGGTGGGGTCTGGCTTTATCTCGACTCCCTTGATGGCGTCGGGATTAGTGCCTACCTCTTATTCCAATGTCTTCGAGGCCATCGCACACTCCTTTGGCGTGGCCGCAGTTCCAGAGGAAACAGCCAAGCTGTTTTTCCTGTGGCTGCTGTTGCGCAAGAATCCGCATTTCGACGAGTATCTGGATGGCATCGTCTATGCTGTTTGCATAGGTCTGGGTTTTGCAGCTATCGAGAATGTGGGCTACGTGCTGGATGCCGGCGAGGCGTGGATGGCAACAGCTGTCATGCGTGCATTGCTGGCAGTGCCGGCTCATTTCTTCTTCGCCGTACTCATGGGCTATTACTACAGTCTGGCCCATTTCGGACACAACCGCAGCCGTAACCTGTTCCTGATGTGGGCAGCTCCGGTATTGGCGCATGGTATCTATGATGCGATAGCGATGTCGCAGGAAGTGTCGGCTGGTATGGAAGTGGCTTTCGGCGTGGCTATCCTCTTGTTCTGTAATGAGTTGCGCAAGCTGTGCACACGTCATATCCGTGAACTGACACAAGCCGATCAGGATCATTATCAAAAAAATCCCAAAGCGTGAGGGTTACTTTTCAAAACGTAGAAACATCAAGGACAAAATAAACCCAGACAAGCCATATGCAGATAGTCAATTGGACGGACGAACAGATGGTAGCGGCGGTACTGCGTCGCGACAATCTCCTGTTGGAGCGCTACTACCATGACTGCAAGGCGTATTTCCTGCATCATGCAGCTGCCGTCTTTGTTACGGAAGCCCATATCGACGATATCTTTCAGGAGGCGCTGGTCCACCTGTGGCGCGAGATAGAGACGCATCGCATAGAGATGCATGAGGGGCGTGTCTGCCGCTGGGCCGAAGGACAGCTGCTGCCGATGCAGAGCTCATTGCTCACCTTCCTGATGGCTATTGCCAAACGCAAGCACTGGGAACTGTTGCGAAAACAGCAACGCATGTTGCTCACAGATAATGACCGCATGCTGGAGGTGCTGGACAGCGACCGCTATGCGGAACCTACAGATGCCATCCCTGAACGTGACCAGCGTGAACGCATCGTAGCCGATGTGGTGTTGGGAATGTCACCACGTTGCCGACAAATACTCACACTCTTCTACTACGAACATCGCACGCTGGATGATATCCTTGCGCTACGTCCTGAGAACCAAACCAAACAAGGGCTCAAGACCAGCAAGTACAAATGTATGCAGCGCCTGCGCGAACAGATTCGCGAGCGCTTTCACCAACTTCATCTCAATCCCTAACCAACTCAACACGCTGAACAAAATGAATACAACAGAAAACAAAGAATATATCTATGGTGACGAGGAGCGCATTGATGCGCTGGACCACCTGATTTTCCACGAGATTGGGCAGCAGGCCCAATGGGCACAAACGATGAAAATGTGGGAGGAACGGGCCCGTCAGCAACGACGCCATCGCCTCTTGCCCGTCTTCTCCAATATCGCTTCCGTAGCTGCTTTGTTCGTGCTCGGCTTGATTGTCGAGGCTATGGTGCCTGGCATCAAGATTGCCGACAGCCTGGTGGACAGCCCTGCTGCACCCGCCACGGAACAGACTCCTGTGCAGCCTTCATCCCCGGCAGCCGTGACACCCGATTCAGCCGTGATAGGCATCGTCGATAGCACGGCCTCTCCGCAGCCGTAAGGTGTGTTCCATAAGCCCATCGCGATGGAACATTTAGAACTTTATCTTCTTGCTTAAGCGCTTTTTCGCAGATTCCTTTTGCTATCTGCGAAAAACCTGCTATCTTTGCCCCGAAATAATACTTACTAACACATTTCTGTGCGATATGAAAGTTCATTTCCTTGCCTCTTTACTGACGCTGCTGGCAGCAGCTCCTACTGCTTCGGCTCAATATATGTCTGGTGCATCAGGTGCCGTGGCCTCTGAAGTGCCTCATTTGACGATTCCTTACCGCATCGAAGATTCTGGTACTAAACTGCCGGATATCACGTGGGGCTTGGATCAGGCCTGGATCAGCGAGGGCAATATGCGTCGCGGCCTCAATTTTGCAGGTCAGGAGATGATTGATATCGTGCGCCTGAGTTTCCAACCCAGTCATAGTGTGGAGGATGGCGCGCTCAGCACGGAGCAGAAGCAGGCGCTCGATGAACGCATCCGCATCGCCAAGTATGCGCGCTTTGCAAGCATCAATCTGAATTCCGACCCGCAGGACGGCAAGGCTGTTGACAACTGGTATAAAACAGGTAACGCGACGACGAATGGACAGCGATGGGCAAAGCTCATCGGGCTGACCAAGAAATATGTGGAAAGCAAGGGGCTCAAAGTGGTTAGTATCTCGCCTTTTAATGAACCGGATTATACCAATTGGAACCAAGGAACCAATGCCACATTCAAAGCGATTTGTAAGGCCATACGTGAGGACGAACAGTTCAACGGTGTTCTCCTTTGTGGCGGCAATGTGCTGAATCCGGACTGTGCCCTGGAATGGTACAACCCCAGCAAAGCGTACCTCGATGAAGGTAATACGCACCAATTGGCAGGCACCTTTGAGAACTTTGCCAATTTCTACAAGCAGGTGGTGAACGACGGCAAGGTGGCTGTCGGAGACGAGCTGCATAACACGATGGAGTGTATGGTAGGCTCGGAGTACGGCCTCACGAAAGGCATTTGGTGGGGAACGTGCGACCATACGCGCAGCCAGTTCATGAAGGCCAGTCGCGGCACACGCCTGGCTTACGCAGAGAATCGTGGCCGTTGGACTGCGGCTGCAGTCTATCGTCATCAGGAAGACTATCGCGAAGGCTGTGCTGTACAGGGCTTTGTAGGGACTTCCGAGCGCCAGGCTGGCGCAACAACCTTCCGCTTTGCAGCGATGGACCATGATGTGTTCTATAATGGTCAAGGTCCTACGCGCGAGTTCTTCATCCGTACGCCAGGATGGCCCAATGGTGCCGGCTATGATAGCGACGCTGAACACCATTGTACCAATGCAGAGGCGCTGGTGAATATTCAGGGCGGAGATGATATCATGCCAGTCCTGCCGACTGAAGTAGGTACTTACCGTATCGTGAATCGCCTGAGTGGTAAGATGCTGGCTCCGGCAGGCAATGTCGTTCAGGCTGGTTTGGACATGGTTCAGATTAACAATGCACGCAACAATAAAGCGCAGCAATGGATTATTACGCCAGATCCGAATGATGTTGGTGGTGATTTCACCTACTACACGTTTACCAACGCCTATGATCCCACATACCTACCGGATGTCAAAGACTGGTCATTGGAGGATCAGGGGCAGATCATCCTTTGGAATGGTGGTAAGGGCGACAATGAGAAATGGTGCATTGAATACGCCAGTGATGGCTGGTTCTATATCCGCAGCAAGCACAGCGGCTTGTATCTGCAGACGAATCCCATCCAAGATGGCAATCTGGCAACGGAGACACAATTGAAGGTCAGTGGACGCGCTGTGAATCAAGGTGCTTTCACGGGACAGGCTTATCAGCAGTGGCGCATCATCAATGTGGATGGTGGGGATGTGACCTATGATGCCAAAGCACCTGCCGCTCCAACAGACTTGAAAGCTACGCCACAAGCGGCCAGCGTCTTGCTGGAATGGACGGCGCCCAAGGACAAAGATCTGCAAGCGTATATCGTGCAGCGTTCTACAGACCAAACAACATGGCGCACCATCCACAACAATGTGACCACCGCTGGCTATATTGATAACACCGTAGATGCTGGCACCACTTATTATTATAGGGTACAGGCGGTCGATAAAAGTCTGAACCGTTCAGTTGCAACAGAGGCTGTAAGCGCTGCCGCTACGAATGAGGCTGCTTGCATTCTGCAGTTCGATGGCGAGAACTTCAACGACGCAACAGGTAATGGTAACCATGTTGCGCTCTATGGCACTCTCGCACAGACGGAAGGTAAGGACGGTAGTCCGGCTATAAAACTGCTGCGTGCTTACAGCAACTGCCTTCAGTTGCCCGCAACCATCGCCAATAGCAAGGAACTCACCATTGCCCTGTGGATCAATTACCGCAGTACAGACCAATGGCAGCGCATCTTTGACTTTGGAAACGATACCGACCACTATGTCTTCCTCACACCCATTAGCGGAGGCTCAAAGATGCGTCTGGGTATCAAGAATGGTGGCAGTGAGCAGGTGATGGACGCTACGAAGCCTGAGAAGGATGTCTGGAATCACATCGCTGTTACCTTTGGAGAGGATAAGATTGTCATCTATCTCAATGGCGTGGCAGTAGCTACGAATACGACAATCCAGACGCGCCCCGCTGATTTCCGTCCCATCTTCAACTATATTGGACGCAGTCAGTTCAGCGATCCGCAATTCTATGCCTATGTGGACGACCTGCGTATTTATAACACGGCGATTAGTGCTGAAGAGGTCGCTGCGATCGCGGCGCTCACGGATGATGTCCGTTCTGTCAAGGAACCAATAGGCGAGGGGACTCGTACGTCTGTCTTTGACCTCTCTGGTCGTCGCTTGCAGCAGAATCACTTACGCCGTCCAGGCATCTATGTGATTGGTGGCCGCAAGGTGAAGTTGCAGTAAAACAGTATTGATATGGAATATATGTCTCAGGAAGGCTACGACAAGCTCGTAGCGGAACTCAGAGAATTGGAATTGGTAGAACTTCCGCGTGTGAAGGATGCTATCGCAGAGGCGCGTGACAAAGGTGATCTGAGCGAAAATTTTGAGTACCATGCGGCCAAACGAGAGCAGGGACGATTGCTCAGCAGGATACGTTTCAAGCAGCGTGTGCTGGAATTTGCCCGTGTCATAGATATGAAAAAGCTCCAAAGTGACTGCGTAGGACTGCTGAGTCGCGTGGAAATGACAAATCTCACCAACGGGAGCAGTATGACCTACACAATTGCCAGCCCTCACGAAGCGAACCTACGCGAAGGAAAGATTTCTATCAAGTCGCCTATCGGGCAGGCGCTGTTGAACAAGAAAGTGGGGGATGTCGTGGAGGTGCAGGTTCCTGCGGGAGTCCTGAAACTACGAATAGAAAGTATTCAGTTAGGACCGACAGAAGAATAATAACCTTTGGCCTTGATTTCCTTCCATACCTGGGGATCAAGGCCAAAGCCATCATAGGACGGATCGTTGGCAATCGCGTCGCGAATCTGGGTGGAGGAAAGGTCGAGTAGGGGAGTGCTAATCATTTGAACATTAGATGGTAAAGAAGATTCTTCGATGGGGAACCCTGGACGAGGATAAATCATCAGTCGATGGTGGCGAAGAATCTCGCCGGAGTGATACCATCTGGGGAAACGATGCCAATTGTCGGCACCGATGACAAGTATAAATTCGCGCTCCGGATAGGCTTGGCGCAGGGCTTCAAGCGTATGCACCATATAGGATGGACGGGGAAGTTGAAACTCAAAATCGCTGACACATAGATGCGGTTCCTGACCAATCGCAATCTTTGCCAACTGCAATCGCGACTCATCCTCCAACAATCCTGCGGCAGGCTTTAGCGGATTCTGCGGCGATACCAAAAACCATAATTCATCCACCAGGCGATGGCTGACCAGCCACTTTCCCAAGGCAACATGTCCCTCATGAATCGGATTGAAACTGCCGCCGTAAATGCCTGTGGTGATGATGGACATAGGTAAAAAGAATCTTGTGGTATCGTTGATCAATCACGAGACAAAATCCCGGATGATGGCGTAGGCGTCTGCTTTGGCTTCTTCGAGATTGTCATTAATCACAATGCGGTCAAAACGCGGAGCGAAGGAGAGCTCGTATTCGGCACGGTCCAGACGTTGCTGAATGACTTCGGGGCTGTCCGTAGCCCGTCCCTCTAATCGCTGGCGCAAGGCTTCCAGGCCAGGAGGTTGGATGAATAGGCTCAGGGCACGGTCTCCAAAATACTCTTTAAGACGCATGCCACCATGAACATCCACGTCAAATACGACATTCTGACCGTCGGCTAACTGCTTCTCAACCTGCATTTTGAGTGTGCCGTAGAAGCGATCGGCATAAACCTCCTCGTATTCGATAAAGTCGTTGGCTGCAATATGACCTCGGAACTCCTCGGGCGACATAAACAGGTACTCCACGCCGTTCTGTTCCTGGCCTCGTGGAGGACGTGTGGTGGCAGATACGGAAAAAGCCAGATTCAGTTCCTGACGTGGCATCAGACTACCGATAATCGTACTCTTTCCGCTACCTGATGGTGCACAGAAGATGATGACTTTGCTCATATCACATCACATTTAGAACTTGTTCCTTGATTTGCTCCAGTTCGTCCTTCATCTTCACGACGATGTTTTGCATCTCGGCGATATTGGACTTGCTGCCAGTGGTATTGATTTCACGTCCCATTTCCTGTGCGATGAAGCCGAGTTTCTTGCCTTGCCCGTGACCATTCTCCATCGTCTCTGAGAAGTAACGAAGGTGATTGGTGAGGCGCTGCTTCTCCTCGTTAATATCCAGCTTTTCAATATAATAAATCATTTCCTGCTCGAGGCGATTCTTATCATATTGTGCTTCGGGAAGGGCTTCCAATCCCTCGACGATGCGTGCACGGATTTTCTCGATACGTGCTTTCTCGTAGGGCTCTATCTGCTGGAGAAGCGTGGAAATATTCGTAATCTTTTCTTCAAACTTTTTCTGCAGCGCAGCTCCTTCCTGACGGCGGAAGTCCATGAGGGCTTTGACGGCCTGCTCAGAAACGCTACGGGCTACGACCCATTCTTCTTCGTCCAACTCAATAGCTTCGCTTCGGGTAAGAACGTCAGGCAATCGCAGGAGCGTGGGCATCCATTGCTCATCGGGATCCTTGAGGTCAAATTCTGCAGTAAGCGCACGGATTTGTTCAACATAGGATTTTAATACAGCTCGGTTGATAGGCGTGGCGGCATTGGCATCGTCACGTTCGATGTATAGACTGAAGTCAACTTTTCCACGCTCTAACGTCGTACTGATCATGGATCGCAGTTCCATCTCTTTTCCCCTGTAAATCGGCGCGATGCGAGTCTGCAGGTCCATAGCCTTGCTGTTCACAGACTTGATTTCTGCTGTAATTTTCTTGCCACGATACTCAGCAGAAGCTTTGCCGTAGCCTGTCATTGATAGAATCATATATGTTGCTTTTTTGTTATTTTCGAAATACTTTTGGTCGTTTTCGGTGGCAAAGGTAGTAAAAAAACGTAAAACGCAGGAGAAAATCGTAAATTATATGTATCTTTGTGCCCTAATTTGAAAGATATGGCTTGTATCCTACATATAGAAACGAGTACAAAAGTGTGTTCAGTGGCTGTGAGTGAAGACGCTCATGTCATCTTTGAACAGACGGATACTGAGGGACCTAATCACGCCACGCGTTGTGGCGTTTTTGTCGAAGAAGCACTGAGCTTTGCCGAGAGTCATGCGATTCCGCTTGATGCCGTTGCCATCAGTCAAGGTCCAGGCAGTTACACGGGATTGCGAATCGGAGTCTCAATGGCCAAGGGTGTTGCCTATGGACGTGGTGTGCCTCTTGTGGCGGTTTCTACCTTGGAGCTGCTCTGTGTTCCCGTCTTGCTGTATCATGACGAGATTCCCGAAGATGCGCTATTTGTTCCGATGATAGATGCTCGGCGCATGGAGGTTTACGCTGCTGTCTATGACCGCTCCCTCCGTCCTTTGCGTGATGTACAGGCTGATATCGTAGAGGCTGATACTTACCGCGAATGGCTTGATCGCGCTCCGGTCTATTTCTTCGGCGACGGCGCAGCCAAATGCCGCGATATCATTACCCATCCCAATGCACATTTTCTGGAGGGTATTCACCCGTTGGCCAAGCACATGTATCCGTTGGCAGCCCGTGCGCTGTCGAAGAATGAGACGGTGGATGTTGCATACTTCGAGCCATTTTATCTCAAGGACTTCGTGGCAACTAAACCCAAGGATTTGTTGCACTCAAATATTTAAACGATTCATACAAATATGACTTACAATACACAACGCGAACAGCTCATACTCCCAGAATATGGACGTATTATTCAGGAGATGGTTGATATCTGCCTTCAGATAGAAGACCGCAGCCAGCGTCAGCAATGTGCTGAGAGCATTATCGGCATTATGGCTTCGATGAATCCTGAGGCCTGTGAACAACCTGACTTCGACCATAAGCTCTGGGATCAATTGGCTATCCTCTCGAACTATCAGCTGGATATAGACTATCCTTACGAAATTGTCAAACCGGAGGAGATTACAGCCAAACCCAAACCGCTGAAGTACCCGATGCACCGTATTCGTTATCGCCACTATGGTCATCTTACGGAGGAGTTTATGCGAAAGATTAAGGAGATGCCGGAGGGTATGGATCAGGAGGAACTGACAGCAATGATGGCAAATTACATGAAGCGCTGTCTGTATAATTGGAATCGGGATGCGATGGATGAACGTAAGATCCTTGCAGACTTGGAGCATTATACAGAGGGAACGGCCAATGTGTCTGAGGAGTTCCGCTTCGCATCTGTTAGCAATGGACACCTTCCTGGTAGCAACGCCAGCAAGAAAAGGAAAAAACGCTAACCCAATCACGTTAATTGAATCCGTATGAGTTCTTTTCAGATAGAAGGCGGTCATCGCCTCAGTGGTGAGATAACACCTCAGGGCGCTAAGAACGAGGCTTTACAGGTGCTTTGTGCAGTTGTCCTGACAGACGAACCTGTCCGCATTCAGAATGTTCCAGATATTGCCGATGTCAACAATCAGATCCAGTTGTTGAAAGATATTGGCGTGAAGGTAACCAAGAATGGCAAAGGCGACTTTACCTTTCAGGCGGATTCTGTGAACGTTGATTTTCTGGAGAGCGATGATTTTCTGGAGCGTTCTGCACGTCTGCGTGGAAGCATCATGCTTGTAGGTCCTCTGTTGACGCGTTATGGTAGGGCCTTAGTTTCAAAGCCTGGTGGCGATAAGATTGGACGTCGTCGTGTTGATACGCACTTCCTGGGCATGGAGAGTCTGGGTGCCAAGTTCAGCTACGATCCGGAACGAGGCATCTTTGAGATTACCGCTTCACGTCTAAAGGGTTCTTACATGCTCTTGGACGAAGCGTCAGTCACGGGTACGGCCAATATTGTGATGGCGGCTGTACTGGCGCAAGGTACAACAACGATTTATAATGCTGCTTGCGAGCCTTACGTGCAACAGCTCTGTCGGATGCTGAATCGTATGGGTGCCAGGATAGAGGGCATCGCCTCGAACTTGCTCACCATTCATGGCGTAGAGCGCCTTCATGGAACCGAGCATCGTATTCTTCCGGATATGATTGAGGTGGGCTCATTTATCGGTATGGCAGCGATGGTCGGCGATGGGATTCGCATCAAGAACGTGAGCTATGATGATTTGGGCATTATCCCTTATTCCTTCAGTCGTCTGGGTATTTCCGTCCAACGTCAGGGGGATGATATCTATGTTCCCTGTCACGACCATTATGAGATAGAATCTTTCATTGACGGTTCGTTCATGACCTTTAGTGATGCTCCCTGGCCGGGCCTGACTCCTGACTTGTTGAGTGTGTTGCTTGTCGTTTCCACACAGGCCAAAGGCTCCGTTCTCATTCATCAGAAGATGTTTGAGAGCCGTCTGTTCTTTGTGGATAAGTTGATAGACATGGGTGCCCAGATTATTCTTTGTGATCCGCACCGTGCGGTCGTAGTGGGCCACGACAATCAGATCCGTCTTCGCGGAGGCCGTATGACCTCTCCCGATATCCGTGCTGGTATTGCTTTGCTGATAGCTGCTATGAGCGCAGATGGTATCAGTACCATCAGTAATATTCAGCAGATAGACCGAGGCTACGAGGATATTGAACACCGCTTCAATGCGCTTGGCGCGGCTATCCAGAGAATTCCATAAAGTTTTCTTTAGTCTAATAATCCCATGATCTCAGACTCCGACGTTTATCAGATAGGTACTTTAACCCGTACGCATGGTGTACGAGGTGAACTGGCTTTTCAGTTTACTGACGACGTATGGGATCGGGTAGAAGCAGACTATCTTTTCTGCCGTATTGACGGCTTGCTCGTTCCGTTCTTCTTGGAAGAATGGCGCTTCCGTTCAGATACGACAGCACTATTGAAATTCGAGGATATTGATACCGCAGAGGCCGCATCGCGATTGGTGGGTGCAGCTGTATTCTTCCCGAAAGAACTGACTCCGACGGATGTGGATGAGGCAGATTTGACGTGGCAGATGTTTACGGGATTCGAGGTGGTCAATGTTCCAGAGGGCTTACCCGAAAGTGCTTCAACACCTTTGGGGACAGTTACTGCAGTCTATGATCAGACGGCCAATATTCTTTTGGAAGTCTCAACGTCAGATGGCAGTTCCGTGCTCATCCCGGCCCATGAGGATTTTGTCATTCGTGCAGATCATCGTGAACGTCGTCTCTATGTCAGCGTGCCGGATGAGTTGCTGACACTCAATTGCTAAGTATGTTGTGAGGCATCACGACAAACAGATATATTATGAAAGAAGAGAAAAGAAAAAAACAAATAGCCATCTTAGGTTCTACTGGCAGTATTGGTACGCAGGCCCTGCAGGTGATAGCCGAACACGCAGACCTCTTTGAGGCTCGCGTCCTCACAGCCAATAATCAGTGGGAGCTGCTTGCGCAACAGGCGCGTCAGTTCCTGCCGGCAGCTGTAGTCATTGCCAACAAAGAGCACTATGACCAGCTCCGCGAAGCTATCGCAGACCTGCCAATTGCAGTTTATACTGGTGCTGAGGCACTTTGCCAGGTCGTGGAGAGTAATGAGGTGGATATGGTGCTGACGGCTATGGTGGGCTTTGCCGGCCTCCCGCCGACGATTGCTGCTATCCGTGCAGGGAAGCCCATCGCGCTGGCGAATAAAGAGACTATGGTGGTAGCTGGCGAATTGATCAATGGCCTCTGTCGTCAATATCAGGTGCCTATCCTTCCTGTGGATAGTGAACATAGCGCTATCTTCCAAAGCATTATGGGAGAGCAGAGCCCCATTGAAAAGATTATACTTACGGCTTCGGGCGGCCCCTTCCGCACGTTTACACGCAAGCTGTTAGAGACGGTTACACCAGCAATGGCGCTGAAACATCCCAATTGGGATATGGGTGCCAAAATTACAATTGACTCTGCAACCATGATGAACAAGGGCTTTGAGGTTATCGAGGCAAAATGGCTTTTCGGTGTCACTCCGGAGGCTATTCAGGTGGTGGTGCATCCACAGAGCGTTGTCCATAGTGCCGTACAATTCGCCGATGGCGCTGTGAAGGCACAGTTAGGTGTGCCGGATATGCGTGTTCCAATTCAGTTGGCATTCTCTTTCCCGAAGCGCCTTCAGAGTTCCTTCGAGCGATTGGATTGGTATGCGATGCATGACCTGACCTTCGAACGGCCCGATACAGAGCGCTTCCGTTGTTTGGCTCTTGCCTATGAGAGCTTGCATCAGGGAGGAAATATGCCCTGTATCGTCAATGCAGCCAATGAGATTGTCAATCGGGCTTTCCTTGAAGAACGTTGTCGCTTCCTGGAGATGCCGGACATCATTGAGCAGACGATGCAGAAAGCAACATTCATGAAGCAGCCCACTTACGAGGACTATCTCGAAACGGATGCTGAAGCCCGTCGTATTGCCACTTCTCTCCTTAAATCATAATGATCCATTGTTCAATCACATTATTATAATAATATGTCACCCTTTTGGATTAAAACATTTCAATTGATTCTTTGTTTCGCCCTTCTGATCGTTTTGCATGAGGGCGGTCATTTCTTCTTCTCCAAGCTTTTCAAGGTGAGGGTGGAGAAGTTCTTTATGTTCTTTGACTGGAAGTTCCATCTTTTCTCCACGAAGGATAAATGGTTCACACGCCTGTTCCCCAAAATGAAGGACAGCAAGACTGAGTACGGTATCGGCTGGATACCTCTCGGCGGCTATGTGAAGATTGCCGGCATGATAGATGAGAGTATGGATACAGAGCAGATGAAACAACCCGTTCAGCCTGATGAATTCCGTGCGAAGCCCGTTTGGCAGCGCTTCTTTATCATGGTAGGCGGTGTGCTGGTCAATTTTGTCCTTGCGTTGTTTATCTATGCGATGATACTCTTCACATGGGGTAGCGATAGCTTACCTATGGAGAACATCAGCTATGGCTTCGCCTACAACGAGATGGCTCAGGATTTAGGCTTCCGTGATGGCGATATTCCAGTTAAGGTTGATGGCGAGGTTATCGAGGGCTGGGATGGCACCGTTTACCGTGCGCTTTCTGGAGCGAAGGTCGTTACGATCCTGAGAGATGGTGCCGAGATGGACATTACGATGCCTGAGGGCGGAGTCAATCTCCTGGAGATGATTGAACAGGATCCTCGTTTCCTGGCTGTTCGTGTGCCGGCTCGTGTGGATAGTGTCATGCCTGATTCTCCCGCTGCCAAGGTGGGAATGAAAAGTGGCGCACGCATTCTTGAGGTCGAAGGTCAGCCCGTTGACTGGTGGGGAGAGTTTGATGCCATCATGGGACGTAAGTCTGATGTCCTCGCAGCTGATTGCAGCCATGAGGATAGTTTGCGTCTTCGCACGCTTCCCATTGTATTCTCCAACGAAGAGGGTACGACGCCAGATACTGTCGTTGTTACGCTGACCGAGCAGTATATGCTGGGTATTATGAAGATGCCCTATCAGGTCCTCTACAAGGATAGCTACGTCCACCGCGACTACGGCTTCTGGGAGAGCATCCCTGCTGGTATTGCTTACGGATGGGAGACTCTGAAGGGTTACGTCAGCGACCTGAAGTACCTGTTCTCGAAGAAGGGGGCGCAGAGTGTGGGCTCTTTTGGTACGATTGGTAACCTGTTCCCATCGGCTTGGAACTGGGAGGCGTTCTGGAATATTACGGCTTTCATCTCCATTATTCTTGCGGTGATGAATATTCTGCCTATCCCAGGACTTGATGGCGGTCACATCTTCTTCTTGCTGGTGGAAGCAATTACACGCCGTCCGCCATCGGATAAGTTTATGGAGCGTGCACAGGTAATAGGAATGATTCTGCTATTTGCCCTCATGGGCTTGGCGCTCTTTAATGATGCGGTGAAATTCCTGTTTTAAGGTATAAATGAAATAGCGGGCCGAGAGCCCGCTATTTTCATTTCTCTTCTTGATCAATGTCTATCTTACGGAGGAAGAATTTCACTTTGGCACACAACTCATCAAAGTGCTGTTCCATTTGATAGACCGTGCGTTGCTGATCGTAGTAGGCCTCGTTCGTTTTACCGTTCTCACGTGGAAGCATTGTCTTGAAACGCTCACGTTCGGCATTGAGGGCTTCCTCGTAGCATACTACGCTGTCGCGCGTTTCCATCAGTTCCACGCTGTCAAGCGTAAGGATGGCGGCACGGCGAGCTGCCAAAGCTGTCGGGTGTTGGCTGCGTAGGCTGAGGATGGTGTCGCGTGCGGCATTGTAGTTCTTGTTAGCCAGTAATGTGCGTGCTTCATCAAGCATGAGGCCGGCTTTTTCTTCAGCATCGCTGGTAGGAGTGCTACAGCTTGTAGTGAAGGAAACAGCTATGAGTAGTATAAAGGAATGATAAGATTTCACGTTAATATGTATATTTACGTCTGCAAAAGTAGCCCTTTCTGTAAAATATTCAAACTTCCGTCATCTTTCTTCAAACTTTTTATTACCTTTGCAGCCGTTTTTAGCAACAATTAAAGAATCATGCGACTCTTAGACCGCGAACAACTCATAGAAATCCTGCAGGCACAGCCTGTCTTTGAACTCATCGGACGTGTGGCTGATGAGCAGGGGGTAGAATGCTATGTCGTTGGTGGATTCGTGCGCGACTTGTTCTTGGAACGTCCCTCCAAAGATATCGATGTCGTCTGTGTCGGTAGTGGCATAGAGTTGGCTAAGGGTGTCGCTAAGAGCTTGGGGCGCGGTGCCCGTGTGAGTGTCTTTAAGAACTTCGGGACGGCGCAGGTCAAGAAAGGACCTGTTGAGTTGGAGTTTGTTGGTGCACGTCGTGAGAGTTATAGCCATGATTCGCGTAAACCCATCGTGGAGGACGGCACGCTGGAGGACGATCAACAGCGACGCGACTTTACGATTAATGCGATGGCTATCTGTCTCAATGCAGCTCGCTTCGGTGAGCTGGTTGATCCTTTCGATGGGGTGTGGGACATGCAGGATCGCCTTATCGCAACGCCGCTTGATCCGGATGTGACATTCTCCGACGACCCGCTACGCATGATGCGTTGTATCCGTTTTGCGACGCAGCTGAATTTCGAGATTGAGCCAGAGACGTTTGAGGCATTGGAGCGTAATCGCGAACGTATCAAGATAATCTCTGGCGAGCGCATCATTGATGAGTTGCAGAAGATAATGTCTTCGGACAGTCCTGCTCGTGGTTTTGAGTTATTGTTCCAATGCGGACTACTTGAACTGATATTCCCTGAACTCTATGCGCTTCATGGCGTAGAGACGATGAATGGTCGTGCCCATAAGGATAACTTCTGGCATACGCTGGAGGTCCTGACCAACGTCGTGAAAAAGGGAGGGGATATTTGGCTCCGCTGGGCTGCACTCTTGCACGATATAGGTAAGCCAAAGTCAAAGCGTTGGGATCCTCAGTTAGGCTGGACATTCCATAACCACAATTATATCGGCGAGAAGATGGTACCGCAAATCTTCCGTCGCCTGAAGTTGCCCATGGATGAGCGCATGAAGTATGTGCAGAAGTTGGTTTCGCTTCACATGCGTCCCATCGTTATCGCTGACGAGGAAGTCACGGATAGTGCCGTTCGCCGCCTGCTTTTTGAGGCAGGGGATGACATTGATAATTTGATGCTCCTGTGCGAGGCTGATATTACGAGCAAGAACGAAGTGCGCAAGCAACGATTCTTAGACAATTTCCGCCTTGTTCGTGAGAAACTGGTTGATTTGGAGGAGCGTGACCGCATCCGCAATTTCCAACCGCCTGTGAGCGGTGAGGAAATCATGGAGCGTTTCCATCTCCAACCTTGTCGTGAGGTGGGCGTGCTCAAGACGGCTGTGAAAGATGCTATTCTGGATGGTGTTATCCCCAACGAGCATGAGGCGGCCCTCCAGTTTGTGATTGACAAGGCCCACAAGATGGGACTCTGTTAGAACGGATAACCTACGGCGATATGGAAGCCGAGGCTATCCCAGAAACGACGCATATTGTAGTAGCCGCTTCGTCCCGTGTCGTATGGCGCATGAATGCCGACACCGATGTCGAAACGCAGGACCAGGAAATCCAGGTCGTAGCGGAAGCCGGCACCTGTACCAAGTGCAATATCATTTCCGAACTCTGACGCATCGATAGCACCACCCGGACGGGCAGCGTCAGGCCGCATGAGCCATACATTACCGGCATCCACGAAGACGGCACCCTCGAGGCTGCCAATCATCGGGAATCGGTACTCAACGTTGGCTTCCATCTTGAGGTTACCCACTTGATCCACGTAGCTCCAACTGCTGCTGGCTGGGTGGTAGCGGCCCGGACCAATGGAACGGACGGCAAAGGCTCGAATACTGTTGGCACCGCCTACGTTGAACAAGTCGGCGTAGGGTGCCATCGTGCTGTTTCCGTAGCTCCATACCGCACCCATAAACAGTCGTGTGGCGATAGCCGTTCGTGGTGTTGGTCGCCAAGTCTCGCGCCATTCGCCTGTGAGTTTGAAGAACTGCGCAAACGGTGCTCCCAACAGGTGCTTGTTGCGCTCTTGAATGTCGCGACCGAAGAATGAATAGATGGTATTCGTTACGTTACCCGCTTGCTTCACACCCATGATAGCTGTTCGCTGATGTCCGCTCCGCCAGCGTCTTTGGTAGGTGAGTGTATAGCCCATGGACGGCACCAGCTGGTCGCGCATGGAGACGTAGAGGGCCTGATTGGCATTCATGATGGAGTCGAAGCGGTCACTCTTGTATGTCAGCATCGTGTAGTCCAGTCGCAGAGGTGTCATCTCATGCTTGAACCGTCGTACGCGTTGGTAGGTGTAGCTGATGCGTGCACCGAAGTTGACCATCTGGAAGTAGCCCGAACGGTTCATCCAGCTCACGTCCACCTTGTAATTTGTAGAGGCTTCCGCGCGGCGATTCAATTTGCGTGTCAGACCAAAGAATTTCAGGCGAGGGTAGGTGAGTGTCGTCGATGCGCCCAGCTCATAGGAGTTCAGCAGACTGCGGTCCTCTGCAGCATCCACGACGGTGGCTCCCGTCTGCCATTCGTAGCTTCCGTAGATGTTGAAGTTTACGGTCTCGGCACCACGGAACGCGTTGCGGCGGGTCATACCATAGGAGAGTCCAGGGCCTAATAGGCCGTTGCTCTTATTGGTCACTTTTGCCTCGAATTCGCTGTCCCAGGGCTTATCCAGAATGGCGAAGATGTTGACGTCAAGAGTGTCGCATGTGGCGCTGGTGTCACGTGGCGCATAGTTCATTTGGATATTGGAGAAAACACCCATGCCGGACAGCTTGCTCTGAATCATCTCATGCAGGCGTTGACGGTAAAGCGAACCGCGCTCGTAGAAGAGGTTGTTCACGATGGCACCCAGACGGATGGGTGGCTTCTTGTTTCCTTCCTCGCTAGCCCAGCGGTAGGTGAACGAACGGCCGATGATGCTGTCTGTCATTTGGCGTGCCGTAGAACTCAGCACGGTCACGTTTGTACGCCCCATGAAGAACTGATTACGTGCCTGAGCAGGCATGTCGGCACGTGGACGGATCTGCAGGTGGACTGTGTTTGGCGTTTGGATCGTATCGGCTCGGAAGGCGATATAGTCCGGGCGGAAGTAGTAGTAGCCGGTATTGCGGAACAACTCGCTCAGGCGCTTGCGCTCGGCATCGAGATTCGCGACGTTGAAGCCTTCGCCCGAGTGTAACGTGGATTGTGCCATCGTACGGCGGATGATGCTGTCCGTCAGTCCCTCAAAGCGTTGGTATTCGATGGTCCCGAGGCGATAGAGTGGTCCAGGATAGACGGAATAGGCGATGTGGGCTTTCAGGCTGTCTTTGGGGTCTGTCTGTACTTCGAACTCAGCGCGTCCGTGTAAGAAGCCGTAGTTACGCATGGTCTGGTGGGCCACTTGCGTACGTAGTCGCGGATTGGCCATATTCACGGTGCGTGGTACAGAGCCCAACGTGTTGACCATCCAATGCCCGAATTTCGTGGGTGAATCGGCATAGCGGTTATAGACCCATAGACCGATAGGTAGCGGCCAGCGACGCGATGAACTGCCGAATATGGAGGCGTTGGGTGCATAGGCGAGGGCTGCGTCAACCTCTTCACGCACGGTAGCCGTAGCTTCCTGTAGCACTTTGGCTTCCTCCATCATCGAATCGCGCTGTTCACGGGTGAGCGAGTCCTTCTTGTTGACATAGTCGCGCATCTGCTTGGCATCCAGTCGTCCGTTGAACAGCTCATCTACCACGTTGTACGCTTCAGCCATCGCCGTGATGACACCTGTTGAGTCGCGCTTGGCCCGTTTCGCTCCAGCCTTATGTCCGTAGGCAATCTCCGAAATGCCAATATATAACTGCTCACCTTCGCCCAACTGATCGGTAGTGGAACATGAGGCAACGCTCAACGTTGAGATCACCAATGATAAACAATATACCACAAATAATAAGGAACGGACAGCCTTGCTGCGCATGCCGCATGCCTCCTGCCGTACTCGACAGCAGCGCTGCTTGATTCCTGAATATGTAATTCTATTATCTATCATTACCTCAGTCTTTTTCATTTATCCTTCTTGAACATAAACAGTTCTCCCCACTTGTCCGTCTTTCTTCTGAGTACCAGACCTGCACCCATCTCCGTGATTTCACCATCGAGCAGACTCTCGTAGTTCTTGTCGTAGAACACGTTCACGTAGCGGCTGGCACCCTGGTCGAGGCGGTATTCGATGCTGACATTGTCAATGATGCTCTCGCCTGTATTGACGGCGTTCTCGCCGGTACTCACTTTGCCGCCGACGATGACACTGACGCGATTACCCCAGAAACGTTTGGCGAAGCGGAAGCTGTAATCGGTTGTCGTACTACCCGTAGCACTCGTGCCTTGTTCTACGCCCATGCTCAGGTCGATGCTCTTCAGTGCCTTACCGGTGATGTTGGACACCTGGCTCTGCAGGAAGGCGTTGAGGGCATTCTGTCCCGTCACACCGCCTCCTGTGGTTGCACCGGCATCGTTGATATACATACCTGTTGCCAGCATCGTAACGGCGAGCCTGCCACGCTGCTCGGCACTCATCGTGCTGAGCTCATTCTGTATATTCATATCTTCAGGCGCATCCAGTGTGAACTCCAACCCCAGATTCTCCAGTGTTTGCGAGAGCTTCAGTCCTACGTCGAAATTCACGCTGCGTGGCTGGTCGTTCTCAGTGATGGTTGTGCGCAAGCGTTCTGTCGCGGATATGTTCAGCGTGGGATTCATGAGTGGCCCATGGAACTCGGCGTAGCTGCCGCTCTTGATGGTGAACTCCTTGAGTGGAATGACCATCATCGTATATTTCATCGTGCCGCGGTTGATGGTGTAGCGGCCCGTCATCTGCAGATCCTTTTCGGGCGTGTAGGTCATCATCAGCGTGCCGCCGCCCTCCAGATCCACATAGCTGGAAGCGTCAGGACTGAGGATACAATGGACTTGTGCCGCATCCTCTACCTCGATACTCATGGTGATGTTCATGTGCTGCGGTTTCTGTGCCTCTTCCGTCTCCACGCGTAGGGTGTCGCTGAAATCCACAAATTCCACCAATTCTGCCACCTGGTCGTCAGTCGTAAGGGGTGAGTCGGTCAGCAGGTAGGTGACGTCGGTATTGCTCAGCACTTTCAGTCGTCCGAACATGTTCAGGTCATCCAATGTACCTCGCAGTCTGGCACTGAAATCCACAAACACTTTACCATAGGCTACGCTCTTAGGTGTTTTCTTCGCATTGATCAGCTCAAAGTTATTGGCTGTCATATTCGCATTGAGGGTGATGCGGCTCAGGTCTGCAAAGTTGATGGAACCATCCATCGTGAATGGGTTCTCACCCGTGGAATAAATGGCGATGCGGTCCAGATTGAGCTGGCTCTCGCGAATACTGATGGTGTCATCGACAACACGCAGTTGCAAGCTGTAAGGATCCGAGAGGATGCGTAAGCCGGAACTGACGATGTCGCCATTTACGACAGGCTTAGAGGTGCTGCCACCCACGTGTATATTGCCGATGGCTACACCGTCCAGTCGTGCCATATCATCTGGGATGAAGGCATTACCCAGACTGAAGGGGAAGCGGTCCAGCGTAGCATCCACATCCAATTCGCCGTCACCATCTGTTGGGACATAACTACCTGTAAACGTTGCCACAGGCATTCCGGTGTGCAGGAGGCTACCGTCAACGAAGTGCGAGCCGTCGGCATTGGGCAGATAGACAGCCTGCAATCCCAGTTGTCCCAATAGTGCATTCTCGTACTTGAAGTCATTGATCTGCAGGTCGGTGGAGATACTGAGAGCCTCCTCAGATTGTATCAGGTGGGCATCTCCGTGCAGGAATCCGCTCATGCGTGGCAGGTAAGGCAGCACGCTGGACAGCTCCCCGATATTCAGGCGGTTCACGGATACTGAGAGGTCCTGACGTGCTTCGGCATTCGGCGAGGAGTAGAACTTCAGACCCGTGCCGTCGTCGGCCAGCAGGTCCACATAGGCATCAATGTGATTCCCTTTGGTGACCATCACATAGTTGTCCGGATTCAGGTGGAATGTGCGGTAGGCGATGATCGGATTGAAGGGATCCAGATGGATGGCCAGCGTGTCATTGGCGATGTTTCCGCGCAAGCCTAAGTCGATACCCTTGCGTCCGCGCTCATCGAGATAGACCAGATTCGCTGTGGCGATACCGTCGCGGTCCAGTCGTGCGTTCAACTGGCTGTCAAACGTGAACTGCGGATTCTTCCGCCCATTACGTATCCGTGCGTCCATCCTGATGCTGGTGGAATCTTGATAGACATGTGCCCGAATCGTATCCAGAAGCATCGCACCGATATTGAGCTGATGGATGGAGCCGCCGCCGTTGATGCCGATCATGGGGTCAAGGTTGATGCCAAAGCGAGCCGACACAAAGTCATAACCCATAGAGGCGAGGATATCGTGCAGGGGGTTGTGTTGCCCGGAACTGAAGCGCAGGTCCACCTGTGGCAGTCTGTGTGCCAGCGCCTCTTCGTCGATGCGCTTCTCCTGGAGTTGGCGTGTCAGTTCCTTCATGAAGTGATCCAGCTGGCCCATCAGCTGGTCGTAGCCCGTGTGCCCACGCATCCTCAGACTCAGGTCGCCGCTGGTGATGGAGGCGTAGGTGGTATCTGGCTCCAGCAGCGCTTCCAGGGTGACGTCCTCAGGTCGGAACAGGGTGTCATTGGGCATCAGGATGATGTCGTTGATGCTTCCTGACAGTTGGTGGTGTCTGCTGAGGTCTGTGCGTCCGTCAATGTGAATGCACATCGCGGTCTTCAAGGGGTGATCGGCGATGCCCAATGCCTGCATGTCAGCACGTGAGAGGTCCAGCGCAAAGGTGAGATCACATACGCGGCTCGACCAGTTTTCACGATGGCGTGAACGGTCCGTCACCAGCATGGCGTTCACGTCGGCTTGTGCCGTCAGTAGGGGACTGTTGCTCTTCAGTTGTGCATATCCTCTGCCGTTGGCTAATTTGGCCATCATTGATACGCCACTGAGGTCCAGGCTGTCATATATCAATGATTGTACTTGCGCTTTAGCGTCTAAACGGGTGCTGCGTTGAAAGAAATCAGTCCCTTGACCCTTGGCGCTGAGTTGTGCTGTGAGCGGACTCAGGGGTAGTGAAGGCATGAAATGACGCAGTTGCAGATGGTGCACATGTACGTCGGCCTCATATTGCATCTCGCCCTCCAGGTTGACTGCTCCCTTCAGGTTCACACTACCGTTACCTTCGCGTAGCTGTGCCTCCGTGCTATAGTTGTCCCCGTCTATGCTGGCATTTCCTTTGAGCTGCATGGGTGGGAGCTTGATGTCGTTGAGTGCCGTTCCAGCCAGCGGTTTCACCCAGTTGATGTCCTTCGTCTCTACGCTGTAGCCGAAATTACCCGCCATTCCCGTCGAGTCCATGAGGTGAAGGACATCGCCTTGCAGATCTATGCGTATGCTTCCAGGCAGCTGTGCCTCCAGATTGGTGAGCGTCAGGTGGGCCATGTTTCCGCTGGCGGCCAGCGTCAGGTGCAGCGGCAGTTCGGGATAGACCTTGGCAATCTCCTCGGGCATCATTTCGCCGGCTATGCGTAGGATGTCGTTTTTGGCCAGTGTTGTCGTCACGCTGATGTCCAGGCTGCCTTCTTCGCCAGTCTGGAATGCGGTGAAGTCCATATCCACGGCTGCTGTCAGCTTACTGCCTGGAAGGCGCAGTTCTGCCGCAGGTACAGCCAGGTGTTGCCGTTCGCCCTCAAAGAGAATATCATGTGCCGTCAGCGACAGCGAATCCGCTGTGATAGCGGACATACCGGGCATCGCAAAGCGTACGCGTGCATCTTCGATTTTTGCTTGTGCGATGGCGAATGTCCACGCCAGCGGTGCACTCTCCGTGGTGTCCTCTACGGTAGTGTCGCGCAGGGCTACGTCCACGTCCAGCCCGCGTGCCGCCACCTCGCTGATATCAATGTGCTGTACACCCAAGTCCAAATCGTCGTTTAGCGCCAGCTCCTGCAGCTCGCCTCGGATCACGGCTGCCGCAATCATATCCTTACTATAAATATAGGTGTTCAGGAGTGTGATGCCTTCCACGCCGATACGCTTGTTCCTGATCTGACGGAAAGACAAGTCCACCACCGCCTCGCGTGCTGCCACCAGCGTGTCGCCGTCAGCGTCCATGACCATCAGTCCTCTCAGGTCTAAGTCCGCCAGGAACGATAGGCGCAGGCGCTCCACGCTGATTCGCATCCCCGTCTGCTCAGAGGCGTATTCAGTCAACCGCCGTACAGCGTAGTCCTGTACGGGCGGCAGATAGAGCAGAAAGATGACGAGCAGGAGAAGGATGAATGGCGTAGCCACCACGATGCCTGCTACCTTGAAAAAGCGCTTCATGAGCGGTGATACTTGTTTTCAGCTGCAAAAATACGTCTTTTTTTGCGGCTTTAGCATGATTCTTGCGTTTTTTTCTCTACTTTTGCAGCAAAAATAACAGATTTTATGGTACAGGACATTCAATTGCGTGTGCTTCCGCAGGTCGCGGCCGATCTGACGGCTGTCCGTGAACAGGCTTTCGGTGAGGCGTCGTTGCCGGCTTCGCGTGTCAAGGGATGGCGCATCATCCGTCGTAGTATCGATGCACGCCAGCGTCAGGTGATGGTTAATCTCACGGTGCGCCTATGGGTGGACGAGTCGCCCTCCGAGGAGTTCCCCCGTGTGGACTATCCATGTGTGGAGGACCGTCCGCAGGTCATTGTCGTGGGAGCTGGCCCAGGTGGTTTGTTTGCTGCCTTGCGCTTGATAGAACTGGGTTACAAGCCCATTGTTGTAGAACGCGGCAAGGATGTCCACACCCGCAAGAAGGACCTGGCACGCATCTCCCGCGAGCATGTCGTGGACCCTGAGAGCAACTACAGCTTTGGCGAGGGTGGGGCAGGAGCCTACTCCGATGGTAAGCTCTACACCCGTTCCAAGAAGCGTGGCTCCGTGGAACGCATTCTCAATGTCTTTTGCCAGCATGGTGCCGACACCCGCATCCTCGTCGATGCCCATCCCCATATCGGCACGGACCGCCTGCCGCGTGTCATCGAGAATATGCGCACCACGATTCTCAACTGTGGTGGCGAAGTCCATTTCCAGACCCGCATGACGGATCTCCTGATTGAGGGCGACAGCGTAGTGGGTTGTGCCTGTAGCCGCACTACGGCTGATGGCGCCACTGAGGACTTTGAACTGCGCGGCCCCGTCATCCTGGCTACGGGCCACTCCGCCCGCGATGTCTATCGGTTACTGGCGGCTCGGAATATCGAGATTGAGGCCAAAGGCATTGCCGTAGGTGTCCGTCTGGAACATCCCTCACAGCTCATCGACCAGATTCAGTACCACAGTCGTGCCGGTCGTGGCCAATGGCTGCCGGCTGCCGAGTATGCCTATGTGCAGCAATGCGGTGGTCGTGGTGTCTATAGTTTCTGTATGTGTCCTGGCGGCTTCGTGGTGCCTGCCGCTACGGGGCCTGAGCAGGTGGTTGTCAACGGCATGAGCCCCAGCAATCGTGCCGGACGCTGGAGCAATTCGGGTATGGTTGTGGAGATCAGACCGGAAGACTTGGAAGACCCCTCCCCGGCCCTCCCTCGTGGGGGAGGGGGAATTGAGAATGGAGCGCTCGGCCCAAAGGGACGCTTGACACTTAAAGAATTGGGCATGATGGCCTTTCAGGAGCAGTTGGAACAGTTGGCGTGGCAACAGGGTGGACGTCGTCAGACAGCGCCGGCACAGCGCATGGCGGACTTCGTGAACGGACGTCTCAGCTACGACCTTCCTGCCAGCAGCTATGCCCCGGGTCTCGTCTCCTCACCTCTTCATTTCTGGATGCCGCGTTTCATCACGGAGCGTCTGCAGGAAGGCTTCCGCGCTTTTGGCCGCAAGAGTCATGGTTTCCTCACCAACGAGGCTACCGTCATTGGCGTTGAGACCCGTACCTCTTCGCCCGTCCGTATTATCCGTGATAATGAGACCCTCCACCACGTCCGCCTCCTCGGCCTCTATCCCTGTGGTGAGGGCGCAGGCTATGCCGGCGGTATCGTCAGCGCTGCCATCGATGGTGAGCGCTGTGCCGAAGCCGCAGCTGCCTATATCGCTACTATTTGTTGAAGAGTGTGCGCATCAGCACGCTGACAACGGCTTCCAATCCGCAGCGGTCATCCTCGTCGAAGTCGCCGAGGCGGTCGCTGTCGATGTCCAGAACCCCTTCCACTTGGCCGTCGTGCATCATGGGGACGACAATCTCCGAGCGCGAGAGGCTGCTGCAGGCGATGTGTCCTGGAAAGGCATCCACATCGGGTACCACCAGCGTGCGTGCTTCGGCCCACGCCGTTCCGCAGACACCGCGCCCACGCTTGATGCGTGTGCAGGCTACTGAGCCTTGGAACGGCCCCAAGTGTAGCCACTCCGCGTCCTTGACCAGATAGAAACCGACCCAGAAGAAGCCAAAGGCTTCGCGCAGGGCTGCTGCCGTATTAGCCAGCGTGGAAACCACGTCCGTCTCGCCGTCGATGAGTGTTGCGTAATCCTGTAAGAACGCCGCGTACTGCTCACGCTTGGTGAGGCCGTCCGGTAGAGAAAAAGATTGTTCTGCCATATCTGTTTTTGTTCAATGATCGTGTTGAATCATCATATCTTTGTCAATTTCACGGGCAAAGATAGTGGAAATATGCGAGGAAAATGCAAAAAGAGGGCAAAAAAGTTTTGTCACGTCCGCAAATTGTCGTACCTTTGCGCCCGCTGTCACGAGTTGGCAGCATAATTTCAAACCTATTAACTCATAATTAAACATTTATGGCAACAAGAATCAGATTGCAACGTCATGGTCGTAAGAGCTATGCTTTCTACTCCATCGTCATTGCAGATGTAAGAGCTCCGCGCGACGGTAAGTTTACAGAGAAGATTGGTACCTACAACCCCAACACCAATCCTGCCACTGTAGATTTGAAATTCGACCGTGCTCTCTACTGGGTAGAGACAGGCGCACAGCCCACAGACACCGTGCGCAACATTCTTTCCGATGAAGGCGTCTATCTCATGAAGCACCTGCGTGGTGGCGTGAAGAAGGGTGCTTTCGACGAAGCTACCGCACAAGTTAAGTTCAACGCTTGGAAGGCCGACAAGCAGAAGGGCCTGAAAGCCGTTGCAGACAAGGTCGCTGCTGACAAGAAGGCCGCTGCTGCTGCCGCTCTCGACGCAGAGAAGAAGACCAACGAAGAGATCGCTAAAAAAGTAGCCGACAAGAAGGCTGCTGAGGCTGCTGCTAAGGCAGAGGCCGAGGCTGCTGCTCAGGCTGAAGCTGCTGCTGAGGAACAGGCCGCAGAGGAACCCGCAACAGAGGAGGCTCCCGCAGAAGCTTAACCCCGACTCTCCAAATTTTACAATACTTCCAAACAAACATACAAGAGGCGTGGCTGTGAAGCCGCGCCTCCTTCTTTATGGCTTAGGATCCCATCCTTTCCTTTTTAGGATTACTATCCCTTTATCCATAAGATTACTATTCTTATTGGCATAGGGATACTAATCCTCCACCGCTAGGAATAGTATTGTTCCATATGAAAGAATATGTTGCTGTCAAAAGAAGGGTAGAGAAAAAGAGAAAGCCCTGCGGCTCGTGTGGGAGCGGCAGGGCTTATCTATTGTGTGATTGGGTTTTTACTCGCCTTCGGGGGCTTGGCCAATCAGCTCCATGAACTCATCGAGCTTAGGCGTGATGATAATCTGGGTGCGGCGGTTGCGCTGGCGTCCGGCCTCGGAGTTGTTGTCGGCGATGGGATTGTACTCACCGCGGCTACCGGCTGTCAGGCGCTTGGGATCAACTCCGTAGTTGTTCTGCAGGGCCTGAACGACGCTGGAGGCGCGCAGGGCTGCAAGGTCCCAGTTGTTGCGGATGTTGGTCTGGCTGATGGGCACATTGTCGGTGTTACCCTCGATGAGCACGTCGTAGTCCTTGTAGTCGGTGATGATCTTGGCAATCTTGCCGAGGGTCTCGCTGGCGCGGTCGCTGATCTGATAGCTGCCGCTCTTGTAGAGCATGTTATCGGACAGCGAGATATAGACGACTCCCTTGAGGACCTGTACATCGACATCCTTCAACTCTTCCTTGGAGAGGGAACGGGTCAGGTTGTTGGTGAGGACCATGTTCAGGCTGTCGCTCTTGTCCTTGGCCTCGACGAGCTGCTTGATGAACTTGTTGGAGGCATTGATCTCATCCACGAGCTTGGAGATGTTGACGTTGCCCTCGGTGTTCTGCTGGAGGCTCTTGTCGAGCGAGCCCTGAAGCTGTGCGAAAGCGGCCTGAAGCTTCTCGCTGGAGCCTTTGCACTCGGAGAGGCGCTCCTCGAGACTCTTGATGGTTGCACGGTTCTCGGCCAGATTGACCTGTGCGGTCTGATATTCTGTGCGCAGTTTGTTGTAGTCAGTCTGGAGTTCGTTGAACTTCTTCTTGCTGGCGCAGGAGGTCAGCAATAATCCTGCTGTGAGGAATAGGATAATCTTTTTCATAATCATATTTCCGTTAAGGTTGAATCATTTGTTTAGATGCATGTCGTGGCGGAAGGTTTAATCTGAGCCGCCAGAAACGCGGGGCAAAGGTAATGGTTTTTGGTGATAAACAAACAAAATAGGGCCCGAAACGTGACTTTTTTAGCTAATTTTGAATGATAAATGCAAAAATAATTGGTCGCGCGCGTATTTTTCACTACTTTTGGCAAATTTTTAACGCACACACCAAAAAGAATTGATATGAACTTACGTGCTTTCATGGCCACGATGGCTCTCTCCCTATCCCTGACAACGACGCTCTGGGCACAGGAAACTGTGACGCTGACTGATGCCGAGGTGAGTTCGCTCTGCAAGTCGGTTACACGCAGCGCGGTGAGCGTACATGACCCCAGTGTGGTGCAGCTCTCTGCTGACAGCAAGACGTTCTACATCGCCGGCACGATGCGCGGCTGGGCCCGCTCCACGGATAACATGCGTAACTGGAAGAGCCTGGACAACAGCTCGATGTTCGGCACGGTGACGGCTCAGGGCGCTGTGGTGGCAACGGACTATCACAAATGCTTCAGCACGAACGTGACCAAGAAGGTGAAGGCGCTGGTGAATGGCGAGGTGGCGGAAGTGGATTTCGGTAACTACGACGCAGCTGCCTGGAGCCACGCGGATCAGGAGGACTGGGACCTGGACGGCAACATGTGGGCGCCGGATATCCTCTACAACCCCAATTCGGGGAAGTGGATGATGTACCAGAGTATCAATGGCGACGACTGGCACTCGTGTATCGTACTGCTGACGGCAGACAAGATAACAGGGCCCTATGTCTATCAAGGACCGGTCCATTACTCGGGCTTCATCAACAATACGAATCCCGTTATCAGCTTCAAGAAGACCGACCTGGAACTGGTCATCGGCGAACAGGCGACGCTGCCGGAGCGCTACAACAAAGATCGCAGTTGGGGCACCTACTGGACCAACGATATCGACCCCTGCGTATTCTTCGACGAAGAGGGTGAGCTGTGGATGACTTACGGCTCCTGGAGCGGTGGTATCTTCATCCTGAAGATGGACAAGCAGACGGGCCTGCGTGACTACACCGTCACGTATCCCATCGAGAACGACGACGAGGGGCGCGCGCTCTCCGATCCTTACTTCGGCAAGCGCATCGCAGGCGGCTACTACAGCAGCGGCGAGGGCTCGTATATCCAGCATATCGGCAACTACTACTATCTCTTCATAAGCTACGGTTTCTATTCCCCCGACGGAGGTTATGAGATGCGTGTATTCCGCAGCACGACCCCTGACGGGCAGTACGTGGATGCCGGGAATCTCGACGCCTGCTTCCACAACCGTGCCTGGCAGACGGTAGGCCTCAACGCCGAGACCAACGGCGGCATGAAACTCATGAGCTCCTACAACGAATGGGGACTGCAGACGGTAGGCGAGTGTGCCCAAGGTCACAATAGCGCCACAGCCGACGCCGAAGGTCGCCACTTCGTGGTCTATCACACCAAGTTCAACGACGGCACAGCCGGACATCAGGTCCGTACACGCCAACTGTTCCTGAACCGTCACGGATGGCTCTGCGCCGCACCCTTCCAGTTCGACGGCGAGACGGCTACCAGCGCCAGCATCGCTGCGGCCAACACCTTCACGGCAGCCGACATCGCGGGCTCGTACAAGCTGCTCATCCATAAGTACAAGATGGATTATGAGAACATGGAGGAGGTGACGCCCATCAATATCACCCTCAGCGCCGCAGGTAATATCACCGGCTCACGCACGGGCACCTGGGAACTTGTTCCCAGCACGGACTATATCACGCTGACCATTAACAACGTCGTCTATGAGGGTGTCGTCGTGAAGCAAACCGTGGACGGCACGAATATCCCTGCCATCGGTATCACCGCTACTGCCGAGCAAGGCGCCAGCTGCGGCGTGCAGATCTGGGCCTACCATATCGACCCGCGTTACGCTGTGGCCTATACTGCCCAGCAGAATACCATCACGGTGAAGGACGGCGACGTGGTGCGCCAGAACCTCACGTTGCCCACAACAGCTTATCTGGGCGCCAAGGTCACATGGACATCCTCCGACGCTACCGCCATCACAGCGAAGGGTGTCTATAAGAAACCGACAGCGGACACACCCGTCACGCTGACCTATACCGTGACCTGCGAGAACGTCAGCTACACCCGCACCATCAATGTCACAGCGGCGAATGCTGAGGAGCTGCCTGACGGTGACTATCTCACGGATTGTGTGGCTCACTATCCCTTCACCTCCACGACTGCTGCAAACCAACTCGACAAGACGCAGAAGCCTGCGTTCAAGAAGCTGGGAAGCGGCACAGCACCCGTCATCGAGCGCGATGCAACACTCTCGAAGAACGTACTGCACCAGTACTTCGGCACCAGCGATAATGCCAGCTACACGCTGATGACCAATCCGCTGAACGGACTCAGCAGACTGAGCGGTGTGACCATCGCCCTGTGGGTGAAGATGAACAGCGACAACGCCTGGGATGCCATCTGGGGTTTCACCAACAACGAGGCTACAGCAGCCACCTCGCGCTTCTTCATGACAGGTAATTGCTACGTGGGATTCAACAACGGATCAGGTACCTGGTTTGACATCAACAAACCCAATAACGACGCTACGGGCTACCTGCCGACAGGCACGTGGGCGTTCGTCGTCGTGGTGATGAATACCAGTAGCGTAGCGGTCTATGTGGATGGCGTGAAGAAAGCAAATAAATCGACTGCCGGCAGCGGCTACGGCACGGCGCTGGCAGCGTTGCGCTCGATGCCTTACATGCAGCTTGGCACCGGCTCGTTCTGGGGCTCGGCAGATTGCAATATCAGGGATTTGCTGGTCTATAAACGTGCCTTGACAGCCAAGGACGTGGCGCTGCTCACCATCATGGCAGGGCGCGCAGGAACGGACTATACCGCTATCAGCAGTCCTGCAGCAGAACGGGTTCTCCCCACGGATGGGACCTGGCACGACCTGAGCGGACGTCGCGTGGATCGCAGACAGGTGCGACGCGGACTGTACATCGTCAACGGGCGCAAGGTGCTCATCAAATAGCATGTATTATAATAAAATAATAGGTACGCGTTATGAAGATATTTGGTATTGGCATGAATTATGCCGAACACAATAAAGAGCTCCAAGAAACGTTATATAAACGTGAGGCTCCCGTCGTGTTCACCAAAGCCGACTCGGCACTACTCAGCGGAGGCAAGCCCTTCTTCATCCCTGACTTCACACAGCGGTGTGACTATGAGACGGAGCTGGTAGTACGCATCTCACGCCTCGGACGCAGCATCTCGCAGCGCTTTGCACATCGCTACTACGACGCCGTCACGGTGGGTATTGACTTCACGGCACGCGACCTGCAACAACAGCTACGCCAGCAGGGGCTGCCCTGGGACCTGTGCAAGGGATTCGACGGCTCTGCTGCCGTAGGTAACTTCGTTCCTGTCAACGAATTGGGACGCGGCGTGCAGGACCTGCATTTCCATCTCGACATCAACGGACAGATGGTACAGCAGGGGCATACGGCAGACATGACCTATACGGTGGACGAACTGGTCAGTTACATCAGCCAGTACTTCACGCTGAAGACGGGCGACCTCATCTTTACCGGCACCCCCGTCGGCGTAGGGCCCGTTCATGAGGACGATCACCTCACGGGATGGCTCGAAGACCGGAAGGTGCTGGAGTTTAATGTTAAGTGAAAGGAGGCCTCTCCCCAGCCCTCTCCAGGAGAGGGAGTTTTTTTGAAATGAGTATTAATCATCATAGGATATTTTGGTTCCTGCTCCTGTTCCCTTTGATGTCAACAGCACAGTCGGATTTCACGCAACTCAACTGGAACGAGTTGCGGATTGATTCTGTGCTGCCAGTCTATTCCGAAGTGGTGCCGTTGGAGACAGATTACCGTCTGTTTGACTATCAGGTGCGTGTGCGCTATCCCGAATGGGGCGCGCTGACGGAGAAGGAGGCGGCTGTCATTGGGCGCTACGACCAACAGATTGCAGACTCCCTGATGATAGATGCTGCCGTAGGCATCAGTCGCGGCGTGGGGATGCTGGACATCTCCTTCGTGCCCATCATACGGCGTGAGGGACAGTATGCCAAACTGTTCAGCGGCAAGGTGGAAATCATTCCTGTGCCCAAGGCCCGGCCACAGCGTGCGAAGCGGGTCGGGGGCACGGCCCAGCAACGATGGGCAGCACATAGCGTGTTAGCCAATGGACGATGGGTGAAAATCAGCGTCACAAGCAATGGCATCCATCACCTCACACACCAGCAACTCCTGGATATGGGCTTCTCGACGCCTGCCAACTGTCGTGTCTATGGTTATGGCGGACATCTCCAGCATGAAGAGATGGATGCCGACTTGGATTTCGACGATCTGGAGGAAGTCTCGCTGTGGCCCGTGGCGGATGGCTACCTGTTCTATGCCAACGGGCTTGACACGTATCACGACGGCAAGCACGTGGTGAACCATTATGCCCGCGAGGCTTGCTACTTCGTCACCGAGGCTTCCACAGCCGTGGGACCCTTCCCAACAGCAGATGCTACCCCTGTCGGTACTTCGGGCGGCAACAACACCATTGATGCCTATACCTCCATAGACCCGCAGGAATATGCCTTCTTCCAAGGAGGACGCCAGCTCTTCAGCGGCACAGACCTGTCCAGCGGTACGCAGCGTTATCTGCTACCGATGCCCTGCCGCCCCGTCGCAGCAGAGGCCAAGCTAACTGTCAACGTGGTGGCTGCACACGACGCACAGACGAAAGTGAGCACGACCTTCAATGGCGAGGAAATGGACGATATCACCATCAACGCCCTTGCAGACTACATCTACGCCGTACACGGAGAAAGAACCTTCAATGTCACGCCCCAGGAAGCCAATGTTGTCACGCTCTCGGCATCAGCTACGAAAGGGTACCAGGCACGATTGAACTATATCACGCTGGCCTATCGCGGACAGCTGACCTTGGATGGCACGTACCACTCCATCCCCTTCACGTTTAGCAGTTCCGTGAGCGGAGGTGAAGTCCTGAGCATCAACTATGCCAACGGACAACAGCCACAACTCTGGCAACTGGCAGAGCGTGGTACACCCACGACGGCGCTGCAGGGAACTACCACCACAGACAACGGAAAGACATACTACCGCGTGCAGGTCGGTGCTGACGGCGCCGAACACCGTTATGTCGCGCTGGATGTGGAAGACTATGGTGTCTATCCACAACCCACCATCGTGGGCGAAATCGGGAATCAGGATCTCCACAGCCTCAAGGACTTGGATATGGTCATCATCACCCCCGTGAGCGGCATTTTCGACGCTGAAGCCGAGCGTCTGGCCGAAGCACATCGCAAGATTGAGGGCCTGGAGGTGGCTGTTGTCAATGCCGGACACATCTACAATGAGTTCTCCAGCGGCACACCCGATGCGACAGCCTACAGACGGTTGATGAAGATGCTCTATGACCGCGCTGCCGACGGCGATGGAAGGGCTCCGCGCTATCTGTTGCTATTCGGTGATTGTGCGTGGGACAACCGGATGCTGACCAGCTATTGGACGAAGACCGATCCCAACGACTTCCTGCTGTGCTTCGAGAGCGTGAATTCCGTCAGCGACGTCAGTTGCTTTGTGATGGAGGACTATTTCGGACTCCTCGATGACGGCGAAGGTGCCAATGTCACACGCGAGAAAACCGACCTCGGCGTGGGACGTTTCACGGTTCGCACTCAGGCAGAGGCCAAAGCCGTGGTAGACAAGACTATTGCATATCTGGCAGGTGACAATGCCGGAGCGTGGAAGAATATCGTCTGCTTCCTTGGTGATGACGGCGATAATAACCAACACCTGCGCTATGCCGACGAGGTGGCACAGATTGTAGAAAACAGCTATCCGCAACTGGAGGTGCGTAAGGTGATGTGGGATGCTTACAAGCGTGAAGTTACGGCTTCCGGCAACCGCTATCCGGATGTGATGAAAGTCATCAACAAGCAGATGAAGGAAGGTGCTTTGATGATGAATTATACGGGTCATGGCGCCACATACTGCCTCTCGCACGAACTGGTCCTGCAAATCGCAGACTTTGCCGGCTATAACTCGCCGAGAGTGCCACTTTGGTTTACAGCAGCCTGCGACGTCATGCCTTTTGACACGCAGAAGGATAACATCGGCGAGACGGCGCTCCTGAATCCCGATGGTGCCGCTGTAGCCTTCTATGGTACTTCCCGCACGGTCTATGCGCACAAGAACCTGGAGCTGAACCGTTATTTCACCAAGGCGCTCTTTGATACCGATGAACAAGGCCGTCCCAATCGTGTAGGAGATGCCGTGCGACTCTCCAAGGCTCAGCTGGCCGGCAACGAGATTGGCAGCGCAGAGAACAAACTGCACTACGCGCTACTGGGTGATCCCGCATTGACCTTCGGCAGCGTGACCAACAAGATTGTTCTGGATCGCATCAATGATACACCGGCCAGCGAGTTGCCAGCCGACTTCACCATCCATGCTGGTGGCAAGATGAAGCTGGAGGGACACGTGGAGTCACAGAGCGGCACAACGGCAACGGATTTCAACGGCGTGCTTTCCGTGCACTTCTACGATAGCCGCAGCACCATAACCTGTCTGAACAATGCCCGCGTGGAAGACGGGGCGTTTACGTTCAGTGCCTACGACAAGATGCTCTACAACGGACAGGACAGTGTGCGCAGCGGACTGTTTGAACTGACGTGCCCTGTGCCTATTGATATCCATTACAGCAACGAGGCGGGCCGACTGATTTTCTTTGCGGAACAGAATGATCATCGCAGCGAGGCTTGCGGCTATAGTCAGGATTTCCTGCTCGGAGGTACTGAGGGCACCTTCGAGGATGCTGACGGACCGCATATCACAGCCTACCTGAACGATGAGAACTTCACCGAGGGACAAGCCGTCAACCGTTCGCCTTATCTGATAGCATCGTTTAAGGATGAGAATGGCGTAAATACTGCAGGCAACGGAATCGGGCACGATATTGAACTGGTTATTGATAACGATCCGCTGTCCACCTACGTGCTGAACGACTACTATGTCAACGAATTCGGCGATTACACGCGTGGACACCTGGCTTTCTCCATTCCTACGCTGAGTGCGGGTCAGCATAAACTCACCCTACGCGCATGGGATGTCCTGAACAATCCCGGTTCCACGTCTCTCTGCTTTGAGGTTGACCCCGAACTGAAGCCGTCAATTCTGAAACTCACGGCTACGCGCAATCCTGCCTTGACGCAGACGCAGTTCCTGCTCACGTACGATCGCCCCGGCGCTGACTGCTCATTCACGATTGAGGTATTTGACTTTACCGGACGACTCGTCTGGAGTCATACAGGCACCGCCAATAATGACAGCGGCTACCACACCGTATCATGGAATCTCACCAACGGAATGGGGTCGCCTCTGAACAGCGGCGTATATCTCTATCGTGTCCGCCTGAGCTGCGATGAAAGTGAAGAAACGACGCAGGCGCAAAAACTCATCATCAACCGCAAACAATAAATGAGCTTTGTTTCCGTTATATATAGGAAAATGCATCGAAAGGCATCAAAAGAACATCGCATGAAACAAGCATTCAAATATCTGACACTCCTGGCGCTACTCGCTATCACAACCCGCGTAGCAGCGCAAGACAAGGAAAACATGTTCAACCCCGTAACGACCAGCGTTACCTCGCTCGCTATTGCGCCAGACGCACGTGGTGGTGGTCTTGGTGATGTGGGCGCTGCGACTGAGGCCGACGTCAACTCGCAATACTGGAATCCTGCTAAATATCCGTTCTGTGTGGCACGTGCAGGCGCCTCGTTGAGCTATACTCCTTGGTTGCGTAAGTTGGTCAGCGATATCAACCTGGCGAATGTAGCTGGCTTCTATCGTATTGGCGACTATAGCGCCATCAGCGGATCGCTGCGCTATTTCTCACTCGGTGAGGTGCAGTTAGGATGGGGCGACGAAGGCGGTGCTACCGAGGGTATGACGATTAATCCTTATGAATTTGCCGTCGATGCTGCCTATTCGCGTATGTTGTCCGAGACGTTCTCCATGTCTGTGGGTATGCGTTTCATCTACTCTGACATCACCTACGACTATGAAGCCGAGAGCTCTCCTGGCAAAGCGTTTGCGGCAGACATCTCGATGTACTATAACAACTATGTTATGTTGGGCAACCGCGAGTGTGGCCTCGGCTTGGGCTTGAACCTGAGCAACATCGGTTCCAAGATCAGCTTTGGCGGCGATGACAACTCCGAGTTCATTCCCACGAACCTGCGTTTGGGCCTGAACCTGACGATTCCCTTTGACGAGTACAACCGCCTCTCGCTCTGTGCCGATGCCAACAAAATGTTGGTGCCGACCTATCCCAAGCGCGAGACCGATGAGTCGGATAACGACTACACCGATCGTGTGCAGCGCGATTACTATGATATCTCACCGATTGCAGGTATCTTCAAGAGCTTCTACGATGCCCCCAATGGCTTCAAGGAGGAGCTGGAGGAGATTCAATGGAGCGCTGGTGTGGAATACACCTACAACGACCGTTTCTTCCTCCGTGCAGGTTATCACGACGAAGCTGCCAACAAGGGTAACCGTAAATATATCACCGCTGGTGCTGGCTTCAAGATGAGTGTCTTCTCGCTGGATGCTTCCTACGTGTTCTCGACGGCGCAGACCAATCCGTTGGACCAGACCATGCGCTTCACACTCTCCTTTGACCTCGACGGCATTCAGAGCCTCTTTGGCGGAGGACGATAAGAATTTATAGATTTGAGGATTTAAGGATTTAAAGATTTAAATTTAAGGATTGAGGATTATGCGAGTAGGATTTGGGTTTGATGTTCATCAGTTAGTGCCAGACCGCGATTTGTGGTTGGGTGGCATTAAGATAGACCATAGCCTGGGGCTACTGGGCCATTCTGATGCCGACGTGTTGATTCATGCCATTTGCGATGCACTTCTGGGCGCCGCCAATATGCGTGATATCGGTTATCATTTCCCTGATACCGCCGCCGAGACTGACGGGATAGACAGTAAGATTCTGCTACGTAAGACCATTGCGCTGATTGCTACGAAAGGGTATCGTGTAGGCAATATCGACACCACCGTGTGTGCGGAGCGTCCTAAGCTCAATCCGCATATCCCTGCCATGCAGGCTTGCCTGGCAGAAGTCATAGGTTGCGACCCAGATGACGTCAGCATCAAGGCTACCACTACGGAACGCCTCGGCTTCACAGGGCGCGAGGAGGGTATCTCTGCTTATGCCGTCTGCCTGATTGAGAAGATGTAGCATATAGAATTAAACGTGATATAGGGCTGTGTCAAATGAATGACGCAGCCTTTTTTGTATGAAGTCAACAGATGGTAACTACTTTTAGCATAAAAGATTTGGCGGGGTAGGGGATTTTATGTACTTTTGTGCGCTGAAAAGGATACATTTTGATGCAAAATGCCCAAAAAGGCCCCTAATTTGCCCTCTAACGGCTTTAAAGAAAAAATTCAATTAGAAATATTCTTACAGATTTATACATAAGATCACATTAATAACCGCGGCAAGGTGCCGCAGACAAGAACATGCAAGATTCAGAAGACAGAATTATCAAAGTGGACATTGAACGCGAGATGCGGTCGTCGTTTCTCGACTACTCAATGTCCGTCATCGTAGCCCGTGCTTTGCCTGACGCTCGCGACGGCTTCAAACCCGTACATCGCCGCATCCTCTATGGTATGCGTGTAGATGGTAACACCCATGATCACGATTACCGCAAGTGCGCACGTACCGTCGGTAACGTGCTCGGTCACTACCATCCCCATGGCGACTCCAGCGTTTACTTCGCGATGGTGCGTTTGGCTCAGGACTGGAACATGCGCTACACCCTCGTAGATGGTCAGGGTAACTTCGGTAGTGTGGATGGTGACTCACCTGCTGCTATGCGTTACACCGAGGCCCGTCTGGCTGCTATGGGCGAAGCTATGATGCAGGACCTGGAGAAAGAGACGGTAGATATGGTGGACAACTTCGACGGCAAGGAGAAGGAGCCCAGCGTACTGCCTACCTTGTTCCCCAATCTGCTCGTGAATGGTGCTACGGGTATTGCCGTAGGTATGGCTACCAATATCCCCACCCACAACCTCAGCGAGTGCATCGATGGCTGTGTGGCTTATATCGACAATCCGGATATTGACGTTCAGGGCCTGATGCAGTATATCCCTGCTCCTGACTTCCCCACGGGAGCCTATATATATGGTATGCAGGGCGTGCGCGATGCCTACGAGACAGGCCGCGGACGCGTCATCATGCGTGCGAAGGCTGAGATTGAGCCGGGCGAGACACACGATAAGATTGTCATCAGCGAGATTCCCTATGGCGTCAACAAGGCTGAGCTCATCAAGTACATCGCCGACCTCGTCAACGAGCATAAGATTGAAGGTATCAGCAACGCCAACGATGAGAGCGACCGCGAGGGTATGCGTATCGTCATTGACGTAAAGCGCGACTTCAACGCCAACGTGGTGCTGAACAAGCTGTTCAAGATGACGCAGCTGCAGACCTCCTTCTCCGTGAACAGCATCGCGCTGGTCAATGGACGTCCCAAGCTGATGACCCTGCGCGATATGATCAAGTGCTTCGTGGATCACCGTCATGAGGTGACCATCCGTCGCACCGAATTCGATAAGCGCAAAGCTGAGGAGCGTGCCCACATCCTGGAAGGACTGATCATCGCCAGCGACAATATCGACGAGGTAGTACAGATCATCAAGTCCAGCAAGACTCCTGAGGAGGCTCGCAAGCGACTGGAAGAGCGCTTCAAGCTCGATGAGTTGCAGTCCCGTGCTATCGTAGATATGCGTCTGGCACAGCTCACAGGCCTGCAGCAGGAGAAACTGCATGCTGAGTACGACGAGCTCATGAAGAAGATTGAGTACTACAATCAGATCCTGACCGATGACGCCCTCTGCTGGAAGGTCATTAAGGACGAACTCCTGGAGGTCAAAGAGAAGTTCGGCGATGCCCGTCGCTCTGAGATTGTCTATTCCAGCGAAGAATTCAACCCCGAGGACTTCTATTCTGATGATGAGGTGGTTATTACCATCAGTCATCTCGGCTACATCAAGCGCACGCCGCTGGCTGAGTTCCGTGCACAGGGACGTGCAGGTGTGGGTGCCAAGGGCTCCTCAACGCGTGATGGCGACTTCATCGAATACCTGTATCGTGCTACGATGCACAACACGATGTTGTTCTTCACTAAGAAGGGTCGCTGCTACTGGCTGAAGGTCTATGACATTCCCGAAGGCAACAAAGCCTCCAAGGGACGTGCCATCCAGAACATGCTCAACATTGAGCCCGATGATGCCGTTAACGCATGCCTCTATGTGCGCAAGCTCAACGATGCCGACTTCAACGCTTCGCACTACGTCCTGTTCTGCACCAAGAACGGTACCATCAAGAAGACCTCGCTGGCAGATTACAGCCGTCCGCGTACCAATGGTGTCAACGCTATCAATATCGCCGATGGCGACCGTGTCGTCGATGTCGCTCTGACCAATGGTGAGAACGAAGTTATCATTGCCAGCCGCATGGGTCGTGCCGTACGCTTCAACGAAGGTACCGTCCGCGCTATGGGTCGTACCGCAACAGGTGTACGTGGTATCACGCTCGAAGGCGAAGGCAACGAAGTAGTCGGCATGGTTGTCATCGACAAGCCCGAAGAGGAGAGCATACTTGTGGTTAGCGAACGCGGCTTCGGCAAGCGCTCCGATGTCGAGGACTACCGTATCACCAACCGTGGTGGTAAGGGTGTGAAGACCCTCGAGGTGACAGAGAAGACCGGTCTGCTGACAGCTATTAAGAGTGTCACCAACGATGACGACCTCATGATCATCAACAAGAGCGGTGTCACACTTCGTATGCACCTGGAGGACATCAAGATTCAAGGTCGCGCCACCCAGGGTGTGAAGCTCATCGAGCTGGCTAAGCGCAACGATACCATTGCCAACGTCTGCATTGTCCCACGCGAGGATGATGAGGAAGATTTGCCTGAAGAGGCACGTGCCGTAGAGCTCCCAGAGCCCACGCAACTGTCTGACGGACAAACGGTGACATTGGATCGTGACAACCAGCAGTAAACCTAATCTCCTTTGGCCTGTCTAAATGGCAGGCCGAAGGCCCCCTCAATAATTGATAATTGAGAATTGAGAATTGAAAATAGAAAATTTAGAATTGAATAATAAAACGAATCTTTAACTAAAACAATCTCTGTTATGAAAAAGATTTTATTTGCAGTCGCTCTTCTGGCCGTTGCCGGAACAGCATCAGCACAGGACAAAGTGGTGCGCAAGGCTCGTGACCTGAAGAATGAAGTACAGGACCTTGTGGCAAAGCCCGACAAGAATGATAAGGATCAGGTGGCTCTGACAACCAAACTGGCACAGTGCATGTCTATGGTTGAGCCTACACTCACCAGCCCTGAGACCAAGAAGGAACTGGCTAATGCCTGGGACATCAAGGCTCAGTTGCATATTTACACCTTCTCTCCGCTGTTGGACAAGGTGATCAACAAAGAGCCTGTGGATCTGGACCAGCTCTCCCAGAACATTTATGAGGCCCTGGACGCTATGGAGAAATGCTACAAGGTCACTCAGGAGATGGGCCTGAAAGGTGAGAAGGATCCTTATACGATGCCCAACCAGGCCAATGTCTTCAAGTTCCGTCCCTATGTAGCTTATCTGGGCCAGATGTATTTCACAGAAGGTCAGAATACCAAGGACAACTCCAAGTTCGGCAAGGCAGTGGAGGCTTTCAAGCGCTGGATGACTTATCCTAAGACTTACACCATCCTCAAGGATGTTGCCGCCGAGATGGAGAAGGACGAGCAGACCGCTCAGATTGCCTATTTTACCTGCCTCTCCGCTTACTTCGCTAAGGATTATGACACCTTCCTGCAGTTCATCCCTCAGGCCCATCAGTACACCCAGGAGAAGGATAATGTGAACCAGCTCCACCTGGCCGCTCTGATCGAGAAGGGTGATACCGCACAATGGTTGAAGGTAGGTCGTGAAATCGTTGTCGCAGATCCTTCCTCCACGGAGGCTGTAGCCCAGAACATCCTGGCATACTACTTCAGCCACAATGACAATGCCAATGCAATGGCATTTGCCGATGATGTGCTGGCAGGCAACGAGACCAGCAAGATTGGTAACTACGCCAAGGGCCTGGTGCTGATGAACAACAAGAAGTACACCGATGCCATTCCTTACTTTGACAAGGCCATCGAGACCGATCCTAACTTCTCCGATGCTTATTACAATGCAGGTGTTTGCTGGAGCAACCACGGTTATGACATCAACGAAGCCCTCAGCGGCAAGAACATGACCCAAGCTCAGTACAACAACGCCATCAAGCCTGTTAAAGAGGCCTATCAGAAGGCCGAGCCTTACTTCCTGAAGGTGCAGGAGATCGAGCCGGACAACACGCACAAGTGGGCCAGCCGCCTCTCCACCGTGTACTACATCCTGGACAACAAGGCTAAGCAAAAGGAAATGGAAAAGCTGCTGGAACAGTAATATCACTCAGCATCTGAACTAATAGGAGAATCCCCATCGCAAGATAGGGATTTTCTTTTTGTAGTTAGTCCGATTATGCTTACCTTTGCACCATTCAATCATCATTCCTTAATACCAATATTATGAAGAAGAAAGAGTTTTTCCAGAAATCACTCATGGTGATCTGGTTTATCGGCTGGAGCCTGTCGGGTTTCTCACAGGCGTATAAGATAGACGTAAGCATCCGATAAACTACAGGTATTAGTACCTATATACTATAACAACAGCAGCTACAATCCTATTCGACTATAGCTGCTGTTGCTTTTTGTGCACCTTTATGTGATACCTATATCATGTAGTCTTCGTCATGACAGCTTCTGGATGTGTCAGCTTCCACTTGTGAGGCAGCAGCCCGATGAGTTCCTCATGCGATGCCTTTGCATGATACGGCATCTGGCCGATGACATCGTTCAGGTAGTCCCGGGGATTGACATCATGGTTCCTGCATGTAGCCAGCAGCGAGCATACGACG
>JAILQO010000083.1 GCA_024698925.1 Bacteroidaceae bacterium | reverse complement strand
GTTGCCGAGCGGGTTGAAGCCCGACATGTTGAAATAGCAGAAGGCGAAGTGGCTCACCACGGCCAGCATGAGCAGACGGCGTAGGTAGCGGCGGAAGTCGTGCGTGTGGTGATAGCCCTCGGCCACGAAGAATATCATCATTGGGGCCGTCAGCCGTCCGATGCAGTGCAGGAATATCTGCGTCGGCGTCTCAGCCTGCTCGTAGGTCTCGATGCCCACCCATGCCATGTGGTCGATCGTCATGGCGACGATGGCGATGACCTTCAGTGCGTTGCCGCTCAGTCCTTTTTCTGTCAATACTCTAATCATAATGTTTACGATGTTATCTGATTACTTGCCTATCACTCTCCCCGGCAGTCCTCATGGACCAGCGGGGATGCGTCTTTTTATCTATGTGCTTTGTCACTTACTTCACCACTACCTTCCGTCCACCTGTGATGAACAGGCCCTTGCGGGGACGGGTGATGCGCTGGCCGGAGAAATTGTAGATGCATTGGGCGTTGGGGGCTGCGGCGCGAGGAGAGTTGAGGCCGTTAAAGACATCATATCCTGCATATTCTTTCCAACCGGCATCCCAATATAACGGTTCCCATCCTTTCTTCTTTGCAATAGCGACCTGTGCTGAACTCATCTCGTTCTGCTCGGTTTCAAAGTCTTTGTTAAGAACAGTCAGAGTGCCTGGAAAGTCGTTCCGCGTTGGAAGATTCGCCACCAGTGAATCCATGGCCTCACCTTTAAGCTGATTGTTTTCACAGGAAAGATACTCGAGCTCCGTGTTAGACTCATCAATCGTCAGCGTCGTCAGCAAATTACTATAACAATACAGATTTGACATCTTCGGGCACATAGAGACAACAAGCGATGTCAATTGGTTTTCGCCACAATCAAGATAGCCCAACTCCGTACATTCAGACAGATCCAAAATGGT
This sequence comes from Bacteroidaceae bacterium, assembly GCA_024698925.1. Lineage (GTDB taxonomy): Bacteria > Bacteroidota > Bacteroidia > Bacteroidales > Bacteroidaceae > Physcousia. The sequence continues at coordinate 29,150 of JAILQO010000083.1, read as the reverse complement.
CAACTTGTTCGCTGAACATTCCAGCGACTGCAAGCGCGAGTTCTTTGTTACATCTAACTCTGTCAACAGATTTTTTACACAAGCCAAAGACTTCAACCCTACACACGTTGACACATCTATCGACACCAATTGATTGAATGAACAATTCAGGTCTGACAGCGATGTGCAACCCGAGACATTCAGTTCTTTCAGTTGGTTGTTTTCGCAGTTCAATTTCCACAAATTTATATTCGAGACATTCAGCGTTTGCAGTTGGTTCTCCATACAGTAAAGTTCTATCATTTCTGTATTACTTGTCAAGTCCAACGATGTTAACTGATTGTCAACACAATATACGGTCTTCAGCTTAATGTTCTTGGATAAATCCAACGCTGTCAACTGGTTGCTCGGGCAACTCAGACGCGTTATTTCGGTGAAAAAATCGATACCCTTCAGGCTTTGGATTTCTTTTTCTGCAACATTGATATTTTTTACACCTGCAATCTCCTCATCCGTCAACACGCCATCCGAGCCGTACTCCTGACCCAGCACCCAGTTGCGGAAGATCTCGTCTGGGAAGTTTGTCTCGTTAATCTCTACGTCTGCCCACGCCGTTGTGGCAAAGAGGCATGCAAGGAGCGGAATGAGTAATCGTCGCGTATTCATATTATAAGTTGTTAAGTCGTTTAATCTCTGGCGGCAAAGGTACACATTATTTTGAAAACCAATCAGTGAAAGTGGCTATTTTTCACAACTATTTAAGGTTAGGATTTTTTATGAGGCTTTTTCTTTGACATCGCATTTATTTTTCGTACCTTTGCACGCACAAAAAATCATGATTGAGCCATGAAACAGGCCATGGTCTTTGCCGCAGGACTCGGCACACGCTTAAAACCGCTCACCGACACGATGCCCAAGGCGCTCGTGCCAGTAGGTGGACGCCCCTTAATCGAACATGTACTGTTGCGCCTCAAGGCTGCCGGTTTTGAGCGCATTGTGGTGAATGTCCACCATTTCGGGCAGCAGATTATCGATTTCCTTGACGCCAACAGTAACTTCGGACTTGATATCCGCATCAGCGATGAACGTGCTGAACTGCTGGAGACGGGCGGCGGCATCAAGAAGGCATATCCGCTCTTCGACGCAGACAGCCCCGTGCTGATTCACAACGTGGATATCCTCTCCAATCTGTCGCTCGAGGCGCTATGGGACGAAGCCGTATCACAGCAGACAACCACATTAGCCATCTCCAGACGTGAGAGCGCCAGCGGACGCTATCTGCTTTTTGACGCACAGCAGCGCCTCGTGGGATGGACAAACACGCGAACGGAGGAGGTGCGCTCGCCCTTTGACGACGCCCTGCAGCGTGCTACGCTGAAGGCTCCCTTCGCCGGCATACACGTCATCCACCCCACCCTGTTCCCGCTCATGGACGCGTGGCCTGAACGCTTCTCGATTATCGACTTCTATCTCAGCGCCTGCCGCGACCACACCATCAACGCGTACATGGCCGATTTCAGTCTCATCGACGTGGGCAAGCTGGACAGCCTGGCACAGGCCGAGGCGTTCCTTGAGACCTGTTAACCCCATCAGTTCTTTCTCTATCACAACATAATCCTCATGCAAAAGATTATCATCTTAGACTTCGGATCACAGACGACACAACTCATCGGACGGCGCGTCCGTGAGTTGGATACGTTCTGCGAGATCCTGCCTTACAACAAGTTCCCCGAGGACGATCCCGATGTGATTGGCGTCATCCTGAGCGGTTCGCCATTCAGCGTCTATGACCCCAGCGCTTTCAAGGTCAACCTTGACACCATCCGCGGCCGCTACCCCATCCTGGGCATCTGCTACGGCGCTCAGTTCATGAGCCACACGCTGGGCGGACGTGTCGAGCCGGCTCCCTCACGTGAGTACGGCCGACAGAACCTCACGACCTTCGAGACCTCCAATCCCCTGTTCAAAGGTTTCAACCAAGGTTCGCAAGTGTGGATGAGTCACGGCGACACGATCACCGCCCTGCCCAAAGGCTTCAAGACCATCGCCTCTACAGAGAGCGTACAGAACGCGGCCTATCAGGCAGAAGGCGAAAAGCTGTGGGGCGTACAGTTCCACCCCGAGGTGTTCCATAGCGTACAGGGCTCCCTGCTGCTCAAGAACTTCGTCGTGGATATCTGCGGAAGCACCCAGAGCTGGAGTGCCGCATCGTTCGTGGACACCACCGTGGCTGAGCTGAAGGCACAGCTGGGCAATGACCGCGTGATCCTCGGCCTCTCGGGCGGCGTGGACAGCAGCGTGGCTGCAGTACTCCTGAATCGCGCCATCGGCGACCGCCTCACCTGCATCTTCGTGGATCACGGTATGCTCCGTAAGAACGAGTTCACACAGGTCATGGAGGATTACAAGGTGCTGGGCCTGAACGTCATCGGCGTTGATGCCAGCGAGAAGTTCTTTGCGGATCTGGCAGGCGTGACAGACCCAGAACAGAAGCGTAAGATTATCGGCCGCGACTTCGTGGAGGTGTTCAATGCCGAGGCCAAGAAGATCACGGATGCACGCTGGCTCGCACAGGGCACCATCTATCCGGACCGCATCGAATCCCTCAACATCACGGGCAAGGTCATCAAGAGCCACCACAACGTGGGCGGTCTGCCCGAGGAGATGCACCTGCAGCTCTGCGAACCGCTGAAATGGCTGTTCAAGGACGAGGTGCGTCGCGTAGGTCGTCAGCTGGGTATGCCGGAGCACCTGATTACGCGTCACCCCTTCCCTGGCCCTGGCCTCGCAGTCCGCATCCTGGGCGATATCACTCCAGAGAAAGTGCGCATCCTGCAGGAAGCTGACGATATCTATATCCGCGGCCTGCGCGAATATAAGGTCAAGCTCAGCGGCGAGGAAGCACGTCGTGTACTCGCAGCCGGTGTCCCTGCCGACATGCAGGACGGCACCATCGAAGTATCGCTGTACGACCAAATCTGGCAGGCAGGCGCCATCCTGCTTTCCACCGTACGCAGTGTGGGCGTGATGGGCGACGAACGTACCTACGAGCATCCTGTGGCTCTGCGCGCTGTGACAAGCACAGACGCGATGACAGCAGACTGGGCACACCTGCCCTACGACTTCATGGCACGCGTCTCCACAGACATCATCAACCACGTCCGCGGCGTCAACCGCGTCTGCTACGACATCTCCTCCAAGCCACCAGCCACCATCGAGTGGGAATAAACTGATAGGAAAAAACAAACGGGGCTGTGTACATGGCGTAACACAGTCCCGTTTTTTTATATAATGTGTGTGGTTCTTTTCTTATTTGTCGAGGGCTTCGTAAACAGAGTGTTGGCTCTTGTACTCTGGTACGATGCACTTCATCTGTTTGACGGTAGCCATATTGTCGTAATCACGGCTGACGCGAATCAGCTCATTGATCCAATTGCACACTTCGGCATAATCATACTCACGCACCTGTGCAATCTTAATCTTCTTGTTGAATGTGGGCATGGTGATTTCCTCGTCGTTGAGGACTTCTTCGTAGAGTTTCTCACCATCGCGCAGGCCAGTGAACTGTACCTCCACGTTGGTAGCGCCGGAGAGACGAATCATGCGGCGTGCCAGGTCGGCAATCTTCACGGGCTTGCCCATATCGAAGACGAAGATCTCACCGCCATTACCCATCGTGCCAGCTTCGAGCACCAGCTTACAAGCCTCGGGGATGAGCATGAAGAAACGAATGATATCGGGGTGCGTAACGGTAACAGGGCCGCCGTTGCGAATCTGCTCGCGGAAGAGCGGTATGACGGAACCGTTAGAGCCAAGGACATTACCAAAGCGCGTAGTCACGAACTGCGTAGCACTCTTCAATTCGCCTTCAGCAATGCGGTTCTTGAGGTGGCGGTCAAGGGACTGGACGTAGATCTCACAGATACGCTTGGAGCAACCCATCACATTGGTGGGGTTCACAGCCTTGTCCGTGGATACCATCACGAACTTCTTCACGCCATATTTCACGGAGAGGTCGGCGATATTACGGGTACCAAGGATATTGTTGAGGACGGCCTCGCTGGGGTTGTCCTCCATCATCGGTACGTGTTTGTAGGCGGCAGCGTGGAAGACATACTCAGGCTTATAGGTCTGGAAGATATGTTCCATGCGGCTCTCGTTGGTGATGCTGGTAACGATGGTGAACGCTTCAATCTCAGGGAATTCACGCTTCATCATCAGGCGGATATCGTGCTGAGGAGTCTCGGCCGTATCTACCAGGACGAGACGTGCAGGACCGAACTTGGCAATCTGGCGAACCATCTCAGAACCGATACTACCGGCAGAACCCGTGATGAGGATGCACTTGTTGTTCAGCAGGCGGGCAACGGCATCCAGATCGACCTGAATCTCATTGCGCGGCAAGAGGTCCTCAATCTGCACCTCATGCAAATGAGAAGCGCTGATATCGCTGTGACCATCCCACTTCTGGGCATTATCATAAGTATAGATAGCGATATTGGCATCCAGAAGATTGTTGACGAAGTCCTGATCCTGGGCCAAGTCATCACGCTTCAGCGGCGATACCAAGAGCCCCTTGACATTCTTACGCTTCATCTCCGCGATCAATGAGTCGTTCTTGCGGAAGACTTCCACGCCCTGAAGCATGTGGCCAATCATATCGTTCTCATCGCTGACAAAACCTTTCAGCGAGAAACGTGTAGGTGTCTCCATACGGATGGACTTCGCCAGGGCAATGCCACCGTCCTTGACACCATAGATAAACACATTGCGAAGATTGTTATCCTCATTGACCTTCTCAAAGAGGAACTTCATGACAACGCGCATGGCCATCATCACTGTCGTAGAAAGCAGGAAGACGAAGATCAGTTCCTTCGTGCGAATTGGGACGAATACAGCGTCAAAATGAAGTATGCCACGAGCCAAGGCGATACAGACGATGCCAATCAAATTGGCCACACCAATACGGTAGATATCCGCAAAGGAAGAATAGCGGAGCACACCACTATAGGTGCGCATGAGACGGAAGCCTACCAGAAAGAAGAGCAGATAGAATGATAGAGTTCCGAATACGGGCCAAAAGTCTTGAATTGTATGGATAACCCCATGATCAAGTGCGTAGCAGAACAAGCCTGAGGAAAGAACCACGAGACAGTCAAAAATCAACACGCACCAATAGGGCAACGCTTTTCGCGAGAAATACCAACCAGCAATATTTTTAATGACACTCATGAGAAAAATCTTTAACTTTTTGCAAAGGTACGGATTATCTCGTTATCAAACTAACAAATCTTCAAAAATTTTTATTCTTAAGGCTGCAAAACAAACATTTTTGTATTAAAAACCTAAATAATGGACAAATTCATGAATTCACTTCTGATATTTCAGGAAGTGGCAACAGTCGCTTGAGAGCAGCCTCGACGTTGGCGCGTTGCGTGGCCAGATTCACACGCAGGAAACCTGACTTTCCGTACATGTCACCTGGATTCACCCAGAGGTGACGCTCCTCCATCAGATATTTCACAAGGGATTGTGAATCGTAGCCGAGGGCTGCCACATCGAGCCAGGCAAGATAGGTGCCTTCGAGGGGAGCTATCGGCAACGCTGGCACAGCGGCCTTGAGCGTATCACGGAAGAGACGGTAGTTGGCGTAGATATAGTCGTTGAGCTGTGTGAACCACGCTTCGCCTTCAGGAGAATAGGCCGCCTCCAGGGCAATGAATCCAAAGCAGTTGATATCGCATACCTCATTGATATTTCTGGCACGTTCAATCGCCGCATAGTACTCAGGAACTGGCGTGATGATATAGGATGTCATCAGTCCAGCTATGTTAAAGGCTTTGTTTGGCGCACTCGTTACAACCCATTGACAACCTGCGGCATCTGCTATCGGCGCAAAAGGCAGGAATGGACGTCCAAGCTCCGGATTGAGGAACTCGCAATGAATCTCGTCGGAGAGTACGATGACCTGATGGCGGGCACAGATCTCGGCCAGCGAGGTGAGTTCCTCGCGCGTCCAGACACGTCCTGTAGGATTATGAGGATTGCAGAGGATGAAGAGATATACGTGCTGCTCCACGATGGTGCGCTCGAAGGCGGCGAAATCGATACTATAGTGTTCCTCGTCAGGCGACCACGTCAACGGAAACTCCACCATGCGGCAATCGTTGTTGCGCACAGAGGAAAAGAAACAGTTGTAGGCTGGCGTGAAGAACATCACGGGGGTACCAGGCTTGCATAACCCACGGACAATCGCAGAGAGCGCAGGCACGACACCGCTGGTATATTGAATCCACTCGCGGCGTGGTGTCCATTGATGGCGATGGCTCTGCCACCAGATAATGCTGTCGTAGAAGCTGTCTGGGATATAGTTATAGCCAAAGACGCCGTGGTCGAGGCGTTTGCGCAGGGCTTCAATCACGCAAGGTGCTGTCTCGAAGTCCATATCTGCGACCCACATGGGGAGCACACCTTCAGGCGCTTCGTCCCACTTGACACAATGGGTGCCACGACGGGGAACGGGTTTGTCAAAGTCGTAAGTCATATAGGTTAAGATTCACGTGTAATGATTTCACAATTAGCAGGTGGCAAGATATTCTCGTCGATCGTAACGGAGCCAATGGCATCTGCGACGATGCGACCGCTGACAGGATTCTTAATATTGGTGATGGAGCCTTTTATCTCGGCTTGAATGTTACGGCTCTCTTCAAAGGCACGATCACAGGCGGCGTCGAAAGTACAGTCCTCAAGCACAAGACCGTCAATATAACAAAGTGGTTGTTCGCCCGCGATATGACAGCGGACCAAGCGCAAGTTCTTGCTGTGCCATCCAAGGTATTCGCCATCAAGGACGGAATCATAGATAGTCACGTTCTCTGTTTCCCAGAAAGCATCCTTCGTAACAATATTGGCGTTGCGGACGACTGCATTCCGCACGTATTGGAACACGTACTTGGAATCGCTCTCAAGACCGTCCACATCCACGTTCTCGCTGAACATGAAAGGATAGGTCCCTTCATGTAGTTTCACCTGACGGATGGTGAGATTCTGGACACGCCAAAATGTCTCGTCTGCGTCATTGAGCTGAACATGCTCCAATGTGAGGCCACGCATCTCGCGGAAAAACTTGGGCGCATCAATCACGCAGTCACGTATCACCATATCGTTGCTGTACCAAATGGCCGAGCGCGAGCCGACCTCGAAATAGCAGTTGGTGATGAGCGAGCCATTCACATGCCACCAGGGATATTTACCAATGAAGCGACAGCGGTCAGCCTCGATATTCCGACAGCATTTGATACCACTTTCGCCTTCTGTAATCGTAACGTTCTCGAGTCTTAAATCGTGTTGTGCAAACAGCGGACGTTCGCCGCCGAAAGACATGTTTTGAATGAGAGTCATAATTCGAATAATTTAATAATAGGAAGTAAGTTGTGTTGAAAACATGTATCGTATCTCTTAATTCTTTATCTTCTTCCAGTTTCCCCATTTGAGGCGAGCCAGGAAGATCAGTCCGCGGAAAGTCAGTTCGATGGCCATTCCGAGCCATACGCCTTGAAGCCCATAGTGGGGGGCCAGAAGGGCAGCGAGGGTCACACGGACGGCCCACATGGAAAAGAGCGTCATGAAAGCGGGCTTACGCGTATCGCCCGTGCCGACAAAACAACTCATGGCCACAATGGATGCTGCAAAGCCAGGCTCAGCCCAAGCCTCAATACGCAAACATTCTGTACCAAGCTGGCGTACAGCTTCGTCTGGGGTCAGGGATGCCATCATCAGGGGAGCCGCGATATACATAATCACGCCCATGACAGTCATCACGGCCATGCCGAGTAACGTATTCATCCACGCAAAGCGTTCTGTCAGCCGATAGCGTTTGGCACCATAGCTCTGTCCGACAAGCGTGGTAGCTGCTTCGCCGATACCATAGCCAGGCATATAACACAGGCTCTCCGCAGTAACGCCAAGCGCATTGGCAGCGATGGCGACAGCACCAAGAGGAGCCACGATAATCGTTGTCACAATCTGGGCCACATTCATCAGTACGCGTTGCAGGAAGACTGGACCAGCAATGCGTCGCGCTTCGCCGACAATCTTACGCTCTGGAATGAAGGAGCCCGATTCATTTACAATCCTCAACTCACGAGAACGGACGCAAGCAAACCACAGCAGATAGGATGCGATAACGCCTTCCGCCAAAAGGGTTCCAAGCGCAGCACCTGGGACACCAAGCCCGAAACCTGGAATAGTCACATGAAGCGCTGACGAGGAAGCTCCGAGCATGACAGTACGCGTGGGGAAGATCATGAAGAAGTTAAAGACAACGTCAAGGATACACATCACGACATTGGCGATGGAGGGGACCTTGATGTTACCTGCGCAGCGGAGCATCGATGATGCCAACATGTTGACCATAGAGAGAGGTGCGCCCAAGACAAAGATGAGGAAATAGCGTGAGGCATCAGAGGCTATCTCTTCTCCTCCACCCAACCAATACGGCAAGCGTGAAGAAATGGCGACGCCAAGCAGTGCCGTGAGTACAGAAACGATAAGTCCGGCAAAAAGGCTCTGACGGAAGACATTGCGCGCACGCGGCAGGTCGTTAGCTCCTACCAGATGGGCTACCTGAACAGAGAAACCCGTTGCCACACACGAGATAATGCTCCAGAAGAGCCACGTTGTAGTCGCTATGATACCGATTGACGCAGAGGCATTGGCTCCAAGACTGCCCACCATCGCATCGTCGATATAGAACATCAAGATGCTGGAGAGCTGGGCAAGGATGGCAGGTATGGAGAGCGACACCGTCAGCAACAGTTGCTCCATCGTGGAGAGTTTTTCATGCTGGCGGATGCGTAGCAATAGTGGGTCGGTATGAAAGAGACTCATAATCAGAAATCAAATTGGAGGCAGAAGCGGATGCCGTGTTTCTTAACGCCTGGGAAGTCGTGATAGTTGATGCGATAGACATAATCTACACGCATTATTTTGAGTATGTTGTGGAGACCTACGCTGGCTTCCATATAGGGGACATCGCCCATCGGATGGACGATGGAGACGCCATCGCGACTGGGCATCTCGAAGAGATCGTGGTCACCAGGATGCAGGGCAGGATTGTTCTTGTCAGACAGTTGGCCATAGAGCGCACGGAAGCCAATCACCTCGCGCAACTTGAGACTCTTGATGAGCGGTACGCGATTCAGGAGCTTACCAGAGAGATCCCATTGCGCCGTGAAGGAAAGATAGCGATCGTTCACGAATTCCATATTGTGGATCATGTTGAACATATCGCGCGTAATAATATAAGAGGTGTTGGCGACAGGCATGAGCAGGTGTGGGAAGGGCACCTTGTTCCACTGAATGGCACCACGCAGGTTGAGGTCTATGCGTCCGTAGGAATTCAACCAGATGCGCTGATAGGCTGTCAGTTCTGTGACATTATAATGGTAGTCACTACCAAATACGCCTTTAAGACCTACGGTGTGGGCAAGACCAAAAACAGGATTGTTGTGGTGAACGACATGACGTCGTTGCTTGGAGTTGATGATCTCCTCGCCTGGCGCCCAACGGATAGAGGCCAAAAGCTCCGTCATACGAAGGTGTTCAACATCCGTCCCATCCATACGTCGGTAATAGAGTGCTCCGCAAGGAGTAGTCTGTGCATGTTTGGCCTGTAGTTTGAAATCCCAGTGATTGTTGGTCTCCACCTCATAGCGCAACAATGCGTGCTGCTGGTACATCATGTGGTCCACGGTCTCCCACTTGAAAGACGTCCATACGTTATCCTTATCACGCCCATGCTGCCACATCATGTCGGCAGGACTGAACACGTCCTTTTGCACCTGAGCGGCAATACTATGACGAGGGAATTCATGCGGCGACTGTTGCTTGCGCAGGAAGGAATATTCCACCTCACCCATACCGTACCAGTTCTGACTCTGCTTGCCAAAAGCCACATAGCCCTTGAAGAACAGTTTGGGATGCAGCAAAGCTGTAGTCTGTCCACCAAAGCGGAAACGATAGCCATCAATATCATTGTGGGATATCATCGACATGATGGGACCGATATCAAAGAGCGAGGTATTCTGCTGCGCCGTTGTCTCGAAATAATTGTTGATGACAGCCCGCGTGAAATAGAGGAACCAGCCGCTGCCCTTCAAATCGCGGAAGGAAGACACCATGTGGCCAAGACTACGTTCTGCGCTGGATAAAGTGTCCACACGATGCTGTGCCCAGAAATCTGCTTCTTTGCGGATGGCTGTACCCTCACGCAACTTATCGCTCTTATGGAACTCATCATCTGGTATGCTATCTAATGAGATGTGCGTATAGTTCGTGGCACGATGCACCATCGCGAAACGCTGACCCTTCAAGATGCCGAGTTCAGCAAACATATCGTCAGTCAGGAGCACGCGTTGACCATTGGGAAGGTCGGTGAAGCGCTGCTCCATCGTGAGGGCATTGATATAGTTGACACTGGAACGTAACGGAAGCGTGAGCAAACATTTATGGACGCGATAGGTGCTATCGTTGAGAATCCAAAGACGACCGCTAAAGCCAAAGTCCTGCGGGTTCTGCGGTACGAAGCTCAATTGGAAGCAGGATTTGTTATCTACCTCCAGCGTATCCTCGATAAAGAACTGGAAGAAGGAGATGGCTGCACGTGAAGACAAAGGGCTCGTAAACCTGCGCTCCAGCATATTGATGACATCATCATAGACGTTGACGTCAGCAAAGACACTCGCAAGCACGGTATTCACCTCTTCGCCAATGGGCAGCAGATCAGTAACGCCTTCACTATTGGTGCCAAGGACGAAATTACGTTCAGCTTTGGGCTCGCGTCGTGCGATATGATGGGTAACGGTCTCGGTATAATGCAACGGGAGAATATACTGACCCGTCTGAGGGCAGAATTCCACTTGCCGCTTGAGTACATCACCGCGCAGGATGGGCAAAGAATCTGCCAGCTCCTGCGTGATATTATTGAAACCCGATGTGATACGCTGGTACTTGTAATAACTGACGTAGTCATTCCTTTCCAGCTCGTGGTTGCTCTTGGCGGCAATGACCTTTCGCATCAGCTCGACAGCGGGATTTCCTTTACGCTTATAACGCTGCTTCTTCGGTTTGACTGTGACCTCGTCCATGTCCTTCTCCACATAGATAACTTTACGTTTCTGTCCCTCGGCATAGGACATGCAAAGGGTCAAAAAGGTAAAAATGAGAAGAAAGCGCCGCATTGTACGAGGTCTCAATCAATTAATTAACAAGCCTTGAAACTCATGTCCAAGCCTTTAACGCTATGGGTAAGAGCACCAACGGAAATGAAGTCAACGCCACACTCGGCATACTCACGCAGATTATCAATGGTGATACCACCGCTGGACTCTGTCTCAAAGCGTCCGCCAATAAGATCTACAGCCTTCTTGGTATCTGCCGGCGTAAAGTTGTCAAGCATGATTCGATCCACACCGCCAATAGCGAGGACGCGATTGAGCTCATCGAAATTACGCACTTCGATTTCAATCTTCAAATCCTTGCCCTTTGCCTTGAGATACTCGTGGCAGCGGTTGATGGCATTTTCAATTCCACCAGCGAAGTCCACATGATTATCTTTGAGGAGAATCATATCGAAGAGGCCGATACGGTGATTGACTCCTCCGCCGATTTTCACTGCTGCTTTCTCAAGCATGCGCATACCGGGTGTGGTCTTGCGCGTATCGAGGACACGTGTCTTAGTGCCTTCAAGACGCTGAACATATTTGTTCGTCATCGTGGCGATGCCAGACATACGCTGCATGATATTCAGCATGAGGCGCTCAGTCTGGAGCAGACTCTGCACCTTGCCTGTGACAATCATTGCAATATCCCCAGGCTTGACATGCGCACCATCATTTATGAAGACCTCGACCTGCATGGAAGGATCAAAACGATGAAAAACCTCTTTGGCAATCTCTACACCAGCGAGAATGCCTTCTTCTTTAATCAGGAGCTTGCTCTTTCCCATTGCATCAGCAGGAATACAGCAAAGTGTTGTGTGGTCGCCGTCGCCGATATCTTCAGCAAAGGCGAGATCGATGAGTCGATCATTAAGTTCGTTTACAGATAGCATAGGATTATCGTTTTAGGATGATTTATCAATAGATATTCAGATTAATCAAAGCGCATCACACGGGCTGGTTGTATGCGAGATACTAAATGCGAAGGTATTGTGAGAACCAACGTGGTCAGCAGGAGCGTGGCGATATTGAGCACGATGATGAGAGGCCATGAGAACTGAATGGGAACGGCATCCACGTAGTAGGTTGCGGGATCAAGATGTACAACGGCACCATATTTCTGCAGGAGTGCCAGCCCGATTCCTAATATATTTCCAATGACGAGCCCACGACCGATGAGCATCGCTGCAAAATGCAGGAAGATGTGTCGGATCTGGCTGTTCGTAGCTCCGAGGGATTTCATCACAGCTATAAAAGAAGTGCGCTCTAAGATAAGGATGAGAAGTCCTGCCGTCATCGTAAAGATACTGAGCAGAATCATTAAGATAAGAATCACATAGACATTTGTGTCAAGCAGCGAGAGCCACGAGAAAATACCCGGATATAGTTCTTTGATGCTATGCGTGGAATAGGTATTTCCGTCTCTGTCTTGCGTCCGATTCATGACCTGGGCAATGTCAAATGCGTACTCCTCTACCCGATTGAAATCCGCCACACGGATTTCTGCGCCAGAGCATTGGTCCGTTTCCCATCCATTGAGCTTTTGCGTTCCGAAGAGATCCGTAAAGACGAGCGTGTTGTCAAACTCACGGAGATGTGTTTCGTAGATTCCCGTAATCAGGAAACGGCGTGCCTTCACGTTCTCCGAAAAGAAATAAGCATAGACTTTTTCACCGACTTTCAGGTTCAGCTCCTGAGCCATTAATGATGACACAACAATCTGATTTGCAGTAGTGGTATCTGCGAGTTGTGGAAGATGTCCTTCAAGGAGATGTGCAGCGAGGAATGTGGTGTCATACTCTTCAGAGAGGCCTCTGAGTACAATACCCTTAAAGGCCTCGTCCGTCTTCAACATACCCGTCTTTGTCGCAAATCGCTGAACATGCGTGACACCGTCGAGTCTGGAAAGACGATGCATGAGTAATTCATCGATGACAACCGGTTGGGCTTCTGCGCTGTAAAGGCTCCGATAATTGATGACTTCTACATGACCACCAAAACCAATGACCTTTTCCCGGATTTCACCCTTGAACCCCAAAATGATACATACCGACAGAATCATAACCGCAAGACCGACTGCGACACCCCACATTGCGATGGTCACAGCCGGCCGCGACATCCGATGGCCCTCAGCACGATGGCCATATAGACGTCGGGCTATGGAAAACGAAAGACTCATGCCTTACGTCCAGGATATGCTTCAAGGGCTTTGCGAAGAACAAACAGCGCTCGTGTGAGGTCTTCCTTCTTTAGGACATAGGCCAAACGGACTTCGTCACGTCCAAGTTCAGGGGTGGTATAGAAGCCAGCTGCAGGTGCCATCATGACGGTCTCACCTTCATAATTGAAATCTCTCAGACACCATGCACAGAAATCCTCGGCATCCTCAACCGGAAGACGTGCCACTGTGTAGAATGCGCCCATCGGAATGGGGCTATAGACGCCAGGAATACGGTTAAGCCCATCAATCAGGCATTTACGGCGTTCTACATATTCGTCATAGACATCGCGGCTGTAATCTTCGGACTCATCCAGGGATGCTTCAGCAGCAATCTGTCCGATGAGAGGTGGAGACAAGCGTGCCTGACAGAATTTCATCACCGCTTTTCGCACCTCCTCGTTCTTGGTGATGAGTGCACCGATACGAATACCGCACTCTGAATAACGTTTCGAGACGGAGTCGATGAGGACGACATTCTGTTCAATGCCTTCCAGGTGACAAGCGGAAATATATGGTGATCCCGTATAAATAAACTCGCGATATACCTCGTCTGAGAACAAGTATAGGTCGTATTTCTTAACCAAGTCGCGAATTTGGTTCATCTCACGACGCGTATAGAGGTAGCCTGTCGGGTTGTTGGGATTACATATAAGTATCGCACGTGTGCGCTCATTGATGAGCTCCTCGAATTTCTCAACCTTAGGCAGAGAGAAGCCTTCCTCGATGGTTGTCGTAACAGTGCGAATGACAGCGCCGGCCGAAATGGCGAATGCCATATAGTTGGCATAAGCAGGTTCGGGTACAATGATTTCATCACCTGGGTTGAGACAGGAAAGGAATGCAAAGAGTACTGCTTCAGAACCACCGCTCGTGATGATGATGTCATCTGGAGTCACATCAATGTTATACTTGGCATAGTAATTGACCAGCTTCTGACGGTAGCTGAGGTAGCCCTGCGAGGGGGAATACTCAAGGATTGTACGGTCAATATTGCGGATGGCATCCAACGCAGCACGAGGCGTTGGAAGGTCTGGCTGACCGATGTTGAGGTGATAGACATGAATGCCACGTTGCTTGGCGGCATTCGCTAGTGGAGCCAGCTTGCGGATAGGCGAAGCTGGCATCTCAATACCACGAACAGATATCTTAGGCATAGGGTGCTATGAATTACTCATTTCAAAAAAACTGCGCAAAGTTACAATTTATTGCTTAATAACCCAAGGAAGAAGGCCAATAAAATGCATCTGGAAGGTGTTTTAAACAATTTTCACTTTTCTTTTTTGCCCAAACGCTTGTTTCACTCAGACTTTTTGGCTTAATTTGCGGTATCAATGTCTAATAAAAAATCATTTGCCCATGGAAATAAGCAAATTCTCAGGGCTGAAACGTGAAGATTTTCAGTCCACTATCCAAGGAAAGCAGACAGATTTGTATACCCTCGTCAACAAAGAGGGTTTTGAAGTCTGCATAACCAATTACGGTGGTGCATTAGTGGCCATCATGGTTCCCGACAAAAACGGCAAGCTGGAAAATGTCATTCAAGGTCACGACACGATTCAGGGCGTTGTAGAGAGTCCGGAACCTTTTTTATCTACCTTGATCGGTCGCTATGGCAACCGTATCTGTAAGGGTAAGTTCACGCTGGACGGCAAGACCTACGACTTAGCCATCAACAACGGTCCCAATCACCTTCATGGCGGTCCCACAGGTTTTCATGCCCGCGTTTGGGACGCAAAACAGAAAGATGCTCAGACATTGGAGCTCCATTATCTTTCCGTTGATGGTGAGGAAGGATTCCCCGGCAACTTGAACATCACTGTCGTGTATCGTTGGACCAATGACTGCGAATTGGTCATTGACTACACCGCCACCACAGACAAGAAGACCATCGTGAATCTCACGAACCACGGTTTCTTCTCCATCCGCGGCATCGCTAACCCCACTCCCGACATCATGGATCTGCAGTGCCAGATCAATGCCGACTTCTTCGTGCCCATTGACGACACCAGTATTCCTACCGGTGAAATCCGTGCGGTGAAAGGTACTCCCTTTGATTTCACGGCCATGCACGCTGTTGGCGATATGATAGATGCCGATGATGAGCAGACCAAGAACGGTGCTGGCTATGACCACTGCTTCGTGCTCAACAAGCGTCAGCCCGGCGAACTCAGCTATGCTGCTAAGATTCTGGATCCGCATACAGGCCGCACCATGGAGGTTTATACCACGGAGCCTGGCGTACAGGTCTATACGGACAACTGGGCAACGGGCTATTCTGGCCAGCAAGGTGCTACATTCCCCCGCCGCTCGGCCATCTGCTTCGAGGCTCAGCACTTCCCCGATAGTCCTAATCGTGCCTTCTTCCCCGGCGTTGTACTGAGTCCGGGCGAGACATACACGCAGACGACTATATATAAATTCGGTGTAGAAAAATAATTCCAACCTATACGAAAAACGTCCTTTTACACACAAATCAATCACTATGACTCAAACAAAGAACAATGGCAATCTTGTTGCCATCATCACGATGTGTTTCATCTTTGCGATGATCAGCTTCGTAACAAACATGGGTGCTCCTTTTGGTAACATCTGGGGCTTCAAGTATGAATTCGCTGCATCATGGGGTAACCTGATGAACTTCACAGCCTACCTCTTCATGGGTATTCCTTCCGGTATGCTTCTGAAGAAGATTGGCTACAAGAAGACGGCGCTCGCAGCCCTCATCGTAGGTATCGTCGGTCTTGCCCTGCAGTACTTATCAAGTATTTATGGTGACGATGTATATGTCAACACCATTGGTGAGACTCAGGTTGCGCTGAACCTTTACATCTACCTCCTCGGTGCACTCGTCTGCGGTTTCTGTGTATGTATGCTGAACACCGTTGTGAACCCCATGCTGAACATGCTTGGCGGTGGTGGTAACAAAGGTAACCAGCTGATCCAGATTGGTGGTACACTGAACTCCCTGACTGCTACCCTAACTCCTATGTTGGCAGGTATCCTCGTTGGTACAGTAACGGCTAACACCAGCATGACGGACGTATCTCCCCTACTCTTCATCGGTATGGCCGTCTTTGCTATTTCTTTCTGCATCATTTACTTTGTAACAATTCCCGAGCCCAACTTCGGTGATAGCGGTTCTCTGATGGATTCCATGAAGGGAGCTCTCCGTTTCCGTCACCTCATCTTTGGCGTCATCGCTATCTTCTTCTACGTAGGTGTCGAAATCGGTATCCCTATGCACTTGAACTTCTATGTCACCAACATGGGCTTCGAAGGCTCTGCTGCCATCGGCGGTACGTTGGCTGCCAGCTACTGGTTCATGATGCTCATTGGCCGTTTCAGCTCTACCTTCATCAGCGGTAAGGTCAGCACAAAGACTCAGATGACTGTTGTCTCCGCCGTTGCTCTCTGCCTGCTTCTGGCTGCCATCTTCCTGCCTGAAAGCGTTGCTACCCAGTTCCAGGGCCATGAGATTCCCGTCAAGGTATTCTGCCTTGCTGCTTGCGGTCTCTGCACCTCCATCATGTGGGGTGGTATCTTCAACCTCTCTGTCGAAGGTCTTGGCAAGTACACCGAAGCTGCTTCCGGTATCTTCATGATGATGGTTGTCGGTGGCGGTCTGATGCCTTGGCTGCAAGATGTCATTGCCAAGAGCACGGATTCCATCACCAGCTACTGGCTCCAGGTTGCAATGGTTGCCTACATCCTCTTCTTTGCCGCCATTGGTTGCAAGAATGTAAACAAGGATATTCCCGTTGATTAATTCTGAACTACTTATTTTTAATAACGTAAGACCCATTGCCCCCATTGGTCTTCCCCTATGGGATAAGAGGGGGGCCTAACGATTATGAAACTTACCATTGACGACGTTCGCAGTCGCTTCATTAAGCATTTCGATGGCAGCACAGGAAGTGTTTATGCTGCTCCCGGTCGCATCAACCTCATTGGCGAACATACTGACTATAACAACGGTTTTGTGTTCCCTGGCGCTGTGGAGCAGGGCATGATTGCCGAGATCAAGCCTAATGGCACCCGCACAGTCGATGCTTACTCTATTGACCTGAAGGACCGTGTGCAGTTCTCTCTCGATGATCCTGCTGGTCCCAAGGCTACGTGGGCTCGCTATATCTTCGGCGTTTGCCGTGAGATGATGGCACTAGGTGTACCCGTTGAGGGTTTCAACACCGCCTTCGCTGGTGATGTACCCCTTGGCGCTGGTATGAGCTCTTCTGCCGCACTTGAGAGTTGCTTCGCATATGGCTTGAACGATCTTTTCGGCGACAACAAGATTGACCGTCTGGAGTTGGCTAAGGTTGGCCAGCGCACAGAGCACAAGTATATTGGCGTGAACTGCGGTATCATGGACCAGGCTATTTCCTGCCTTGGTAAGGCCGGCCATCTGATGCGTATGGACTGCCGTAGTGGCGAAGTGGCTTACTTCCCCTGGAACCCGAAGGGCTACAAGCTGGTGCTGGTAAACAGCAACGTGAAGCACGCTCTTGTTGGTTCTCCCTACAACGACCGTCGCCTCTCCTGCGAGCGCGTAGCAGCCGCTATCCACGAGATCCATCCCGAGGTGGAGAGTCTGCGTGATGCCAGCTACGAGCAGCTGGACGAAGTGAAGGCTAAGGTTAGCGAGGAAGACTACAAGCGCGCTAAGTATGTCATCGGCGAGCGCGATCGCGTGCTGGCTGTCTGCGACGCTCTGGAGGCTGGTGACTACGAGACCGTTGGTAAAATGATGTATGAGACCCACTACGGCCTGAGCAAGGAGTATGAGGTCAGCTGCGAAGAGCTGGACTTCCTCAACGACGTTGCTAAGGAGTGTGGTGTAACTGGTTCTCGCATCATGGGTGGCGGCTTCGGTGGTTGCACCATCAACCTTGTTGATGAGCACTACTATGACAACTTCGTCAAGGCTGCCAAGGATAAGTTCAAGGCTAAGTTTGGCAAGGAGCCCGTTATCATTGATGTTGTTATCGGTGATGGCGCTCGCAAACTCTGCTAAAATTCAAGCCACTACTTGACATCTTCACGCTTCAACTTTTTTGAAGCACAAATTAAGGAGTCCTGAACATGTTTCAGGGCTCTTTTTTGATGTCAAAAGCCTCATAATGCCCCCTCAAACCATAAAAATGAGGAAGAAAACACAAAAAAAGTGTGAAATTGACACCACTTAATAAAAAAAACACTATCTTTGAACCGATTTATAGACCAGAATCATTTATTCACTAACAATTATATTCACTTAAACACATGAAAACAATTGTGAAAGGCTTAGCCTCGAGTGTATTTGCTATCGCATTGATGGCAGCTTGCACCGAGCAGAAGACCGCCAGTGTAGAACTCACTGCCAGCGGCCTGAATCCCCAAGAGTTTGTTGACACAATCGACGGTAAAGCTACTGCTCTTTACACGTTAAAGAATGCCAATGGCGTTGAGGTGTGCATCACCAACTTCGGTGCCCGCATCGTGAGCCTCATGGTTCCCGATCGTGATGGCAATCTCACAGACGTTGTGCTGGGTTACGACAACATCGCCCAGTACGCTGATGCCGTGAACAGCCCCAGCGACTACGGAGCAAGCATCGGTCGTTATGCCAACCGCATCGCCAAGGCACAGATCACAATCAATGGTGAGGATTTCCAGCTTCCCGCCAACAATGGTGAGAATACGCTCCACGGCGGTCCTACTGGATGGCAGTACAAGGTGTTTGATGCTGAGCAGATTGATGACCAGACCATCAAGCTGACCCTTGTCAGCCCCGATGGCGACAACGGTTTCCCCGGCAACGTCACAGCTATCACCACTTACACGCTCACCGATGACAACGCACTTGATATCCTGTGGGAGGCTACCACAGACAAGGAGACCGTCATCAACCAGACCAATCACAGCTACTTCAACCTGAACGGCGATTTCTCACGCATCGGTACTAACATGGAGCTTTACGTGAACGCCGACAACTTCACCCCCTCCGATATTGCTTATATCCCCACCGGTGAGGTACTTCCCGTTGAGGGCACTCCGTTTGATTTCCGCGCTCCCCGCGTATTGAGCGAGATTATCGACGACACCACATTTGTTCAGATAAAGAATGCCGGTGGCATAGATCACAACTTCTGCTTGAACACCTACGACATGGATACATTCCGTGGTGATGACTCTCAGGTTGCTGCCAGCCTTTACAGCGCTGAGACCGGCATCTTCCTTGAGGTGTTCACCAACGAGCCCGGTATTCAGGTCTATAGCGGTAACTTCCAGGGTATCGGTCGCGATGCTGACATCCTGCGCAAGCATGGTGTGAAGTACCCCAAGCAGGTCAGTGTATGTCTGGAGAGCCAGAAGTACCCCGACACGCCTCACCATCCCGAATGGCCCACGGCTAACGTGAAGCCCGACGAGACTTATCGCAGCCACTGCGTTTATAAATTCAGCGTTCGATAATCATAATTATTAACTAAATTGATATTTGAGGTTAATCTCATTTTCTCAATTGCTGATTAATTCTCAATTTTAATTCTTAATTCTCAATTTGCAATGAACTGGAATTCAACTGAATTCATTTGGCTCGACTGGGCGGTACTCGCCATCGGCCTTTGTGGCGTGGTGTGGGCCGTATATCGCGCCATCGTTAAGGACAAGAAAGCCCAGCAGGGCGAGGACTCTTCTGCTTACCTCTTCGGTAAGGGTGAACCCTGGTACGTCATCGGTATGGCTATCTTTGCTGCCAATATCGGCTCTGAGCACCTTGTTGGTCTGGCCGGAACAGGTGCTAAGAGTGGTGTCGGTATGGCTCACTGGGAGATGCAAGGTTGGATGATCCTCATCCTCGGTTGGCTCTTCGTGCCTTTCTATCAGCTGATGATTAACAAGATGGGCAAGATCATCACCATGCCCGACTTCCTCAAGTTCCGCTATACCCAGCGTACAGGTTCTTGGCTCAGCATCATTACCCTCGTAGCCTACATCCTCACGAAGGTGAGTGTAACAGCGCTGACGGGTGGTATCTTCTTCAAGTACCTCTGGGGCCTGAACTTCTGGTATGGCGCCATCGGTCTGATTCTGATCACCGCTGTCTTCACCGTCTTTGGCGGTATGAAGGGTGTGATGACACTTTCTACTATCCAGACTCCTATCCTCATCATCGGTTCTTTCCTCGTGCTCTTCCTTGGCCTTGCCACTCTTGGTGGAGGTAACATCGTTGAAGGATGGTCCAGCATGATGGACTACTGCGGTCAGCTCAACAACGGCTACGGAACGACCCACATGTTCCACTGGGAGGAAGGCGACTCGATGTATCAGGAGTACCCGGGCTTTGTGGTATTCATCGGTGCATCCATCATCGGTTTCTGGTACTGGTGCACAGACCAGCATATCGTACAACGTGTGCTGGGTCAGGTTCCTGGTGAGGACAATGCCGAGGTGATGAAGCGCGCTCGTCGCGGTACCATCGCGGCCGGTTTCTTCAAGGTTCTCCCCTGCTTCATGTTCCTCATCCCCGGTATGATTGCCGCAGCACTCGCACAGAAGGGTGCCTTCGAGCTTGGCGAGACTGACGCTGCTTTTGCCGTGATGGTTCAGCAGGTACTGCCCGCTGGTATCAAGGGTATTGTCACCATCGGTTTCATCTGCGCCCTCGTAGCTTCTCTCGCAGCATTCTTCAATAGCTGCGCTACCCTCTTCACCGAGGACTTCTACAAGCCGCTGAAGAAGGGCATGAGCGAGGCTCACTACGTGCTCGTTGGCCGTATCGCTACCGTTGTTGTCGTGATTCTCGGCTTCGCTTGGCTGCCTATCATGATGGGTATGGACACCTTGTACAACTACCTTCAGGGTATCCAGTCTCTGCTGGCTCCCGCTATGGTTGTTGTCTTCGCCTGCGGTATCCTGAGCAAGCGTGTCACCCCGAAGGCTGGTGAGTACACGATGATTGTAGGCTTCCTCATTGGTATGCTTCGTCTGGTCACCAACGTCTTCACCGACACGGGTAAGGCTGTGATGGAAGGTGCTTTCTGGGAGAATACCGCTTGGTTCTGGCAGACCAACTGGCTCGTCTTCGAGTGCTGGCTGCTGGTGTTCCTGTTGGTGTTCATCTATGCGGTTTCCCTGTTCACGCCCGCTCCCTCGCAGGCTCAGGTAGATGCCATCACTTTCACCAAGGAGTTCAAGGCTTCCATCAAGCAGAGCTGGGGTGCCTTTGATATCATCGGCACGCTGGTGGTCATCGGCCTCTGCGCATGCTTCTACGCCTACTTCTGGTAATCTGTTATTGCATAGGGAGTCTGGGGAAAAGCGCCCCGGCTCCCTGTGCACTCCTTTCTTCCTTATTTCATCATGACATCATACTATAGTAAATATCCCAAGTTCCACGTAGCCGTTGACTGTATCATCTTCGGTTTCGAACGAGGCCGACTGAAAGTACTCATACAGAAGCGTCCTTTCGAGCCCCATCAGGGAGAATGGTCACTTATGGGAGGCTTCGTCAAGCGTGACGAGGATATTGAGGAAGCCGCTGAACGCGTACTCAAACAACTAACAGGACTACAAAACATTTTCATGAAGCAAGTTGGCGCCTATGGTTCTGCGGGCCGCGACTCTGGCGACCGCGTGATTTCCATTGCCTACTTTGCCCTTGTTGACATTGACCGCTTCAATCATGATCTGCGCCATGAGCATGCAGCTTACTGGGAAGAGATTGACAGGGTTCCCCAATTGCTCTTTGACCACAAGGAGATGATCAAGGATGCGCTGCGAAAGCTTCGCGGCATGATTTCACGCCTGCCCGTTGGCTTCGAGTTGCTGCCTCCTCTCTTCACCCTGACCCAGCTTCAGATGCTTTACGAGGCAATCCTGAACGAGAAGATTGACAAGCGCAACTTCCGCAAGCGCATCAATGAGATGCCTTTCATCCAGAAGACAGAAGCCGTTGACAAAGTCTCGTCACGTCGCGGCGCAGCGCTCTATCGCTTCAACGTCGAATCCTATCAGCACGAGCCTTTCTTCAGGCTCTGACCCAACACAGAACATACACCATATTATATAATATATATAGAACTTCACACTCAAAAACGTAATAAACTATGTTAGAAGATCTCAAGCAGAAAGTATTCAAGGCCAACCTGGACCTCGTCAAGCAAGGCCTCGTCATCTTCACCTGGGGCAATGTCTCTGGTATTGACCGCGAGAAAGGTCTTGTCGTTATCAAGCCCTCCGGCGTCAGCTATGACGAGATGAAAGCCAGCGACATGGTCGTCGTGGACCTCGAAAGCGGCAAGGTCGTTGAAGGCGACCTCAATCCGTCCAGCGATACGCCCACTCATCTTGTTCTCTACAAAGCGTTCCCCAATATTCAGGGCGTTGTTCACACCCACTCCACCTACGCCACTGCCTTTGCGCAGGCTGGTCGTGATATCCCCAACATCGGCACCACCCACGCCGACTATTTCTATCAGGATATTCCCTGCACACGCGATATGACCGAGGCCGAGGTCAAGGGTCAGTACGAGTTGGAGACGGGTAACGTCATCGTGGACGAAATCCTGAACATCCGCAAGATCAATCCTGACCACACCCCCGCTGTGCTGGTCAAGAACCACGGTCCCTTCTCCTGGGGCACCTCGCCCGACAATGCGGTCTATAATGCCAAAGTGATGGAGCAATGCGCTAAGATGGCCTTCATCGCCTTCAGCGTCAATCCGGCCCTCACGATGAATCCATTGCTCATCGAGAAGCACTATATGCGTAAGCATGGACCGAATGCCTACTACGGCCAGAAGAAAAAGTAGGAGGTCTTTAATGGACAATTGACAATGGACAATGGACAATGAAGAATAATGTTATTTTAGACAAAAGTTTCGACTTCTCTGTTCGGATTGTCAACCTTAAGAAGTATCTCAATAAGTAAAAACAAGAGCACATCATGTCTAACTATAAATGACGAAGAATTCTCAAGCATTATTGCCGATTGTCAAGAACTTATCAAAATCCTACAGTCCATTATTAAATCCGCAAAAGACAATAACTAATAACTATTTTAATTAACTAACGACAATTGACTTTGTATCAATAGGAGCGCTGCATACCCTGCATTATCCATTGTCCATTGTCCATTGTCCATTAAAATTTTAAAACTATGTTTGAAAATTTTGAGATTTGGTGGGTAACTGGTGCACAGTTGCTCTACGGAGGTGACGCAGTCGTAGCTGTTGACGCTCACTCTAAAGAAATGGTAGCCGGCTTGAACCAGAGCGGCAACATCCCCGTTAAGATTGTCTATAAGGGCACAGCCAACAGCTCCAAGGAAGTGGAACAGGTCATGCTGGCAGCCAACAATGACGAGAAGTGCGTAGGTATCATCACCTGGATGCACACCTTCTCCCCCGCCAAGATGTGGATCAAGGGTCTGCAGCAGCTGCAGAAGCCGCTCCTCCACTTCCACTCTCAGTATAACGCCGAGATTCCCTGGGGCGAGATCGACATGGACTTCATGAACCTGAACCAGAGCGCTCACGGCGACATCGAGTTCGGTCACATCTGCACCCGTATGCGCATCGCTCGCAAGGTGGTTTGCGGTTACTGGAAGGACGAGAAGGCTCAGAAGCAGATTGCCGTATGGGCTCGCGTTGCTGCCGGTGTTGCTGATGCTCACAACGTACGCTGCCTTATGTTCGGTATGAACATGAACAACGTAGCCGTTACCGATGGTGACCGCGTTGAGTTCGAGCAGCGTCTGGGCTACCACGTTGACTACTACCCCGTCAGCAGCCTGATGGAGTACTTCAAGAAAGTCACCGATGCCGAGGCTGATGCACTCGTTGAGGAGTACAAGAAGCTCTATACCATCAAGATTGACGAGAGCGGCGAGCAGGTTTACTGGGAGAAGGTTAAGAACGCTGCCAAGGCTGAAATCGCTCTGCGCCGCGTGCTGAATGATGAGGGTGCTATGGCCTTCACCACCAACTTCGACGACCTCGGAGATGCCGACATCGATGCACCCGACTTCTGTGGCTTCGACCAGATTCCTGGCCTCGCTTCACAGCGTCTGATGGAAGAAGGCTACGGCTTCGGCGCTGAGGGCGACTGGAAGACCGCTTGCCTCTATCGCACCCTCTGGGTCATCCAGCAGGGCATGCCTACCGGTTGCTCCTTCCTCGAGGACTACACCCTCAACTTCGCTGGCGACCGCAGCTCTTGCCTGCAGAGCCACATGCTGGAGATCTGCCCGCTGATTGCTACCGACAAGCCCAAGCTCGAAGTTCACTTCCTCGGCATCGGTATCCGCAAGCAGCAGACCGCCCGCCTCGTGTTCACCTCCAAGACCGGTCGTGGTATCAAGGCTACCGTTGTTGACCTCGGCAACCGCTTCCGCCTGATTTCTCAGGAGGTAGAGTGCATTGAGCCCAAGCCCATGCCTCACCTGCCCGTGGCCAGCGCCCTGTGGATTCCTCAGCCTACCTTCGAGATTGGTGCTGCAGCATGGATTCTCGCCGGCGGTACCCACCATAGCGCCTTCTCCTATGACATCAACGAGGAGTACTGGGAAGACTTCGCTGAGATGCTGGGCATCGAGTACGTGAAGATCAACAAGCAGACCAACATCGCTGACTTCAAGCAGACACTCCGCAACAACGAAGTCTATTTCATGTTGAACAAAGCGCTTAAGTAATTGACAATTGATAATTGAAAATTGACAATTATGACTGCAAAACAAGTAATTGAAGCTGGTAAGGCCATTCTCGGTATCGAGTTTGGCTCTACCCGCATCAAGGCCGTTCTCATCGACCCTGAGAACAAGCCCATTGCACAGGGCTCCCACACGTGGGAGAACCAGCTCGTGGACGGTCTATGGACCTACAGCACCGAGGCCATCTGGTATGGTCTGCAGGACTGCTATGCCGACCTGCGCAAGAACGTGCTGAAGGAGTACGACTGTGAGATCGAGACGCTCGCCGCCATCGGCTTCTCAGCCATGATGCACGGCTACATGCCTTTCAACGCCAAGGGTGACATCATGGTGCCCTTCCGCACCTGGCGCAACACCAACACGGGTAAGGCCGCAGCCGAGCTCAGCGAGCTCTTCAACTACAACATCCCCCTGCGCTGGAGCATCAGCCACCTCTACGAGGCCATCCTCGACAACGAGGAGCACGTGAAGGACATCACCTTCCTCACCACCCTCGCCGGCTATGTTCATTGGCAGGTGACAGGTCAGAAGGTACTCGGCGTAGGCGATGCCAGCGGTATGATTCCCGTGGATCCCTTCACGAAGACCTACGACGCCGCTATGGTGGCCAAGTTCGACAAGCTCATCGAGCCCCGCGGCTTCTCCTGGAAGCTGCTCGACATCCTGCCCAAGGTGCTCGTAGCTGGTGAGAACGCAGGCTTCCTGACCCCCGAAGGCGCTATGAAACTCGACGTCAGCGGCCACCTCAAGGCCGGCATCCCCGTATGTCCTCCCGAGGGCGACGCAGGCACCGGTATGGCAGCCACCAACGCCGTCCGTCAGCGCACAGGTAACGTCAGCGCCGGCACCAGCTCCTTCTCCATGATTGTGCTGGAGAAGCCGCTCACAAAGCCCTACGAGGTACTCGATATGGTCACCACCCCTGACGGCTCGCTCGTCGCTATGGTCCACTGCAACAACTGCACCAGCGAGATCAACGCGTGGGTGAAGATGTTCAAGGAGTATCAGGAGCTGCTCGGCGTGAAGCAGAGCACCAACGACCTCTACACCACCCTCTTCAACGCAGCCCTCAGCGGCGATGCCGACTGCGGCGGACTCATGGCCTACAACTACGTTTCCGGTGAGCCCGTTACGGGTCTCATGGACGGCCGTCCCCTCTTCGTGCGCTCAGCCAATGACAAGTTCTCCCTGGCCAACTTCATGCGCGCCCAGCTCTACGGAGCCATCGGTGTCCTGAAGATCGGTAACGACATCCTCTTCAACGAGGAAAAGGTTCAGGTGGACCGCATCATGGGTCACGGCGGTTACTTCACCACGCCCAAGGTGGGTCAGCAGATGCTCGCCGCCGCCCTCAACTCGCCCATCTCCGTCATGGAGACCGCAGGCGAAGGTGGCGCATGGGGTATCGCCCTGCTCGCCGGCTTCATGGTGAACAACGCCCAGAAACTCACCCTCCCCGACTACCTCGACCAGGTTGTCTTCGCAGGCAACACCGGCGTCGAAGTAGCTCCCACAGCCGAGGATGTCGAGGGCTTCAACCGCTACATCGAGAACTACAAGGCCGCCCTGCCCATCGAGCAGGCTGCCGTGCAGTACAAGAAGTAAACACCAATCACCCATCAAAGGCCCTGCCGCTCACTCCCGAGCCGCAGGGCTTATTCAATACCTTATATGAACAAAATAGGAACATGCCTATTTCTCTTGATGACCCTCACGTGCCAGGCCGAGGATATCACCATCCGCTACCAGGCGCCACAGCGAAAGTGGAACAGTCCGTCAAGGACAGCGTGATGGTCACCGTCGATGGCGCCAGAGTGAACATCGAGAGCCTCTACCGTGACCATAAACTCACACTCCGCCTGTCTGGACAGATCGACGACGGCGGACTCATCCTGAAGACTGCCGGCAAGGCGCAAGTGAAGCTCGATGGCCTGACGCTGACCAGCAACGAGGGCGCACCGCTGTGGCTGAAGAACAAGAAGAAAGTAGAGATTAAGGCCGCCCGAGGCACCGAGAACACGCTCACCGTCACCGCCTGCGAGGACACAACCAACCACAAAGGCGCTGTGATCTGGGCCAAGGACAAGCTGCTGTTCTCGGGCAAGGGAACGCTCCATGTCATTGCTACCGGCGACGGCTGCCGCGGCATCAAGAGCAAGAAGGATATCACCATCGAAGAACTCACGCTCCATGTAACCACATCGGGAAATAGCCTCGGAGAGAAGCCCTTCAGTATGGGCGGTTTTGGCCGCTCGGCTATGCCGCTTGGCTTGTCCAAGAATGATAGTATCCAGCCCGGCGACTTCCCCATGCCTCCCTTTGGCAATTTCCCGTCCTTCGGCAATGACAGCTTGAAGCGTGAAGGACCTCCTGCCTTCAACGGCGAATTGCCTGACTTTGGTGGCGAGAAGCCTGATTTTGATGGCGAAATGCCCGACTTTGGCGGCGGCTTTGGCGGGAAACGAAAATACGTTGCTTCCACCAAAGGCATCGCGTCAAAAGGCCGTATCACCGTCAATAGCGGCAACGTGACCGTTCGGACAAGTACCGCCGGCGCAGAGGGCATCGAGGGTAAGCAGGGCGTCACCTTCAACGGCAGCACCGTAGATGTGTTTGCCACAGACGATGCCGTCAATGCCAATGCCACCATCGAGTTTAATGGAGTCGATGTCATAGCCCGCAGCAAGGGTAACGATGCCGTTGATGCCAATCCCGCAGGCGGCTTCTTTCCGCCCTTTGGCGGTAGTGGTGAGCAACAGATTGACCCTGCCATCATCATCCGTGGCGGCAGCGTCTATGCCTAGAGTCAGGTTGGTCCGCCCGAGGAAGGACTTGATAGCGACATGGCCCCGCTCGCCATTGAAGGCGGCACCGTCTTCACTGTCGGAGGCTTCATCGGTGACATGCCGTCCGTACCCACCAGCGAGACCGCCAAGCAATTCACCGTCCTGCTCAGCGGCCTCCATATCGTAAAAGATGAGCCAGTTAGTATCTACGACGCCAAAGGCCGTCTCGTCCTCACCGTCACCATCCCTTCTCCCTGCGGCAGAGTGCCACCCTTGTCACCAGCCCCGCCTTCAAGAAGGGAAAGACCTATACCATCAAGGCCAAAGACTACGAAAAATCCTTCACCCTCACCGACCCCTTCACGGCAGTCAAATGAATGTTCTTTATGTTGAAATGAAAAAACTGTATATAATTTCAATATTGCTCCTACTAGGATCCTTGGGGGTGTCGGCAAAGGGTTTTGTACGTTACCTGAACATTACAATCATTCCAACGTGGCGGCCTTCGGCATCGGGAAATACTAAGAGAAGGAAGCCCCTAATTTCTTTACATATATCACAGAACTGTCGATTTAAATCATTATTCTATCTTCCGGCCTCTATAGAACGCGTTGAAGGTGTCTTCTCCGTAGCCGTTGCCAGTATATTTGAATGTGGAGGCATTGGCGTCCTCAACCTTCTTTCCATAGTAGAACACGTTGAATGAGTCCTTGGAGTAGCCGCCTTCCAAAACTTTGAATGTGGATCCATGGGCGTCCTCTATTTTCTTTCCGTAATAGAACACGTTGAAGGCGTCCTTGGCATAGCCGTCTCCAATTTCTTTGAAAGTAGAGGCCATAGCATCTATCTTTTTGTCTCCGTAGTACACGTTGAACTTCGTCTTGTGATACCCTTTGTGGTTTCTGCCAGGCTCATGCCTATCCCCGTGTTCGTGCGGATGTGCGTTTCCACGTACTTTCAAACGGAACGTGGCGGGATCAACAAATGCGAGAATACGACCTTCGAGATAGACATTCTTACAGTCCTTGGCGTACCCAAAACCTAAATCCACGAACGTGCGAGCGTCGGCTTGCGGGATTGGTTTTCTGTCGAAAAACACCTTGTTGCGGTCTATCTGTAAGCATCCGATAAACTACCCGTTGTAGCAGTTGTAGTTTCGCTGTACCTTTGCCGCCGCAATAGTGCACGCAACAACAACTGTTACATTTATGACACAAGACGAATTTCTGCAGTTACAGTCGGGCCACCAGAAGAGC
>JAILQO010000064.1 GCA_024698925.1 Bacteroidaceae bacterium | reverse complement strand
GCCGAAGCGCATGGTGCCCAGTCCGGGCAGGGCGACGCTGTGACCCTCGGTGGCCCACGCCTTGATGACCTCGCCGGCGGCGTCCCAGCAGGCTTGCATCACGCCTCGGCTGACGCCGCTGCGCAGGGCTGCCTCCTTGATCACCTTGGCCTGGGTGAGGGGGATGTAGAGTTCGGGGCTCATGACATAGCGGTACGTGCCCGCGGATTCCTTGTCAAACTTGATGAGTTTTTCAACTGCTTTTACTTTAAGTGCCATAATGTAATTGAAAGATTTAAGGATTTAAGGATTTAAGGATTTAAGGATTTGAAGATTTAAGGATTGAAGATTTAAGGATTTAAGGATTGAAATAATTAAGGATTTAAGGATTGATTGAATTGAAGATTTAAGGATTTGAAGATTTAAAGATTAGGGTTAATGAAAGGGTTGGTTGTAAACATGTTTCAACATCGTGGGTTGGAGGCTGTTTTGTGCGCTGCCTTGGGAATTTTTGTTGGCAGGCCTGCGGGATTTTTCGCGCTAGGCAGGGCGCAAATTTTGTCTCTTTCCTTTGACGCTGCAAAGATACAACATCTCCATTGCGGTCTACGAATTTTTCACAAGAAATTTTCAAAAAATTTTTTAGTCGTACTGAAAAAGTTGACTCATGTGGTGTCATTTTGGTCAAAGTCAAAATGGTCAAAATCAAAAAATGGAAGGTCAAAAACGGCACTATAATAATAAATATTTAATATTTATTTTATAGTGAGCAAATGACCGAGTTCCGGAATCAATTTTGACCAAAATGACTTTGACCAAAATGACCGCGATTTTTTGCTCTTTTTTGTCTGATTTCCGCAAGATGGAGCCTGCATGGGAAAAAGTCAACGGATGCAAATTTGCATTGGTTGAATATCAAGACAAGAAAGGTGAGTTCCGACCCTGCTATCAACTCACCAAAACAGAGTGCCTGTACATCGCCACGAAGTTCAACGACGAGGCGCGTGCGCATCACATCGTCGTAAAGCTGCGCTGGTGGGTGCTCATCGAACCACCACCTTCTGGCCGTTGACGATGTATATTCCAGACGGAAGGCCCTTGAAGGAACGAGCGCCTGTGCGTAAACGCTTGCCTAAAAGGTTATAGACATCAAAGGGAGTACCGCTGTCAAGCAACGAACGGATGGCGTCTGGAGCAAGCACTGTCAGCGTACCATTGACGCGTGTCAGCGCATATCTGTCAGACACTCCACCAGACACGATGATGGGATAGGTGCCCGCTTCGGTGGGCGTTCCGCCATTTACTCTGGCGCGAGGTAAGGTGCTGAAAGCTATCTTCTCAGTATCTCCATTGACAAAGCCGTCATAGGTCAGACGGAACGTGGGCAACGGATTGCCCAGCGTGATGGTGGCGTCCTCCACGCCGATGGTCAAAGGAGCCTTGGCAACGGTAATCTTGCCGCTCTTGAATGTCACCTTGCGGTTGGTAACGGTGCCACGCTCTATGCGGACGGTATAAGTTCCTGCAGCACATCCCTTATAAGCATCACAGAACAGTTGGGGAGCCCCATCGAGGGTGCCATTACCCGTGACTGTATAGGTCAACAAGGGAATCTCATCACCATAGGTAACGCTATAAGAGTCTGCGGTAACCGTAATGGGTTCCTCGCGCGGCGCAAAGTTGGCAACCATTGTTGTGTTAGCCCATGCGCTGAAGGTATAGGTAGCGCTATTGGAAACGACCTGGCTTTGCTGGCCAATTTCCTCCGTCCAATTCAGGAACTCATAGCCTTCGTTGGCTGTCGCCGTGACTTTTACCGACTCGCCACTATAATAGCGGCCATTTCCGGAAATGGTGACAGAACCATATTCGTCCTGATTTGCCTTTGCGGATATCTGTAAAGATGTAACCCTTATCTTCGAGGTTCCGATTTGGTTATTATTCTCATCTTTTACCGTGACGGTGACGATGCCTGTCGTATCGCATACCATCGGCACAATGCGCGTCTGCTGTTCGCCTGGCGCAAGACTCAGATACATTCTTGCCAATATCGGTTTCTTGGTATCAAAATGGTTAGCATTGAGGCTGATTGTCAGTTCTCCCTGATACGCTAAATCACCTTCATTCTCGAACGTCATCAGCATCTCTTGGTACACGCCAAATTTAATCTCAGAATCCATACTGACAAGTTTCACTTGTGGCGTTGGTTTCTTTAAGACCAGTGTAGTCTCTGAGATGGAAGCCATAAGGGATTGCTCGGTTTCTACTCTACGCCACACCTTT
Source organism: Bacteroidaceae bacterium (assembly GCA_024698925.1). Classification (GTDB taxonomy): domain Bacteria; phylum Bacteroidota; class Bacteroidia; order Bacteroidales; family Bacteroidaceae; genus Physcousia. The sequence goes on along the minus strand of JAILQO010000064.1, from coordinate 21,828 downwards.
TCGCCATGCAGCCGCCAAAGAGGATGTATTACATAATCTCCCAAGGGTAGCCCAGCGCCGAATGTCGATTTAAAAGTATAGCCCGTTGTTAGGTTTAACGCAATATCTTCCATCACTTGCAGATCCTTGATCTTCTCATCACCACGATACAGTCCGATGGCTACGTCAAAACAAGTCTCATCGCCCTCTATGACAGATTTTATAAAATGTACAACCAACTGGACATTAGCGAAGTCGTTATCCGACGATGCACGCTCGAAAGCGGCTTGAGCACTGTTAGCTATATTCCGACACCGGGCATAATAAACCATCGAAGTGGCTGGCTCTGACGAAGCCTGAGGCTGAATGCCCGTCACAATGTCGGTATTATAGCAGTATGTTAGACGTATATCCTGACGGTTACCAGGCAAGGACGAGAAATTGAGAATGTCCAAACGGAAAAAGGCATCCTGTTCGCCACCCCATCCCCAATTGATATGGTAAAAATCCTCGCCATCATAGCCGTCGCAAACAAAGACATGGCCTGCCTCGCCATCTTCAAAGACATAATATGTGCAACCGCCCATGATAACTGGACGTCCATGACTAAGTTCATCATAGATTATTTCCTGCCAACGCTCATAGCTCATATTCTGTCTATTCCATACACGCATTGCACCTTGGTAGCCAAAATATTCTCGCAAGACATGCGGATACGTAGTGTTGTCACTCGTAGTACCATTAGGGAAATAAGCTGTACTAGAGGATAGGCCGCAATAGAAGAGTAAATTTGCTACCGCCTGCTGTTGCGCCAACGTGGTCGTTCCCTCATAGTTGTTAAGAATCTTGGACCACTCGATGGGTGTACCAGCAGGAACCTCGCTCTGATAATCGCTGTAATTTGCATTGAGCGTGCGCGCGATTGTTTTTTGTACAGTTTCTGGATACTTCCAATAGTTCATGACCTGTGCCATCGCATTAGGTCCACAACCTGTAGGACATTGTTCTCCATTGTACTTAGGGCAAGCTCCATTATAAGGCGCATCCTGATGCCATTTACTCTTCAGAAGGGGCGCAATTTTCTCGCGCTCGATAAATGACACACCTGTTTCGGTCAGCTGATTTGAGGCTACCCACCGAATCTGCTCGGCATAACTGTCCAACCATGCTTGCATCGCCTCTGGCACGTCAGTCTCGTCATAGCTCCCCTCATAGGAATAACCCAGGATGGTTGGCGTGGCGGCTTCGGCAGAGACGATGACAAAGCCGTCGTTGGCCTCGTCGTTGAAAATATAGAATTCATCGCGAGATGCAGCCACTTTCAGTCGCGGAGCTTTGCGAGCAATCTTGCGGCCCGTAGCTGGATTGGGCAACTGAGATGTTGCACGACCTTGGAAGAACTCGCTGGCATAGGCAAGCGCATCTTCCTCCGAAATATGCTGGGCATGTATGAGCGCACATGCCAAGATAAGCGCAGACGTAATGAAAATTCTTTTCATTTTCAACAGTTGAGTTAGCACAACTTCGATGAAATCGGCTATTTTTTAGTCGAGTAGGATGGCTTTGGCCTTCTTGTTATCCATACCTGTCATCGTTTTTCCTACAGGCGCGCCAAAGAAAGTGGGGTCGCAGACGACGAAGCGGTTGCCATCTACCATGAGGTAGTCGCCATCAACAGGATCGGTGAAATGGACGGCGGTGGCGAGGTGGCCGGGATAATAGACGAGGACGACCTGCAGTCCTACGAGGTCGCGCACGAGGCGCGAGAAGAGGATGGAACGGTCCTCGCAGTCGGCATAGGGGTAGTAAAGGGTCTCTTCGGCAAAGAAGGCACGGTCGTAGCCCCAAATATCCTCATCATACTTATAGACGAAGCCCCATTGCACGAAGTCGAGCAGCATACCCACGGCATCGCGCTGTGACTTGCCCTGCAGTTTCTGCTTCAGCGAGGGATAAATCTGGTCCTTGATCTGGGCATCCAACGGTGTGTTGGCATACATGGCCCAACGGGAGCAGACGTTCTCGCCAATCTGGGACGTGGGATAGTCGGAGTAGAAGTCGATGAGGTTCTTGTTGACATTCACGGTCACCTGCATGGCGAGCTTGCTGTTGGAGGCTATCTTACGCATATCGGTACGCGCCTCGGAGAGGATAGGCTCCTGAGCAAGGAGCAGCGAGAGGCCTTGTTCCTCGGGATAAGGCAGGGTGCAGATACTCAGTTGGTTGCTATCCGAATGGAGGGGATAGAAGTTCTCGCCATTGATGACGAAGTAAGGATGCTCGTAGATCAGGTGACGGCTGCCGAAGAGGACTACGGCATGACTGTCGGTACGGCCGATACGCATCTTGTAGCCCGACTGGCAGAAGAGGAAGGCGGTGAGGATCGTAGCCTCATTGGTACCCTTGCCCATACAGGTCTGTCCCACCTGTTCCAGCAGGAGCAGATAGGCCCAGTCACTGAGGCGCAGCTGCTTACGGATATTGAGGCAGTCGATGAGGGTATTGTTCAGCGCCTCGGCAGAAAGCGATTTCCAGGCATTGGCGATGCTGCGCTCAGAGAGGCCCTGCACGCGGAAGGCTGCCTCTTCGGCATCAAAGCGCACAAACACCTTGGTGCCGTAGAACGTGAGTTCCTTACCCTCTGGAGCCGGACGCACGGCTGGATTGATCTGCAGGCGCTCAATGGGCTTCACGGAGATATTGGGATCCTGAACCAATACAGGCACCGTGGGCAGCTTGGGATCGACCACAACAACCTCATCAGGAATGGTATTGATGGTGAAATTGATGGGCACGGGCTGCGGCGTAGGGATGACGGGAGGCACAAGCTCTTCCACCTTGATGGGCTTGCCCTTAATGGTCTTGCCGCGTTCCTTCTCAGGAAGGGTGATGGGGGGAACTTCCTCGCGCTTGGGAGCGGGAATGGGGGCGCTACTGCGGAACTGTTCCCACGCCTGCTCCATGAAATCGGCATATTCCTTGTTGGCCTGCTCACGGAAATCCTCGTACTCCTCGCGAGCCTCCTGCGTGAACTCCTCAAACTCCTTGGCCCAATCGTCCTCTTCCTTGTAGGTTTCGTCCTCACGCGTCACCGTAGCGGCATCGCTATAGCGGCGGGCAGAGAGTTTGGCACCATTCTTGATTTGTTTCTGCATGTACTCGAAGTAGCGCTGCGTCAGCTGCACCACCCCACCCTTGCTGTTCTTCACAAAGGTACTGATGCGATCGCGACCAGGCGACTTGAGGATATACTGTTTCCGATTGGCCTCGTCAAGCAGTTCCAAGGAGGCGTCATAAGGAATATTGACAACGGACTCCATCGTGAGGTTGTCATAGGCCTTAATCTCGGTATTCCCTTTGGGCGTGACCAACTTGGGGCCGCCACTGACGGAGAAGACTACAAGCCGCTGTGCGGAAGCGGCTGTCACAAAGGCCAGCAGCAACGTCAGGGCTGCCAAGCGATATTGATTGTTCATGATCCTATTTCCTTAGTATAATTGGTAATTGCAGTAAAGGTATTCTCGGCTGTCAGTAGGAAGGCGATGGCGGAGAAAGCCAGACCGAGGTTGAAGCTGATGTCATAGCCGCAGAAGAGCACAAAGGAGAAATAGAGCAGCAATGCCATCCACGCAAAAGAGATGACAGAGCTCACCAGTGGGAAGCCAAGTAGCAGGCGCACAGTAGCATTCTTGCGGCCTGCGAACCATTCCCTGCGACGCTTACGTCCCCAATAGGTGAGTGTGACAATGAGGAAGCTAATCACCCAGAACAGGATGCCACTGACATCAATAATGTGATTCTGCTTCAGGAGCGTCTGAACACCATAGGCGAGCAGCATGATACCAGGAATCTTTCCAAGCGGTGTGTAGTGCATATCCACCTCCTCGTTCATCGCGCCAAAGAGCACGATGCGGTCAGCGATAAGTTCAGGATAATACACGATGGAATCGGCCGGAATGACGCGGAAGAGAGTCGGCGTGAAGTTAATCTCCACGGACTTCACCTTCGTCTCGGCTACCTCCTTGCCTGCATAGGTATTGGCCGTCTCAACGATAAAAGAAGGCTCTAGCTCGCCATTCTGAATCCACGCCTGATCAATCTTGCGCTTGACACCGCCATAAAGCTGTCTGCTCATATTGGTGACACCCTCGTGAATCTGGAGGGAATCGGCAAAGAAAGAGCGGGCGGCATCCGTATATTCCAGCGAATCGTTGGCAAAATCACGCAGTTTCTTGGACCAGATGATGTTGTTATATTGGGCAGCGACGCTGGCGATCATCGAATCGCCCACAACATCCTCCTTGCGGCCCTCGAACACCATATCCACGCCTACAAGGGCAGGATTGCAAGCCTCAATGGCCTCCAACGCCTCAGCTAAATCACGGCGGCTGATCAGCTCGGTCATATCCACGATGGTAATCAGCGGGCTCTCAGGCGGCGTACCCGTCTCATGCAGAATCTGATAGTAGAGGTCTGTCATGGAGAACTCCGAGATGGCTTTCTTGACAGGACTGAGGAAGGAGAGGTTGAAGGTGAAGAAGGCCATGATGCCCAACACCACAAAAGCCAAGAAAGCTACTACGGGATATTCCACCCGTAGCAGCCATTCATGGATATTCGTTCTGGATTTCTGCTCGTCTGCCATAAATATTACTTAAAGGAGATGCGCTCGAGTTTCTCGCTGAGGTCCTTGAGTTCCTCTTCCAATTGCTCGCGCACCACTTCCTTAGCCTCTTCCAAAGCACGTGTCGTGGGATAGCCCATGCGGACGAGCATCTGAACGTTGCCGCTATCGGTCTTCTTCCAGCACTCCATGAGAGGTACGGTACGACCAAGACGTGCGGTAATGAGTTCTGTGCTCTTAGCGGTGACCTCGGAGACGGTAACGGCCTCCTCAGGAGTCAATTGCTTGTTAGCAACGGCCAGTTCTACGATGCCTTTCAGCTGGGCAGAGCATTGCTGGGCGATGCTGACGTGACAGAGAGACTGAGCCTGCAGACGGCCTGCATCAATGGATCCTGAAGTAGGCTGAGCCACACCAATAATAAACTTGGACTGTCCGAGCTCGTCACGATCGTATTGCTTGCGATAGACGTCCTCCAGCTGACGCTCCAAGGGCAGCGCACCAGGAAGAACCTGCCAGCCCTGTTTCTTGAGCGCCTTGGCTTCCTTCTTGGCATCCTTGACAATCTGCTTTTCCAGGTCAGCGGCCTGTACACTTACGGTGAAAGTAAAAGCACTGATGAGTGCCCACAATAGAGTCTTCTTCATGATTAAAATGTATTACGTTTTTTAGTTTATAAGTTGGTTTACACGTTAGATTCGCAGCCACAAGCGCGCGGCGACGGCACAAAGGTATGTATTTTTTTCATACCATCATCAAAATATGTGATTTTTTTGTAAAAAAAACACAAAAAAGGAAGCCAGAGGGTTCTGACTTCCTTGTTGGTAATAGGGTTGACAGGGACTTAGAGGCCCAGCTTCTTCTTAGCTGCAGCGGCAGCATCGTCGATAGCCTTGTTGGCATTGTCCTTTGCCTTCTGCTGAGCAGCGGCAGCCTGTGCCTTGGCAGCGGCAGCAGCGGCGTCAGCTTGAGCCTTTGCGGCAGCATCAACAGCCTCAGCCTGAGCCTTGACGGCGGCAGCGGCAGCAGCGGGAGCGGCCTCGACAGCAGCAGCGGCAGCATCAACAGTAGCCTCAGCTGCGGCAGCCTGAGCAGCAGCTTCGTCAGAAACGCTGACAGCAGCAGCGGTGGTGGCATCGAGGATATTCAGGGGCAGGTTAGCCACACTCGTGATAGCACCAGCCACGCTGGAAACAACGTCGGTACCGGTAGCCTGCAACTGCTCAGCATTCTCAACGATGAACGTGTTGATAGCGTTGGTGTAAGCCTCAGCAGCAGCCTCATTGCCAGCAGCGATGTAGGCAGCAACCTGCTCAGAAATCATCTCGCTGATTTCCTTGACCTGGGCAGAATCAACATTCTGCAGTTGGTCCTCCAAAAGGGCGACGACGGTAGCAGCCTGCTCCTCGGGAGCGAGTGCCAACGTATCGGGTTCGGCTGTAGCGCCAGTCTTGCCGCCACATGCGGCGAAGCTCATTGCAACTGCGGCAAGAGCCATGAACATAAGTTTTTTCATTTGCTTTTTCTCAATTTAAAGATGAAACAAAAGGGTTTATTATAATGTATTGTATGCTTCAGGAACGGAGCGCCGCGCAAACGGAGCGAACGTTATGACGCGGCAAAGGTAGTGAAAAGTTTGTATGGATGTTCTTTTTTTGCATAAAACTCTACTTCTTTTTTAAAAACTTTCATTTTTCAGCATTCAACTATCAACTTTTCACTATCTTTGCACACAGAATTATGAAAAAGAACGTTCAAAACATCTTATTCATTATAGGTCTCGTCTCCGTCGTCGTGATGCTATTCACATTCGATGTGAGTTGGGCCACGCTATGGGAGGATTTGTGCCACGCCGGCTACTGGCTCATACCGATTCTGGGGCTGTGGGTGGTACTTTACACGATGAATACCGTCACTTGGCACCTTATTCTGCGCGAAAGCGGCGACGTTCCCTTCTCGTTCCTGCACCTGATGAAAATTACGGTATCTGCCTTCGCGCTGAACTCAGCCACCCCTGTAGGTCTGCTGGGCGGCGAACCCTACAAAATCATGGAGCTCACACCGCTCGTTGGCACAAAACGCGCGACTTCATCGGTACTTTTGTTCTCGATGATGCATATTTTTGCCCACTTCTGCTATTGGGTGACAGCGATTGTGCTGTGGCTCCTACTGAAGCCGATGAACGTGGGGATGTGGATACTCTTAGGGGTCTCTGCTGTGTTCTGCGCGGGTGGCATCTATCTGTTCCTACGCGGCTACAAATATGGAATGGTGGTGCGTGGAATCCGCTGGATAGGCCATATCCCAGGCCTACGCGGATGGGCAAACCGCTTTGCCGCAAGCCACGAGGAGTCGCTCCACGAGATTGATTGCCAGATTGCCGAACTACACAGCCAAAGCCGACATACCTTCTATGCTTCTCTAGTACTGGAATATACAGGCAGGATGATGCAGTCGCTGGAGATTATGTTCATGCTACTGCTCTTTGGCGCACCTTGGAGCTGGATGACATTTGTGGACAGTGTGCTGATATTAGCCTTCACCTCGTTGTTTGCCAATCTGCTGGGCTTCATTCCCTTGCAATTGGGCGGCCGCGAAGGAGGCTTCGCACTCTCTACGGCGCAATTAGGCCTAACTGGCGGATTGGGGTTGTTCATCTCCATCATCTGCCGCGTCCGCGAACTCTTCTTTACATGTCTTGGCTTAGCACTGATGAAAGTGAAGATTAAATCTTGAAAACTGAAGCGACATCCATCAAGTTTGCTGTGCTCGCGGCTGGCGAAGGCTCGCGACTGGCAGAGGAAGGCATCATGGTGCCAAAGCCTTTTGTGACGATTGCTGGCAAGCCCATGATTGTCCGACTGCTGGATATCTTCAAGGCAATCAGTTCCACGCAGATACTGATGATCACCAACGACGCGGTCTATCACTACATAACGGAAAACGGCGATTTGAACGACATTCAGCTCATCGTCAAGACTACACCCTCTTCCATGCATAGCCTCTATGAGTTGATGCCCAGCTTAGGGAATGGGCCGTTCATCCTGACCACCGTTGATACGATTTTCCGCGAGGAGGAATTCAAACGTTATGTCAACGCGTTCGTCCAAGCAATTGAACGCGGCGAGAAGATTGACGGCATGATGGCTGTGACGGATTTCGTGGACGACGAGAAGCCGCTATGGGTTTCTACGAATCAAGACTTTCAGATTTCTGGCTTTCACGACTCGCAGGAGCAGTTCCGACAGAGCGGCGTCCAAGGCGAATGTCGCTTCGTTTCGGGCGGTATCTACGGGCTGACAAGCAGCTGTTTCCCCACGCTCATTCGCTGCATCGAGAGCGGACAGAGCAGGATGCGTAATTTCCAGCGGGCATTGGTAGCTGACGGGCTACGCCTCGTGGCTTATCCTTTCTCGAAAATCCTCGATGTGGATCATGCTGAGGACATCCAAAAGGCAGAAGCGTTCTTGAAGCAGGAACCTTTGAACAACAAATAAATCCGACGGTGAACGTAACAGGAATCATACGTAATGCACGCTTTTCGCCCAATCGGGGCGAAGCTGATGCTGCCATCTTCGAGGCTGTAGCCACAAGACTGGAGGCAAAGGGTCATCACGTAGCCAGACTCACAGAGGCACAATTCCTGAATGCTTTCCCCGATGACAATCCCACTTACGATCCAGCGATTGACAAGCTGATCAGTCAGACAACATGCATCTTTACGATGGGGCGCGAGAATGCCACCACTTGCATGCTGGATGTCGTAGAACGCTTTCAGCATATACGATGTGTCAACACGGCACGAGGAATCGCGGTCTGCAACAATCGTTCCTTGCTATACGAACAAATGCAACGCGCAGGGATTCCTCAGCCACAGACTTGGTTCGGAAGTCTTTATCAGGAGCGGTGGGACAACGACCCCGAGGATGCCTATGAACTGGCCCAGGCGCTCCCCTACCCGCTGTGGATAAAACGCGCCGACGGGCCGTCACTCGTCAAAGAGGATGTCGTTTATGCCGCCCACGCGGCACAGGCTCAAACGGTCCTGAAGGCATTTGCGGAACGCGGCATCGAAGAAGTGGCTTTCTGCCAGCATATAGACGGCGACCTCATCAAATTCTATGGTGTTGCTGGGACAGCGTTCTTTGACTGGGACTACGCTGATCTGACACAAAGTAAATTCGGACAAGAGCACGTCAATGGAGCGCCACACCGTTATGCTTTCCATGCAGCGCAACTGCAAGCGCAATGCAACCAATTAGCCGAGCGCATCGGCGTCCCCGTCTATGGTGGCGATGCCATCGTACAGCAGGACGGAACATACGTCATCATAGACTTTAACGACTGGCCCAGCTACAGCCGCTGCAGAGAACAGGCTGCTGACGCCATTGTGCAATTGTTACTCAAATAGATTTTCCTAAGCACCCTCCAGCATGAATGATACAGAGATAAAACAGAACGGAGTCGCCGCTACCTTCAAGTCGCAAGACACGGAGGAATGGCTTGATGTGGTATTCACACGCCCCATCGGCTATCTGTGGGCACGCTTCTTCCAAAGGTTAGGCGTACATCCCAACACCGTCACCGTCCTGTCCATGATTCTTGGCGCGGCTGCTGGCGTCATGTTCTATTTTGACGCCTCTACGACACAAGGATTCTGGTTGAATGTTTGTGGTGTTCTCCTACTGATGTGGGCTAATTTCTATGACAGCGCCGACGGACAGCTGGCACGCATGACAGGCCAGCAGACACCACTTGGACGCATTCTGGACGGAGCATCGTCCGACGTGTGGTTCATTCCCATCTATTTCTTCATTTCCTTGCGCCTCTACCCTTGCGTAATGCCATTCTGCGAGAGCCAGACATGGGGGCTCTGGAGCTTTGTTCTCAGCGCATTTGCTGGACTGGGAGCGCATACCTACGAGTGTCAGCTGGCTGATTACTACCGAAACATCCATCTTTATTTCCTCAAAGGCAAGGCAGGAAGCGAGTTTGACCACTATGCCGAACAGAAAGCAAAATTCGACGCGATGCCTTTCCGAGGGCATGAGATTGAGAAAATTTTCCAATGGTTCTACGTCAACTATACGCATACCCAAGAGTTAGCAACGCCGCAGTTCCAACGGCTGTGGCGCATCCTGAAAGAGCGTTATGGCGATGACATACCTCAGGATTTCCGCGAACGATTCAGACAACAGAGTCTGCCGCTGATGAAATGGGCAAATATCCTGACATTCAACACGCGAGCCGTTGCGCTATATGCAGCCTGCCTCTGCAACGAGCCTTGGGCCTACCCCGTCTTTGAGCTCACAGTGCTCCTCGTGATCTATCTCCACATGCGTTACCAACACGAGCGGTTCTGCCGCCAGTTTATCCAAGAACTGAATCATGAAGGCTAAAGGACTTATCTTCGATTTCGGCGGCACGCTCGACACGGATGGGTTGCATTGGTCCGAGGTGCTATGGGACGGCTACCGTTCAGCCGGTATAGAGGTGTCGAAGGAGCATTTTCGCGAAGCGTATGTCCAAGCAGAACGGACATTGGCACGCGAGCCACAGATCCAACCGCATTTCACCATGCTGGACATGCTACGCATCAAAGTGGATATCGAGACGCGTTATCTGCTCGATAATGGTTACTGGAACATAGCGAGCCCTGAACGCGAGTTGCTGGCAGAGGAAGTAGCACGCTGGTGCTATGACTATGCACACGCCATCGTTGAGACAAGCCGAAAGGTGCTGCACAATCTTTCCGAGCGCTACCCGCTCGTTCTGGTGAGCAACTTCTACGGCAATATGAATGCCGTTCTACACGACTTCAAGCTCGAGGTATTCCAAGCTGTCATTGAATCTGCACGAGTGGGAGTCCGGAAGCCAGACCCTAAGATATACCAGTTGGGTGTGGAAGCTCTGGGAATGAAGCCCGAAGAGGTAACGGTCATCGGAGACTCCTACAAGAAGGATATCCTTCCAGCCGTTGCTCTTGAGTGCAAGACCATCTGGTTGCGCGGCAAGGGTTGGGAGGAAGAAACGGTTGATGAAAGTGTGCCAGATGTCATCATCGGACATCTCGCAGAACTACTGAAAATTCTATGATTATGAAGAAAACTATTCTATACATGCTTTTTCTGTTGTCGGCGCTACCCATCTCTGCGCAAAGCCGTCTGGAGGGTATCGACATGGCCATTGAGGCTTCCGCGACAGCGTCATCCGGTGATTATGCGCCACTATGGCTCTCTGCAAACCGTTATGGTTTGGGGAGCGTGCGACCTTATTCCAATTATGAGCGTGTGCGCGCTGAACGCAGTCTTCAACAAGACTCCGCAGGCAGCTGGCGCTTAGGCTACGGATTAGATGTAGCTGTTGCCTTCGGCCATGAGCGCACAGGTATCGTAGAACAAGCCTACGCCGAGGGCTCCTGGAAGATCCTGAAACTGACGTTGGGAGCCAAGCAGCAACCCTTGGAGACGCAGAATCCTGAACTCTGCAGCGGAGCCTTGAGTATGGGTATTAATGCACGCCCTATTCCACAGGCACGATTGGACATTGACTGGTTCACGATTCCAGGTACCAAGGGATGGTGGCAATGGAAGCTCAATGGTTCGTATGGATACATGACAGACGGCAGCTGGCAAGAGAGCTGGTCTGGCAATGGGTGTAAATATGCCAAGAACACGCTTTATCACGAAAAGGCCGTTTACTGGAAATTCGGACGTACGGACATCCTACCCTTTACTTACGAGATAGGACTGCGAATGGCCAGCGAATTTGGTGGGTCCAGCTATAATGTACAAACCGAACGGGCAAATGACAACCAACTCACCAATTATAATCATCCCACGGGACCACGGGCATTCATTGATGCACTCTTTTGCAGAGGAAGCGATGCCACAGACGGCAGTAACCCGAATGTCGCAGGAAACCATCTGGGCAGCTACATCATGCAACTGAAATATCATGGGGAAAGTTGGCAGGCGCGTGCCTACTGGGAGCGTTTCTTCGAGGATCATTCCATGCTTACTGTTCAATATGGTATTCGCGATATGCTCCTTGGAACGGAGGTAACACTACCGAAGAACCCATACGTCAGTTCCGTTGTCGCAGAATATCTCTCTACCACCGACCAAAGCGGAGCTGTCTATCACGACGGAACTAAAAGTCTGCCCGATGCGATGGCTGGACGCGACGAATACTACAACCACACGTTATATGCAGGCTGGCAGTATTATGGGCAGGGCATAGGGCATCCACTGTTGACAGCACCCATCTATAATAAGTCCTTTGGACGACCCAACCTATTATACTTCTCCAATAACCGAGTGAAAGCACTCCATCTTGGCCTCTCGGGCGATCCCTGCACGGAGTGGCATTGGCGTTTGCTTGCCACATTCTCACACAACTGGGGTACCTATTACAACCCTTTGGATGACATCCTCTCCCAAAACTACTTCATGGGTGAGGCGACATACCGACCGCGTTGGGCTGACGGTTGGCAAGCTACAGTAGGACTGGGATTAGATCAAGGCAGCCTCATCGGCAACAGCGTCGGCGCCCAAGTGACACTACGTAAACTACTCAGAATTTAATAATCGGTACTAAGAGTCTACATTATGAAACATACATTTCACATTATTCGTCTTTCTTTCTTCATCCTCATCGCGGCTTACACGATGAACAGCTGCGATAAAGTGCCGATGAATGGGCAACTCGATGGTATGTGGCAAATCATGACCGTCCAGACTGCCACAGGTACACGCGACGCAAAAGCCGATTGTGCCTACTTGTCCATTCAGCTACATCTATGCCAATGGGACCAACTGAGCAAAGCGAATCAAAATGGCCATGTTCGCATCTATTCCCATTTCCGTCGGGAAGGAGACAATATCATCTTCTACGACTTTGCAAAGCCATCCTTGCACCGCAGCAATTTGGACGACAACGAGATGCTGACAAACGATGAAATGGAAACACAAAAGCTCATGGGCGTGTGGGGCATTTATCATCTGAATGACAGTTTCCACATTCGGGAGCTCAACTCCGAGAATTTGGTATTGGAACGTGAAGATACGGTTCTCTATTTCCGTAAATTCTGACCTTTTTTCCACAAAACGACACAAGTTCCACAAAAGGAACAATAAAAAACGCATTTAGTGCACACGCTTCTCGTTTTTTTTTCATTACTTTGCACCACTAAATCAACTAAATCAAATATGAATCAGTCAAAAACTAAGCCCGCAGAAGGTAAACTGGGAATCATGATTGTTGGTAACGGAGCCGTTGCTACGACTTTCATGACGGGTGTATTCATGGCTCGCAAGGGGCTGACAAAACCCGTTGGTTCCATGACACAATATGATAAGATCCGTGTCGGTAAAGGGCAAGACAAGAAATATCTCAAATACGATGAGATTGTTCCTTTAACTCAACTCAAGGACATCGTATTCGGATGCTGGGATGTCTATCCTCAGAATGCCTATCAAGCAGCCATGTACGCCGAAGTCTTGAAGGAGAAGGACATCGAACCAGTTCGCGACGAGTTGGAACAGATTTGCCCGATGCCTGCAGCATTTGACAAGAACTACGCCAAGCGCCTGGATGGCGATAACGTAAAGCAATGCAACACCCGTTGGGAGATGGTTGAAATGCTCCGTGAGGACATCCGTCGCTTCAAGGCTGAGAAGGAATGTGCACGCATCGTAGTACTATGGGCTGCATCAACTGAGATCTACGTTCCCATAGAGAAAAAAGTTCACTACAGGCTCGCTGATCTCGAAGCAGCAATGAAAGCCAATGACCGTAAGCACATTGCACCATCTATGTGCTATGCATACGCCGCGCTTTCTGAAGGAGCCCCTTTCATTATGGGAGCGCCCAATACCACCGTAGATATCCCCGCCATGTGGGAACTCGCAGAGAAAACCCACATGCCTATCGCAGGCAAGGACTTCAAGACTGGCCAAACACTCGTGAAGAGCGGCTTCGCACCCATCATTGGCACACGCTGCCTCGGGCTGAACGGTTGGTTCTCTACGAATATTCTTGGCAACCGAGATGGTCTCGTATTGGACGAGCCCGAGAATTTCCGTACCAAGGAGGTTTCAAAGCTCTCTACGCTGGAAACGATCTTGAAGCCGGATGTGCAGCCTGATCTATACGGACATGGGAATGACGAAGACACGCAGTACTTCCACAAGGTGCGCATCAATTACTATCCACCCCGTAACGACAATAAGGAAGGATGGGATAATATCGACATCTTCGGATGGATGGGTTACCCCATGCAGGTGAAAATCAATTTCCTCTGCCGCGACAGCATCTTGGCCGCACCCCTTTGTCTCGACCTATGCCTGCTGAGCGACCTCGCAGCACGTGCCGGACAGTATGGTATTCAGCGCTTCCTCAGCTTCTTCCTCAAGAGCCCAATGCACGATTATACCCAAAACGAGGAAGCTGTCAACAACCTGTATCAGCAGTACACCATGCTGAAAAATGCCATCCGAGAGATGGGAGGTTACGAGGCTGACGAGGAAATTGACTAATTGCCTATTCAGTAGCTTTCAGATTTCATTGATATAGACAACGCTTTTATATACACAAAGAGAGGCTGCCGGAAATGGCAGCCTCTCTCATATGATATCACCTGGACTTAGTCGATGTCGTAGTCCAAAATTGCCTTACGGTTAGCGAGCACACGATCGTAGTCCTCCTTGGAACCTACTACGATGCGCTCAAACTCACGAAGACCAGTACCTGCAGGAATCAAGTGACCGCAGATCACATTCTCCTTCATACCTTCAAGACGGTCACTCTTGCCATTGATAGCGGCTTCATTAAGCACCTTTGTGGTCTCCTGGAAGGAGGCGGCACTCATGAACGAGCTAGTCTGCAGAGCGGCACGTGTGATACCCTGAAGGATCTGAGTAGAGGTAGCAGGAACAGCATCGCGGACCTGAACGGGACGGAGGTCGCGGCGTTTGAGCAATGAGTTCTCATCGCGCAGCTTACGAGCCGTCACAATCATACCAGGCAGCATCGTCTCGCTGTCACCAGCGTCAGTGACGACCTTCTTACCCCAGATGCGATCGTTCTCCTCGGCAAACTCCAGTTTGTCAACAATCTGCTGCTCAAGGAAGCGTGTATCGCCGGGCTCGTCAATCTGCACTTTACGCATCATCTGACGAACGATAACCTCAAAGTGCTTATCATTGATCTTCACACCCTGCAGACGATAGACATCCTGTACCTCGTTGACGATGTACTCCTGTACAGCCGTGGGACCCTGAATTGCCAGGATATCAGCAGGCGTGACAGCACCGTCTGAAAGCGGGGTTCCTGCGCGAACGTAGTCGTTCTCCTGAACAAGGATCTGCTTGGACAGGGGTACGAGATAGCTGCGAGGCTCACCCGTCTTCGGGGTGATAGTGATTTCGCGGTTACCGCGCTTGAGTTTACCCATAGTCACTTCACCATCGATTTCGCTGACGATTGCGGGGTTGCTCGGGTTGCGAGCCTCAAAGAGCTCGGTGACACGAGGCAGACCACCAGTGATATCACCAGCCTTACCCACTGCACGCGGAATCTTCACGAGGACATCACCGGCCTTAACGGTCTGATTGTCCTCCACGGAGATATGACCGCCGATGGGGAAGTTATAAGTGCGGAGGAGTTCGCCATTCTCATCAAGGATATGAGCCTGCGGAATCTTAGTCTTGTCCTTAGACTCGATAACGATGAGTTCGCGAAGACCTGTGGTCTCATCGGAATCAACACGATAGGTAACACCTTCGATAACACCCTCGAATTCCACGCGACCAGCCATTTCCGTCACGATGACAGCATTGAAGGGATCCCACTTGGCAATGATATCACCCTTGGCAACCTTCTCGCCATCCTTCTTATAAAGGGTAGAACCATAAGGAACGTTCTGCGTCAGCAGTACAATACCTGTATTAACGTCAACGAAGCGGACTTCAGCCAGACGGCCAACGACCATCTTAGCAGGTACACCGGTCTCGTCAACAATATCAACAGTACGCAGTTCTTCAAATTCAAGCTTGCTATCGTACTTAGCCTTGATAGTAGCATTGGCAGCAGCATTGTCTGCCACACCACCAGCGTGGAAGGTACGAAGTGTAAGCTGTGTACCAGGCTCACCGATAGACTGAGCAGCTATAACGCCGACAGCCTCGCCCTTCTGCACCATGCGGCTGGTAGCCAAGTTGCGGCCATAGCACTTCATGCAAACACCATGTTTACTTTCACAAGTGAGAACGGAACGAATCTCAACACTCTCGATGGGGCTTGCCTCAATCTCAGCAGCGATGGCCTCTGTGATTTCCTCACCAGCGGCAACAATCAGCTTGTTGGTAGAGGGATGAATGATATCATGCACACTGACACGGCCCAAGATACGGTCGTAGAGTGAGCTGATGACCTCATCGCCATTCTTGAGAGCAGTACAGACCAGACCACGCAGGGTGCCACAGTCTTCCTCTGTGATAATCACATCATGGGAGACGTCAACTAGACGACGGGTCAGATAACCTGCGTCAGCCGTCTTCAGAGCGGTATCAGCAAGACCCTTACGAGCACCGTGCGTAGAGATGAAGTACTCCAACACGGACATACCCTCCTTAAAGTTGGACAGAATCGGGTTCTCAATAATCTGTGCCTCTGCACCGGCTTTCTGTGGCTTAGCCATCAGACCACGCATACCAGAGAGCTGAGAAATCTGACCGGCACTACCACGAGCACCTGAGTCAAGCATCATGTACACGGCGTTGAATCCTTGGTCGGCCTCGCGCATGGTCTTCATGAGCACAGCACTGAGGTCGTTGTTGACATGCGTCCAAGCATCGATAACCTGATTGTAGCGCTCCTTGTCGGTGATGAAACCCATGTTATAATCACCCGTGATGCGCTCTACCTCGTCATTACCACGCTGTACAAGTGCAGCCTTTTCCTCAGGAATGATAATATCGCCAAGGTTGAAGGACAAACCGCCATCATAAGCGAGCTTGTAACCGAGGTTCTTAATACCATCGAGGAACTTGCAAGCACGAGCCACACCAACGGTCTTGATAACGTCAGTGATGAGTCCGCGCAGGGTCTTCTTAGAGATGACATCATTGAAGAAACCAACCTCAACAGGAATGATTTCATTGACAATGACACGACCAACGGTGGTCTCAATCATACGCTTGCCAATAGTACCATCCTCCAATTTATCATCGACAATGACTTTCACGGGAGCATGGACATCCACACGCTTCTCATTGTAGGCAATGATAGCTTCCTCGGGACCATAGAAGGTAAGACCTTCGCCGAGGGCACCTGGACGTTGCTTTGTAATGTAATACAGGCCCAACACCATATCCTGAGAAGGCACCGTGATAGGAGCACCGTTGGCAGGATTCAAGATGTTATGGCTCTGGAGCATCAGGATCTGAGCCTCCAGAATGGCCTCGTTGGAAAGGGGAAGGTGTACAGCCATCTGGTCACCATCGAAGTCGGCGTTGAAAGCCGTACATGCGAGAGGATGCAACTGGATAGCCTTACCTTCAATCATCTTGGGCTGGAAAGCCTGAATACCGAGACGGTGAAGTGTCGGAGCACGGTTGAGGAGCACAGGGTGACCCTTCATGACATGCTCAAGGATATCCCAGATGACGGGGTCCTTACGATCCACAATCTTCTTAGCGGACTTCACGGTCTTGACAATGCCACGCTCAATGAGCTTGCGAATAATGAACGGCTTATACAGCTCAGCAGCCATCAATTTCGGCAGACCACATTCGCCCATATTCAGTTCAGGACCAACGACGATAACGGAACGTGCGGAATAGTCAACACGCTTACCGAGGAGGTTCTGACGGAAACGTCCCTGCTTACCTTTCAGTGAATCAGAGAGGGACTTCAGCGGGCGGTTGCTCTCGCTCTTGACAGCGCTGCTCTTGCGGCTGTTGTCAAAGAGACTGTCAACAGCCTCCTGCAACATACGCTTCTCGTTGCGCAGAATAACCTCAGGAGCCTTAATCTCTATGAGGCGCTTCAGACGGTTATTACGAATAATGACACGACGATAGAGATCGTTCAAGTCGGAGGTTGCAAAGCGGCCACCATCCAGAGGCACAAGGGGACGCAAATCAGGCGGAATGACAGGAAGCATTCTCATAATCATCCACTCGGGCTTATTGCGACCACGGCTGGCACGGAAGCTCTCTACGACTTGCAGGCGCTTGAGAGCCTCGTTCTTGCGCTGCTGTGCGGTATCACTGTTCGCACGATCACGGAGTTCGAAGCTGAGTTTATCGAGGTCAAGACCAACAAGGAGGTCATAGATAGCCTCGGCACCCATCTTGGCGACGAACTTATTGGGATCATCGTCGGGCAGATACTGATTATCTGCAGGCAGACGATCAAGGTGATCGAGATATTCCTCCTCACTGAGGAGGTCGAATTTCTCGAGGTGAACACCTTCTTCTTCCTCCTTCAGGAAAGGACCCGGATTGATGACCACATAGCGCTCATAGTAAATGACAGCATCGAGCTTCTTCGTCGGCATTCCTAGCAGATAGCCGATCTTGTTAGGCAGGCTGCGGAAATACCAGATGTGTGCAACAGGCACCACCAATTCGATGTGTCCGCTACGTTCACGACGGACCTTCTTTTCTGTGACCTCTACGCCGCAACGATCGCAGACGATGCCCTTATAGCGAATACGCTTGTACTTGCCGCAGTGGCACTCATAGTCCTTCGTAGGACCAAAGATGCGCTCGCAGAAGAGGCCGTCGCGCTCGGGCTTGTAGGTGCGATAGTTGATGGTCTCAGGCTTCAGCACCTCGCCGAAGGAATTCTCCTTGATCTCCTCGGGCGAAGCAAGCCCGATGGTGATTTTGGTGAAGTTATTCTTGACTTTATTATCTTTCTTGTAAGGCATAATTCTTTCGATTTATGAATTATGATTGAGGAATACTATCAATTAATCAAGTGTCACGCTGAGGCCAAGGCCACGTAATTCATGGAGCAACACGTTGAGAGACTCAGGAATACCAGGCGTTGGCATAGGTTCACCCTTCACAATAGCCTCGTAGGCCTTGCTGCGGCCTGTGATGTCATCAGACTTGATGGTAAGGATCTCTTGCAGGACGTGTGAAGCGCCGAAGGCCTCAATAGCCCAAACCTCCATCTCACCGAAACGCTGGCCACCGAACTGTGCTTTACCACCGAGCGGCTGCTGCGTGACGAGGGAGTACGGACCGGTCGAACGCGCATGAATCTTATCGGCAACGAGATGATGCAGCTTGAGGAAGTACGTGCAGCCAACCGTTACGCGGTTCTCGAACGGCTCACCCGTACGGCCATCATAGAGGACCGTCTTGCCGTCAGCCGGCAGGCCAGCAGCTTTGACCGTACCCCAGACATCGTCATCTTTCGCACCGTCGAAGACCGGCGTTGCGATATGGATACCAGCGACATCCGGTTTCGGCATGCCGTATTTATCGAAGTCGTAGCCGGCATCGCGGAGACGCTGCTCAACCGTCGGATCGCCGTCCTTGATCTGCTGACCGAGGACTTTGACAGCCATACCGAGATGAACCTCGAGCACCTGACCGATGTTCATTCGCGACGGAACGCCCAGCGGGTTCAGCACGAGATCGACCGGCGTGCCATCCGGCAGGAACGGCATGTCTTCCTGGCGCATGATGCGGGAAACGACACCCTTATTACCGTGACGACCTGCCATCTTATCGCCGATGGAGATCTTACGTTTCTGTGCGATGTAGACGCGGACAAGACGGTTGACGCCTGGCGGCAGCTCATCGTTGTTCTCGCGGCTGAAGATCTTAACGTCAACGATCTTACCCTGCTCACCATGCGGCACACGCAGGGACGTATCGCGGACTTCACGAGCCTTCTCACCGAAGATAGCGCGCAGCAGGCGCTCCTCTGCCGTAAGCTCCGTCTCGCCTTTCGGCGTGACCTTACCGACGAGGATATCGCCAGGACGTACGTCAGCACCGATGGAAATGATACCCTCTTCGTCGAGGTCTTTGAGAGCCTCTTCCGCAACGTTCGGGATATCGCGGGTGATTTCCTCAGGACCAAGCTTCGTGTCGCGCGCATCGCACTCATACTCTTCGATATGGATCGAGGTGTAGAGGTCGCGTTTTACGAGGTTCTCCGACAGGAGGACAGCATCCTCGTAGTTGTAGCCTTCCCAAGGCATGTAGGCAACGATGATGTTGTAACCAAGAGCCAGCTCGCCATGGTCCGTAGCCGGGCCATCGGCAATCGGCTGCTTCTCGACAACCTTGTCGCCTTTGTATACGATAGGAACCTGGTTGATGCAGGTGCCCTGGTTGGAACGCAGGAATTTCTGCAGTTTATAGTGGTCAAGCTCACCATCTTCACGGCGGACATCGATGAAGTCAGCCGTTACACGCTCAACCGTACCATCATGCTTCGCGAGGATCATGACACCAGAGTCGCAGGCAGCCTTGTACTCCATGCCAGTACCGACCAGCGGTGCCTGCGTGCGGAGCAGAGGAACAGCCTGACGCTGCATGTTCGCACCCATGAGGGCACGGTTCGCATCGTCGTTCTCGAGGAACGGGATCATTGCCGTTGCAATCGAGAAGACCTGGCGCGGGCTGACGTCCATGTAGTCAACCGTGTCGCGGTTATGCAGACCGGTTTCTTCGTTATAACGAGCCGTTACACGCTCATTGATGAACCACTCATTTTCATCGAGGGGCTCATTGGCCTGCGCGATGACGAGCTCATCCTCTTCGTCAGCCGTCAGGTAGCGGACTTCATCCGTGACCTGATGCGTCTCTTTGTCGACACGACGATACGGCGTCTCCATGAAGCCGAACTGGTTGACACGGGCATAGGTAGCCAGCGAACCGATAAGACCGATATTCGGACCCTCAGGAGACTCTACCGGACACATACGGCCATAATGGGAGTTGTGTACGTCGCGGACCTCGAAGCCTGCGCGCTCACGGGACAGACCGCCCGGTCCAAGTGCCGACAGACGGCGTTTATGCGTCAGCTCGGACAGCGGGTTGTGCTGGTCCATGAACTGGGACAGCTGCGAAGAACCGAAGAACTCTTTGATGGCAGCGACAACCGGACGGATGTTGATGAGTGCCTGCGGCGTGATGACGTCAACGTCCTGAATCGTCATGCGCTCGCGGACGACACGCTCCATACGGGAAAGACCGATGCGGAACTGATTCTGCAGCAGCTCACCTACCGCACGGACGCGGCGGTTGCCCAAATGGTCGATATCATCCGTATTGCCGAAACCATCCATGAGGTTCAACAGGTAATTGATCGAAGCAATGATATCATTTTTCGTGATCGTACGGTCATGGATATCAAGCGTCGGGCTGCAAAGCATCTTGACCTTGCTGCCATCCTTCTGCAAGGCGTACAGCGTGATGAGGCCACCCTCACCGAAGATCTGCCGCTCGCGCTCAACATCCACAGCATCGATCATGTCTTCCGTGACGACTACGCCCTGCGGAATGACAATCTCGCCCGTCTCTTTATCAACGATCGGCTCGGCGAGGACTTTGCCGAGGATACGGCGCTTCCAGCCCAGCTTCTTCGTGAGTTTATAACGGCCGACCGTAGCCAGATCATAACGCTTCGGATCAAAGAACAGCGAATTGAGGAGCTGCGTAGCATTGTCCTCATTGGCCGGCTCACCCGGACGGAGGCGTTTATAGATCTCGATGACAGCCTTGCCCTGGGATTTGACTTCTTCACCATCGCGCTCAAGGGTATTCATGATGCGCGGATCTTCACCGAAGAGCTCTACGATCTCCTCGTCGGTAGCAAAGCCAAGGGCGCGGATGAAATACGTGACCGGCATCTTACGCGTGCGGTCGATGCGAACCGAAACAACATCGTTCGCATCCGTCTCGAGCTCGATCCAGGCACCACGGTTCGGAATGACCGTTGCATTATATAGATGCTTACCAGTCGGATCGATCTCCTCACCATAATATGCGCCCGGCGAACGAACCAGCTGGCTGACGATAACACGCTCAGCACCATTGATGATGAACGTCCCCGTATCCGTCATGAGTGGGAAATCGCCCATGAAGACTTCCTGCTCCTTGATTTCACCGGTCTCACGGTTGATGAGACGGACATTTACACGGATAGGAGCCGCATAGGTTACATCGCGCTCTTTGCACTCGTCAAGGCCG
>JAILQO010000092.1 GCA_024698925.1 Bacteroidaceae bacterium | reverse complement strand
GGGCGACAAGAATTGCACGGAAAAGAAGATCTATGGTTCAATCCAGCAGCGTGAGACCATCGGGCTCCGCACACTGGCCCAACACATCCACGAGCACGGCTCCAGCTTCTCGGTAGGCACGCTTCAGGGCGTACTCTCCGATATGGTGGAATGCACGCGCGAGCTGCTGAAGCAGGGCTACAGTGTGGACTTCGAGGGCCTCATGCGCCTCTACGCGACAGCCAACAGCCAGGGCGTGGACAATGTGGAGGACTTCAACCCCGCGGTTCACTTCACACGCATCAACCTTCGCGGCGATGTGGACGACGAGGTGCAAAGTTTCCTCAACACCGAGCCTTCCTTCGAGTATGTCATGACGCGCGAGGAACAGGCCAAGGCCAAAAAGGCTGCCAAGGCTGCTCTGGTCGTTGAAGGTGGTGGAGACGACAACGGCGGAGGTTCTTCGACTGGCTCAGAAACCAACCAGAATGGCGGCGGCACCGAGAATGGCGGTAGCCAAGGTGGCGGCCAGAATGGTGGCGGCACGGGTACCATCGACACAGGTGGTAATGGTGGCAACACCGGCGGCAACGGCGGTAGCACCGATCCCGATGATGGCGACGAAGGATAATGGCGGCCCACTCCCAGCCTCTCCCCAAGGGAGAGGTGAAGGGAGGGGGATGGACAATGGAGAATTCTTCAAGCGTGCGCTCGACCTTTGGTCGCTTGACACTTCAAGAAGCGTTGCAAAGCGCCGAGCGGAAAATGGAGAATTGAGAATGGACAATTGACAATGAAAAATGGACAATGAAATGGCCCTGCGGCTCGGGAGTGAGCGGCAGGGCTTATTTTTTATGAAAAAATTGTGTCAGGGAAGGACAATTATGGGTTATTCGTGCATGGTAGGAAGCGAGAGGGGTAAATAGGAGGGGAGAGCGTGAGGTTTTCTTGAAAAATTTGTGTACTTTTGCAACGCAAAAAAGAAAAACAAGCAACAAAGATCAGAGATATGAGAAAAATCTTTCAGACATTTCTGGGCTGCGCGATGATCGTGTGCAGCCTGACGGTACAGGCTAATGTGGTCTATGAGGACGCTCACGTGCGCTTCACGCTGATTGATGAGGGTACGCTGCGACTGGAGTATGCTCCGGACGGCCGCTTCGTGGACAACAAGAGTTTCATGGCTGTTATCCGCGAGTATCCCACGGTGGACTACAAAATCAAGAATAGCGCCAAGCAGGTGGTCATCAGTACGGCCAAGCTGAAGCTGGTGTATAAGAAGGGTAGTGGGCCGCTGACGAAGGACAACCTGAGCATCAGCAGCACCAAGGCGATCTCCACACCGTTTACATGGACACCCGGCACACCGCAGAAAGGGAATCTGAAAGGCACATACCGCACGCTGGACGGCTACGACGGCGCGGAGTACCAGTATTCCAATCCCAAGCGCGAGATGCCGATTGAGGACGGTCTGCTGGCTACGGACGGATGGACGCTCATCGACGACAGCCATCGGCTGCTCTTTGACGGCGCAGCGGACTGGGACTGGGTCACGGAGCGCAAGAGCGCCGAGGGGGCTCAGGACTGGTACTTCATGGCTTACGGACACGACTACAAGGGCGCGCTGCTCTCCTATACGAAGTTTGCCGGCAAGGTGCCTCTGCCGCCACGCTATACGTTCGGCTACTGGTGGAGCCGCTACTGGAGCTACAGCGATCAGGATTTCCGCGACCTGATTGGCAACTTCCAGCGTCTGGACCTGCCGCTGGACGTGCTGGTCATTGATATGGACTGGCACCCCATCAGCGCAGAGGCCGGCGGCGGATGGACTGGTTGGGACTGGAACGAGCGCCTGTTCCCTGACTACAAGGCGTTCCTGAAATACCTGGACGAGCAGGGCGTGAAAGCCACCATGAACCTGCATCCCGCCGATGGTGTAAGACCCTACGAGAAGAAGTACAAGGAGTTCATGCAGCGGCTGGGAAAGGACGACGGCAAGACCTACCAGTGGCTGGGTTCGGATAAGAAGTACGTGAAGGCGCTCTTCGACACTTACCTGCATGACTACATGGACGAGGGCGTAGATTTCTGGTGGCTGGACTGGCAGCAGTGGGAGAAGGACCGCGCCGTGAAGGATCTGGACAATGTGTTCTGGTGCAACTACATCTGGTTCACGGACATGGAGCGCAACGGACAGAAGCGCCCGATGCTCTACCACCGCTGGGGCGGACTGGGCAACCACCGCTATCAGATCGGCTTCTCGGGCGACTCGTACATCACCTGGAAGAGCCTGAAGTTCCTGCCGTACTTCAACGCTACGGCCTCCAATGTGCTCTACGGCTACTGGAGCCACGACATCGGCGGACACCAGAGCAAACGCTACGGCACACCCGTGGAGCCGCAGCTTTACACCCGTGCCATGCAGATGGGAGAGTACATGCCCATTATCCGCTCACACAGCACCAAGGATCCCAGCCTGAACAAGGAGCCGTGGGCCTTTGACCAAGCCACACAGCAGCGCCTCACCAACGTCATTAACGGCCGCTATGCACTCGTACCTTATATTTATACGATGGCGCGCAAGACCTACGAGACAGGCATCTCGCTCTGTCGGCCGCTCTACTACGACAGCCCTGAGGCACCAGAGGCATACGCCTTCAAGGAGGAATACATGTTCGGCGACGATATGCTCATCGCACCTGTCACGGAGGAGGTGAATACGGAGGACGGCTATGCGACGGTGAAGGTATGGCTGCCGGAGGGACAGTGGCTGGAGTACGAGACGGGCACGATGCTGCAAGGCGGCAAGACCTACGAGCGCCGCTTCACGATGGACGAGTACCCCGTCTATGTCAAGGCTGGAAGCATCATACCATACTTTGGCAAACTGAAGAACCTGTCGGGGACGGAGCAGGCGCTGACCGTACGTATATTCCCTGGCGGGGAACAGCAGGAATTCGTGTACTACGAGGATAACGGCGAGGACAAGAACTACATCACGGAATACGCCCAGACCAAGCTCAGCTATGTGCGCGAGGGTAACAAGCTCAAGGTGACCATCGCGCCACGCAAGGGCAGCTACAAGGATATGCCCGCACGGCGTCAGTACAAGATTGCTTTGCCCTGTCAGAAAGCACCCGCGGCTGTCATGAGCCAAGGTCGCAAGCTGCCTTTTGCATACGACGGCATGAACCTGGAGGCCACGATAGACCTCGGGCAGGTGGATTGTGCCGCAGGCGTTACGGTTGAGATTGAGATGCCTGAGGCCTACGTGCTCGCAGACGGCACAAAGGCTGACTTCCGCCACATCCAGACGGTCGTGAAGGACTTCAAGCAGCACAACGCAGGAATGGTCTATACGGCAGACTTCGGTTATTTGGAAGCTACGCCGCTGCGACTGGCCTATCACCCTGAGCAGCAGGAAGAGACGCTCCGTGCGTACTACGAGAAGCGCAGGAACATCACCAAGGTGCTCATTGATCAGATGGGTATCGGCGACAATTACAAGCGTGCTGTACGACTGATGAATATGAAGGATGAGCTGACGGATATCGCTGTCGAAGCCTTCAACATTAGCTTCTTCAACAACAAGACTTTCAGCGGTACGCCTGTGGCAACGATACAACAGGAGAAACTGGATGCGTTCTGGAGCGGAAGCCCTGCAGAGGGGGTAGAAGCTGATGGATGGAGTCTGATTGCCGAGAGTGCGTTCACCACGCCTGAGGCGGGCGAGGTCATCTTCTCCATCGCGGGCGACGATGGCTACCGGCTGATTGTTGACGGCAAGGAGCTTTGCGCCGACTGGGGCAACCATGCCGAGACATCACGCATTGTCACCATCAACACGGACAAAGGCCAAAAGCATAGCATTCGCATCGAGCACTATGACAATGAAGCGAATGCCAGCCTACGACTGAGAGTAATGATGAGTGATGAATGATGAGTGGTTTGATAACCACGAAATCGATTTTAAAGCAACTACGGACGGTACGGATAATACGGCTTTGGTTTAGATTTACGAACACGAATTTCACGAATCACACGAATTAGAGCGGCACGCTACGCGGGGTGCCGAGTGACGGGAATGGTTTCTGATGCAAGATGGAAGGATAGCATTCAAAAGCCGCGAAGCCTTTTGCAGCGCATTCGTGAGATTCGTGAAATTCGTGTTCGAGAAAAAGACTCGTGGACATGCATCCGTACAATCCGTATAATCCGTGGTTAAAATAATATAATTCGCTGTTTATTACACGCTTAATCCGTGGTTCAGTTCAAGGAATTAAGCAAGTTCTCGAGGGTCATTTCGTCCTGAATGAGGACATCACGCGGCTTGCTGCCTTGTGCGGCACCCACGACACCCGCTTTCTCCAACTGATCCATCAATCGGCCTGCGCGGTTGTAACCGATGGAGAACTTGCGCTGAATCATGCTCGTGGAGCCCTGCTGCGTGGAGATAATCAGGCGGGCAGCCTCCTCAAACATCGGGTCGAGGTGGTTCATATCCACATCCGCAGCACCACCGCCAGTATCCTCCATAGGCGGACGCGGCAGGGCGAAGGGCGCATTGTAGCTCTGCTGGCAAGCAATGAAGTTGGCTATGCGTTCCACCTCGGGCGTATCAACGAAAGCACATTGCAGGCGGACAGGCTCGCTGCCAGCCAGGAAGAGCATATCACCCTTACCAATCAGCTGGTTGGCACCCGGGCGGTCAAGGATGGTGCGAGAGTCAATCATGGCACTAACCTTGAAAGCCATGCGGGCAGGGAAGTTGGCCTTGATGGTACCCGTAATGATATTCGTTGTCGGACGCTGGGTGGCGATAATCATGTGCATACCCACGGCACGAGCCAGCTGGGCGATACGGGCGATGGGGAGCTCGATATCCTTGCCGGCAGTCATAATCAGATCGCCAAACTCGTCGATGATCACGACGATGTAGGGAAGGAACTTGTGACCGTTGTTGGGGTTCAACTGGCGGTTGCGGAACTTCTCGTTATACTCCTTGATATTACGCGCACGTGCTTTCTTTAAAAGGTCATAGCGGGTATCCATTTCCACGCAAAGGCTCTTGAGCGTATTAATGACCTTCTGCACGTCGGTGATGATGGGCTCGTCCTCCTCGTCGCCTTCAATCTGCGCGAGGAAATGGTTGACGATGGGGGAGTAGATGGGGAATTCCACCTTCTTGGGATCGACCATCACGAACTTCAGTTCAGCAGGATGCTTCTTGTAGAGCAAGGACGTGATGATGGCATTCAGGCCAACGGATTTACCCTGACCCGTAGCACCAGCAACGAGCAGGTGAGGCATCTTGGCCAAGTCGGCCATAAACACTTCGTTGGTAATCGTCTTACCCAACGCCATCGGCAGCTCCATCGTGGTCTCCTGGAACTTCTTGCTATTGAGGATGCTCTCCATCGAGACAATCTGCGGCTTGGCATTGGGCACCTCGATACCAATCGTTCCCTTGCCAGGGATAGGCGCAATGATACGGATACCCAGCGCGGAGAGCGACAGGGCGATATCATCCTCGAGGTTGCGAATCTTGGAAATGCGCACACCAGGAGCGGGGGTAATCTCGTAGAGCGTGATGGTAGGACCTACGGTAGCCTTGATGCTGGAAATCTCCACGCCGAAGGTGCGGAGAACGTAGATGATCTGGTCCTTGTTCTTGTTCTGCTCCTCCATGTCGATATTGGCGCGAGGGTCAATATCATAGTGCTTGAGCAGGTCAAGGGTGGGGTATTCGTAGTTCTCGAGGTCGAGCTTGGGGTCGTAGGGCTCCAGGGCAGCAAGGCCTTCCTCATCAGCCACCTCTTCCTCGACAGGCTTCTCAATGGTGAGCTGGATGTCTGTGGCCTCAGGGACATCAGCACCTGGATTGGTGATGGCGTAAGGAATCTCGTCGTCATCATCATGTTTCTCCTCGGGATTCTCTGTGTTGATCTCCAGCTCAATGCTCAAGGGTACCGTTCCCGTAGGAGCGAGAAGGGATGCAGGCTGTGACGCAGAAGGCTCTGTTTCAGTCTCAGCCGCTGGCGTCTCGTCCTCGAAGGTAATCTCTGTGGGACCTTCATCATCGGTGGGCTCGGGCTGCTCCACACTTTCCTCCGCGGGTTGCTTCTTGAGCTTCTTGAAGAGGTCAACAATACGACTGAGGATGGGGTAGCGATGACGCAGGTCGCGTGCCAGTTGCTGCGGATGCATGAGCTGTTTGATGATGCGGATGGTCTCTGTGCTGAGATAGCAGAGATAGGCCAGAAGGGTAAGCAACAAGATAATGAAGGTGCCCACGGAGCCGCCGATGCTCTCAAGTATGGAAACGATACGCTGGCCGTGAACACCGCCTGGGACGATATAACTGATCTCGGGATTGTTGGCAAAGGTGGAGGTCAGGAAGAAGGAAGCAGCCACGCTGGTCCAGCAAAGCAGAATCACACAGTTGATGAACCACTTCCACAGACGGACATGATAGGCTCCTGTCAGCTTCAGCGAAGCTGCGAAAAGGAACACGGGAAAGAAGAAAGCACCCAAACCGAAATTGCGCGTAATCCAATAGTCCGACCACCAGGCACCCGCATAGCCAGCCCAGTTCTTGGCATCACCAAGATGACCCGTCTGCAGCACTTTCTGGTCAACACCACCAGTGAGCAGGTGTGAGACAAGACTCAAGAGCGTAAAGGCAGCAACAGCAAGGAGCAGAACACCCAGAATAATACGGATGGATTCGGCGCGATTAAGAGGCTCTTCGCGTGTGCCGCGGATGGCTTCGTGAACATGGAGATTGCCGCGATCCTGCTTCTTACTGCGCGTGGAAGCACTACGTTTAGGCGCACGTGAACGTGCCGGCTTAGAAGTCGTTTGTTTGGTCATAATACCTTTTCTTTTCCTTATTTGGCGGCAAAATTAGTGTTTTTTGTTAACTTTTCATCAAATTAATATGATTTTTTTGCAAAAAAGAATTACTTTTGCGGCTCAAAAGGTATCTTACGTATGAAAATAGCCTATTCTCAGCCCGTTGTGGAGTTCGTAACGGTGGGTGCAGAGTTCTGTGCCTACTTGGAACAGAGTGAGGGACGGGAGCGTGACGAATTTATTGACACGTTACTGAAAATCATGCCATTACTATATGTCAAGGCGTTGTTGTTGCCGCATGTCGATGGAGGAGACGAATTTGCTCCTGCATGCTTTGTCACAGAACAGGATTATAACTGGCTCAGAGCTGTGCTGGCCGACGTGATGGCGGAGCAGGATGAGTACGAGGACTTCGTCTATGACGAAGGCGTACAGACCGACGAGGTACGCTGGCGCCGTGTGAGCGAAGGACTGGCAGATATCTATCAGCCTGTACGCGATTTCGTGGAGTGCTTCCGTACAGGTGTTGAAGAGAACATCGAGGAATCCCTCTGGGCGCTTAATGACAATTTTGAACTCTACTGGGGTGGCGATCTGGTGGATACGCTACGTCGCCTACATAGAAGCAAATATATTCAGTGAAGAAACTATACGACAAATACGATAAAAAAGCGATTCCCAACTTAAAGCAGGAGCAATTTGAGGGACGTATTATTGTGATCCAAAGCGTGGGAGAAGCCAATCGCGCGGTGGATTACCTGATGTCCTTCTCACAACTGGGCATTGATACGGAAACCCGTCCGAATTTCAAACCGGGCGGCATGAATCCCGTGGCATTGCTGCAAATCTCAACGCCAGATACCTGCTTCCTCTTCAGATTGAACAGAATCGGGTTGCCAGATTGCTTGATTCGTTTGCTGACTTACGAGGGCGTACAAAAGATAGGCCTTTCGCTACATGATGATTGGGCACAGCTTAGAAGACGCGTTGATTTTCAACCTCAAAACTATCTTGAGTTACAGGAGTACGTGAAGGAATTGGGCATTATTGACATGAGCCTTCAAAAGCTATATGCCAATCTCTTCGGCAAGAAAATCTCGAAGACGCAACGGCTCTCGAACTGGGAAGCTGATACGCTCTCGGAACCTCAGCGACGCTATGCGGCAACAGACGCTTGGGCGTGCCTGAAGCTCTATGATGAAATTAATCGCTTACTCACCACGCGTGACTTTCAATTGATCACTACCGTACAAGAATCTCTATGATGACAATCTATCTCAAACGCGGCAAGGACGAATCGCTGCGACGTTTTCATCCCTGGATTTTTTCAGGTGCTATCCACCATATAGACGGACAGGAGGAAGAAGGGGCCTTGGCACGTGTTCTTACCGCCGACGGCGAATACATCGCTACGGGACACTGGCAAATTGGTTCGATTGCAGTTCGTGTGCTGACATTTGCAGATGAGCCCATCGATGAACACTTCTGGCAAGAACGATTGTGTGTAGCATTGGATGCCCGTCGCGCGATGGGTGTAGCCGGACGCGAAGACAACACTACCTACCGCCTCGTTCACGGTGAAGGAGACAACCTGCCTGGGCTGGTCATTGATATTTATGGTCGCACGGCCGTGATGCAGGCACATAGTGTAGGGATGCATTGTGACCGTAAGGCCATTGCGGCGGCGCTGAAGCAGGTCATGAACGAAGAGATAGACAACATCTACTATAAGAGCGAGACGACGCTTCCGTTCAAGGCCGACTTGGGACAAGAGAACGAATTCCTGCTGGGTGGAAGTCCTGATGATGTAGCCATAGAGAACGGGCTTCGCTTTCATATCGACTGGCTGCATGGGCAGAAGACAGGTTTCTTCGTGGATCAGCGTGACAACCGTAGCTTGCTGGAGCATTACGCGCACGGGCGCGATGTATTAAATATGTTCTGCTACACGGGCGGCTTCTCGGTCTATGCGATGCGGGGTGGGGCACAGACGGTTCACTCCGTAGATAGCTCTGCCAAGGCCATTGATCTGGTGAATGCTAATGTGGAATTGAACTTCCCTGGTGATAGCCGTCACAAAGCCTTTGCAGAGGATGCCTTCCGTTTCCTGCAGCAGATGGAGGACGGCGCCTATGACCTGATCATTCTCGATCCGCCCGCCTTTGCCAAACATAAAGAGGCCCTTCGCAATGCGCTGAAAGGCTATACACGCTTAAACGTCAGAGCTTTTGAAAAGATACGTTCAGGTGGCATCTTATTCACCTTCTCTTGCTCACAAGCCGTCTCAAAAGACCAATTCCGCACGGCTGTGTTCACAGCAGCTGCACAGAGCGGTCGAAAGGTGAGAATCCTACATCAATTACATCAACCTGCAGACCATCCTATCAACATCTATCATCCGGAAGGAGAGTACTTGAAAGGACTCGTTTTATACGTTGAATAGTTAATTCTGTTAACAGATTGAGCTTTTAGAACCTACTTTTAGTTAAACAAATATAACACGCATGCAAAAACAGGTGTCTGCCTATTGCATATACGGGATATACCCGTACCTTTGCATCGTGTTTTTCATGGTATTAGATTTAAGGTTAATGAAAGGTAGGTTGTCGTGAGACAACCTTCTTTTTTGTATATATACTACTACGAAGCTCTTCTTTTTACCGTTTACACGAGGCTATTTCGATAAAAAGTTGTACCTTTGCAGCCGAAAAATAAAGATAACTCAATGATAACAGTCTCTAATTTAGCCATTCAATTTGGAAAGCGCGTCCTGTACAAGGACGTTAATATGAAGTTCACCAACGGAAACATCTATGGTGTCATCGGTGCGAACGGTGCCGGTAAATCTACTTTACTCAAAGCTATCAGCGGTGAACTGGAGCCCAATAAAGGAAGCATTGAACTGGGACCGGGCGAGCGCCTAAGCGTGCTCTCGCAGGACCACTTCCAATATGATGATCAGACAGTACTCGATACGGTCCTGATGGGCCATACTGTGTTATGGGATATCATGCATGAACGCGATGCCCTCTACATGAAAGAGGATTTCAGCGATGCCGACGGTATTCGTGTAGCAGAATTGGAAGAGAAGTTTGCCGAGATGGGAGGCTATACAGCTGAGAGTGACGCAGGTGCGTTGCTCAGCGGTTTGGGCATCAAAGAGAAAAAACATCAGATGCTCATGCGTGATCTCTCGGGTAAGGAGAAGGTGCGCGTGATGCTTGCAAAAGCCCTCTTCGGCGAGCCTGATAACCTGCTGCTTGACGAGCCCACGAATGACTTGGACTTGGATACCGTACAATGGTTGGAGCAGTACCTCTCAGAATTCGAGCACACAGTCTTGGTTGTATCCCACGACCGTCACTTCCTTGATGCTGTATGTACGCATACCGTAGATATTGATTTCGGAAAGGTTACGCTCTTTGCAGGTAACTATTCATTCTGGTACGAATCCAGCCAGCTCGCTTTGCGTCAGGCACAGAACCAAAAGGCCAAGGCAGAGGAGAAACGTAAGGAATTGGAGGAGTTCATCCGCCGCTTCTCAGCGAACGTGGCCAAGAGCAAGCAGACCACTTCACGTAAGAAGATGCTGGAGAAGCTTAATGTGGATGAGATTCAGCCTTCAACCCGTAAGTATCCAGGCATCATCTTCCAGATGGAGCGTGAGCCGGGTAACCAGATTCTTGAAGTAGAAGGTCTGAAGGCTACAGCAGAGGACGGAACTGTTCTTTTCGATAATGTTTCGTTCAACATCGAGAAGGGACAAAAGACGGTATTCCTCAGCCACGATCCACGCGCTATGACTGCGCTGTTTGAGATTATCAATGGCAACCGCGAGCCAGAGACTGGAACGTACAAATGGGGCCTCACCATCACAACAGCTTATTTGCCTTTGGACAATACCGCTTTCTTCCAGAGTGACAAGAATCTCGTAGATTGGCTCATGCAGTATGGCGAAGGTAACGAAGTGTTCATGAAGGGCTATCTCGGAAGGATGCTCTTCTCTGGTGAAGAGGTCTTGAAAAAAGTTAATGTCCTGAGTGGTGGTGAGCGGATGCGTTGCATGATTGCGCGTATGCAGCTGAAGAATGCCAACTGCCTGATTCTGGACACGCCGACAAACCATCTGGACCTCGAGAGTATTCAGGCTTTCAATAATAATCTGAAGCTCTACAAAGGAAATATCCTTTTTGCCAGTCATGACCATGAGTTCATTCAGACAGTCGCAGATCGCATCATAGAACTGACGCCTAATGGAATCATAGACAAGCTCATGGACTATGACGATTACATCAGCGATGATCGTATTCGCGAACTGAAGCAGAGCATGTATGGCGAGGAATAAACCTCGGAGTAATGACTTTGAAATATTTTTTATCACAAAATCTTTGTTACGTCACGAAGAAAATGTAACTTTGCGGCGTTTTCTAACAATTCAATGTGAGAATGAATCTTTATTTACGTTATTTTGATGATGAGGTGGTTGTGACAAGTGCTGACGAGGCTCTTGAGTTCATCAGCCACATTGACGGGTTCAATATGACACCCGACTTTGTTGAAGACTTCCGAGAGTATACGGAAGGTTCGATGCCGTTCCCCAAGAAATATAAGGTACGTCCCAGAGTGTATTTCATTGTAATCAAAACCCAAGCTTCAACCTTAGAGGAGTTCAAAGCCAACGGAAAAGGTGGGGAAGAGCAATTCGAAGATGAATTTCAGGGATTCCGTCGTCGCGAACCTTATACCACCATTCGTCTCAATGAAGAATGTCCGGGTTGGTATGATGGAACACTCAACTTCAAACGAGTTGTCATCAATTCCAATACAGGAAAGTTTGATTACATGGACACCACCTTCCAAGCACTCGTGAAGGCTATTAGCCCATTAGATTGCTACAACCGCATCGTTGAGCACCTACGCTCACGCGATGATGTTGATCCACGTAGTCAGTTCCCCTCGGCCAAGGGCAAGAATTATAAATATGTCTATCTTGGCCTTAAACCCTACGAGGAACTGGGTGTCTAAGCATCAAGATGTTTAACAAATTCATGAAATATCAACTATGAAACTGAAGAATTTATTCATTGCCATCGGTCTTGTAGCCGTCAGCGCTCCCGCCTTGGCACAATACGAAGGAACGACTTGGGAAGATCGTATCGGTTCAGGTCAGGACAGTATTTTCGCCCGTCAGAACCTGAGCATGTTCAATATTGCCATTAAGCAGAATAATTTCGCGGAAGCTTACGAGTCATGGAAACCCGTTATCGAGAAGACTCCGTTCGCAAACCTGCGTATTTACACGGATGGCTCCTTTATGCTCCAGAGCCTGATTGCACAGGAGACGGACGCCGCCAAGAAAAAGCAGTACTTTGATGAACTGATGGCACTTTATGACCTGCGCCTGAAGAATCTCAAAGGATTGAACAGCTTTGCGACGAATGCTCGCCTGCAATCCACCGAGGCTGACGTCGTCTATCCTCAGGCTTATTGTTATGCCAATTATGGACCTCAGGCAGACCCTCAAGGCTTCACCTATGACAAAGCTTACGCCTTTTTCGAGAAAGCAAATAAGCTGCTCGAAGAACAGGGCGGACGTGATGTAAAGGGGTACATGCTTGACATCTTCTTCAGAATCAGTTATGCCAAATATCAGGCAGATAACAATGGCTTCCGCGAGCAGTTCTTGCAGGACTATCTGGATAGTAAAGAACTTTGCGAGAAGATGTTGCAGATGGCCAAAGAGGAGACCGATCCTGCAAAAGCACAGAAGATTGTAGCCGAATATGACCAGCCCCTGAATAATATCGAAGCTATCTTCGCACAATCCAAGGCTGCTGATCGCGACCAGATTATAGCGATCTTCACGCCGAAGATCGAAGCTAACAAGGACAACCTTGCATATCTCAAGAGTGCTCTGACACTAATGGCTGCCAACGACTGCGATGATACGCCTGTGTATTATAAAGCAGCCGAGTATGCTTACAATATCGAACCTTCCTACGAGTCTGCTATCGGTACTGCGCAGCGTTATTACAAAGATGGTAAGACCGCAGAGAGCGTGAAGTATTACAACGATGCGATCAACCTCTGCCAGAGTGACCAGCTGAAAGGCAATATTTCTCTTCGTGTGGCTGCCGCTATGCGTAAAGCCGGCGACTTCAAGAGCGCTTACGCTTATTTGGACAAAGCCATGGAATACAATCCTGAGCTGGAAGGTAAGTGCTTCATGCAGCGCGCCAATATTGCAACGAAAGAAAAGAACTACGCAGAGGCTAAAGCATACTGTGACAAGGCTGCAGCAGCTGACATCACACTTGAACTACAGGCTCAGCGCTTGAAGAGCAGCATCCAGACGGTAGAGGCTCACAATGCTGAATATGCACGTCAGAAAGCTGAATATGACCGTCAGCAGGCTGAGCTGAAGGCCGAAGAGGACTTCTGGAAAGCAGGTAAGAAATAATCAGATCAACGTGGCTGATAAAGCAATCAAATGGGGATTCATCGGTTGCGGTGAAGTCACTGAAAAAAAGAGTGGCCCGGCATTCAATTTAGTGCCGGGCTCCTCTGTTGTTGCTGTGATGAGCCGCAATTTGGAGCGTGCCCGCAGTTATGCAGAGCGACATTATATTCCCAGGTATTATACGGATGCCCAAGAATTGCTCAATGATCCCGAAGTAAATGCGGTTTATATTGCGACGCCTCCATCCTCTCACGCCACTTATGCCATCATGGCCATGAAAAGTGGGAAACCCGTGTATGTTGAGAAGCCATTGGCTGCGACCTATGAGGAATGTCTGCGCGTCAATCGTGTTTCACGAGAAACGGGTGTCCCTTGTTTTGTGGCATATTACCGTCGCTATCTTCCTTATTTCCAAAAGGTGAAAGAGATTGTTGAAGGTGGCACGATCGGTAAGGTCGTTGGTGTGCAGATTCGTTTTGCTGTCCCTCCACGCGATCTTGATTACAACCGTAAGCAACTGCCTTGGCGCGTTCAGCGCGATATAGCAGGCGGTGGCTATTTCTATGATCTTGCTCCACATCAGTTGGATCTCTTGCAGCAACTTTTCGGCCCGATTCTCCGCGTGAGTGGTTTTTGTAGCAATCGTGCCGGATTGTATGAGACAGAGGATACCGTAAGCGCCTCTTTCCAATTCCCGGATGGTTTGCCAGGAAGCGGCACATGGTGTTTTTGTGCGCACGACTCAGCGCGTACAGACCGCATACAGATCATTGGTGATCAAGGGCAAATACTGTTTTCAGTATTCACCTATGATCCAATAGAACTTATCACGGAGTCCGGACGTGAAGAACTGGTCATTCAGAATCCACCACATGTCCAACTACCGCTCATACAACAAGTCGTTGAACATCTTCAGGAAAAACGCATCTGTCAGATGGACAGCGTTTCTGCGACATCTGTCAATTGGGTGATGGACAAAATTTTAGGAAAACTATAATAGCTTTCCTAAACCATTCTCTTTAATCGTAAAAATTCCAGGAAAGCCCGAAGTGAATGCTCATCGGGTCTATAGGGTAGTGGGGTGCCCAGAATGCATTACCCGCACCTGCATTGACATGAGTAGCATTGACATAAGCACGCACTCGTTTGATGGCTAAGTTCGCATAGGCGTTAATAATAGGATAGTTACCTATTTTGGTGCGAGCCTGAGAGGCATCTTGAACGGCAAAGTTGTTGATGAACGGAGCGTAATCAGGTGCATAATAGCTTGTGAAATAACGCATATCTGCGCCCAATTCAACACGCAACACCTTGGCAATATTAAAGAGAATATAAGGGTTCGTATAGACGGATAGGGCGGGTAAGGGTAGCACGGTCTCATTTGACGAGTTTTGCCAGGTGATACTATTATCCCAATGGAAAATGCCCCATTTAATATTCTGATCAAGGGAAGCACTCATCACTTGGATGCCACCATCGTGCTGAAGGACTTGTACATCACGGCCATAAGAAGTAATTGTTGTTCCATCTTCGCCGTAATTCGGACGCAGTTTAGTGGCCAAGTAGGCATAACCAGTGAGATTCTCTACACCAAAAC
Organism: Bacteroidaceae bacterium; assembly: GCA_024698925.1. GTDB lineage: Bacteria > Bacteroidota > Bacteroidia > Bacteroidales > Bacteroidaceae > Physcousia. The sequence continues at coordinate 29,929 of JAILQO010000092.1, read as the reverse complement.
GAAGTGAGGTATTGGTACGATCATAGCTTAGCCGTCCTTCCAAGCGCGTGCGTGTTTCATTATGTAATTCATTATCCCACCAAACGGTCTGACTATGATAAGACTCAAGGTAATGGCTTGGCGTACGGTTCTTGAAGAAAGCCGTCGCCGCTAATTGGAGGGTATCTTTGCCTAAACGGAAATTCAACTCACCATCTCCGTCGAGCGAAAAATCTCCAATCTTGGGTCCAGCAGCCCAAAACTCACCACGCGCATTGTAGTGCAGAAGTGAACCTTCAGTCTTTTGAATCTCGCCGCCTACTGTTAAATGGTTTTCCACTTCTGTCTCGAAGAAATCTTCGGTGTCAGTAGTTTGGGCAGTCAACCGTTTTATACGCTCGTACTCATGACTGGCAAACAACGTGATTCCAGCTTTTGCCCATTTATTGAATCCTTCACGTAACTGGACACCAAAAGTATTCTTGACAGCCATATTTGTTGTCTCGTCACCCCAATTGCCATATGAGCTACGAATATATGGTGCATGTCCAAAATAGCTTTGGTCAACGGTCCCACGGCTATAATTCTCATGCTCCAGGTTATGAATGCTCAGGGTGTGGATAAAGCTGGTGACGGGAACGAACTCTTGGGGTGCGACTTGTGATTGCTGCCATTGTAAACGCAAAGAGTCAAGGGTCAAAGACAATCGTGTGCTGTCGGCCTTGATAGCCTGAAGCAACGAATCGTTCTTAATACCTTTCAATAACTCATCCTCTGCCGGCATGACGGGCTTTAAACTATCCGGCACTTCGATTTCGCGATAGAAACCTACATTATAACGATGATTCAAATGGAAGGTTTGATGGTCGTTGCGATTCCAAACCTGCGAAAGCACCGTTGGGATATCTCTACTACTGAAACTACGTGGAAAACTTTCGGGGTTGGTAATGTAAGTATCATCTGTGATACCGCCATTTTCGCCCATCTTCATGTGTTCCCAGTTCGCCACCGCGTGGAGATCGTAGTGATCGCTGAGATAATAACCGAAAAGCGCTCCTCCGAACTGAGAGTTAGCCTGGTTGTTATAGTATCCGCGAGCGTAGAGGTAATCGATCTTGAAGCCAAGGCCTGCTTGTTTGTTAATATTGGTAGCAAAATAGGCGCGAACACGGTCCTGCCCATTCTGCTTACTACCACACTCGTGGTATTGCAGGTTTGTCAGAGGGCTCTTGGTATTTGTGAAAAGAATAGACTCTGGCGTGGTGTGATAGTAATCAAATGGCTGAATAAATAACTCGTCTTCAAGAGGCTCTCTGTCAAGGAAGTTACGTGCCATACGTGGCGAGCCGAGATTACCTAGATAATTATATTCCCCCCACAAGCCATCAGTGGCATTAAAGTTCTGGAACAAATGAGGCAAGGTGTCGTTGAATTCGTGACGCTCGATGTTGCCGAACTCGTCAATGCGCCATTGGTAGAATTCTGTGGGGACGTAATGATCCACCTTGGATGTATCGCGTCCCCATGTGCTACGTTGCGTGCCGTTAGCGTTCGGATTATTCGGATCGTATGAATCGCCAAACTCCGAGTTGCCAAACGAATTGCCTTCATCAAACTGTGCCCACAAAGGAATTTGCAGACATAACAACAATAAGATGAAGGACAAGATTCGTTTCAAGCAACAATAATTTAAAAATGAATAATGAATCAGCGCTTGTCAATGATTTCCATACCCTTGCGCAGGGCAGCCTCATTGGCAGGAATCAGATCATGATGACGGACGGGTAGCGTCTTGCGTAATCCTTTCAGCACATTCTCCAACTGCACGATTGGACGAATCTTCAGAAGACCGCCAAGAATAATCATGTTGAATCCCTTTGGATTTCCCATCTCGGCAGCGGCGTCCATCGCGTTGATTTCAAAAATGTTGATGTCCGTACGAGTAGGGGGTACATTGATACCGTAGCCATCGTAAATCAGCGTGCCACCAGGCTTTACAGTTTTCTCGAACTTCTCAAGTGACGGCTGATTGAGGATGATGGCTGTGTCGTACTTGCTGACAATCGGCGATGAGATACGCTCATCACTAACGATGACAGTCACATTGGCGGTGCCGCCACGTTGTTCTGGACCGTAAGCAGGCATCCATGACACTTCCTTACCTTCCATCAATGCGCTGTAAGCCAAAATCTTTCCCATGGACAGAACGCCCTGTCCACCAAATCCGGATATGATGATTTCTTCAGTCATTTTCAAAACTACTTTTTACATTGAACATTCGTTCTTTAAATCTCCAATATGGTAGAAGTCGAACATGTGTTCCTCCATCCATTTATTGGCTTCAATGGGCGTCTTCTTCCAACCAGAGGAACAAGTGGAAACGATTTCCACGAGACTGGAACCACGACGATTGATGCTGTTCTCGAATGCCTGACGAATGGCACGCTTTGCCTTGCGGATAGCAGCTACGCTGTGAACACTTTGGCGTGTTACATAGCAAGTTCCTTCCAGTTGTGCAGCCAACTCTGTAATCTTCAAGGGGTATCCATGAAGGTCAGCCTGACGGCCATAAGGACAAGTAGCAGTCTTCATACCCATCAATGTTGTCGGTGCCATCTGACCGCCAGTCATACCATAAATCGCATTGTTGATAAAAATGATAGCAATATTTTCTCCACGATTCAAGGCGTGAATAGTCTCAGCAGTACCGATGCAAGCCAAGTCGCCATCACCCTGATAGGTGAAGACAAGGTGGTCAGGCCACAGACGCTTGATAGCTGTTGCGATGGCGGGTGCACGACCGTGAGCTGCTTCCTGCCAGTCGATGTCAATATACTTATAGGCAAAGACGGCACAACCTACAGGCGAAACGCCTACGGCCTTTTCCTCAACACCCATTTCTTCGATAACCTCGGCAATGAGTTTGTGCACTACGCCGTGTGAACAACCCGGACAATAGTGCATATGGTTGTCGTTCAGAAGAGTTGGCTTCTGATAAACGATATTCTCTGGTGAAATAATGTTTTCCATATTGTGTAATCCTTTGTTCAGAACATGAATCGAATAAAGAATTCGGCCACCTTGACAATCATAGCTACACCAACAATTACCAATCCAATCAGGTGGTGTGCAGGAAAGGCAAAATAGGTGATGATACCGATCAGTGCCAACAGCATGAATACGGTATTCAAGATGGTACGTACGTCTTCTCTATTCTTCATAGTCAACTGTCATTTATTTATTTTCAATTTGAAAATCTTGTTTGAGTGCCTGAATCAGTTCGTCAGGGGTAGGAACAATACCGCCCATCTTGCCGTAGTGGGTAACTGGACAACGTCCCTCAACAGCGAGACGAACATCCTCGACCATCTGACCAGCATTGATTTCGAAACTGAGGATACCTTTCATGCGTTGAGACAGTTCTTGAATACGCTGGCTGGGAAAAGGCCACAAGGTGATAGGACGCAACAGACCAACCTTAATACCCATAGCACGCAGCTCTGAGATAGCCTTTTGCGCGATGCGGGCAGCGGAACCGAAAGCAACAATCAGATAGTCGGCATCTTCGGTCTGTGTTTCTTCATAACGCACCTCGTTGGCACGAATGGTCTTATATTTCTCCTGCAGATGGAGGTTGTGCTTCTCCATTGCCTCAGGCTGAAGTTCCAAGGATGTGATTACATTGATGGGACGTCCACCCTTGCGTCCAGTGGAAGCCCACGGACATTCACGTAGGATTTCTTCTTCCGTACGACGGGGCTTGAAGGGAGGCAGAACGACCTTCTCCATCACTTGTCCCACGACACCGTCAGACAGGATCATGGCGGGAATTCTATATTTGAAAGAAAGTTCAAATGCAAGATCCACGAAGTCTGCCATTTCCTGAACAGAAGAAGGGGCTAACACGAGAACATAGTAGTCGCCGTTACCACCGCCACGGGTTGCCTGGAAATAGTCTCCCTGTGAAGGCTGGATTGTTCCAAGACCTGGGCCGCCACGTTGTACGTTGACAATTAATCCTGGAATCTCAGCTCCGGCCATATAGGCAATACCTTCCTGCATCAGCGCAACGCCAGGACTTGAGGAGGAGGTCATAACGCGCTTACCGCAACCACCGCCACCATATATCATATTGATACTGGCCACTTCGCTCTCTGCTTGCAGGACCACCATGCCGGTAGTCTCCCAAGGTTTCTCGACGGCCAGCGTCTCGAGAATCTCACTCTGAGGAGTAATGGGGTAACCGAAATAGCCGTCGCAGCCACAACGAATTGCAGCGTGAGCGATGGCTTCGTTACCTTTCATAAGGAGTATTTCTTTGTCTTCCATGTTTCTGAAAACCTAAAAACGTTAAACGCTAGACGTTAAACTTCAACCTTTTTACGATAGACGGTAATACAACCGTCGGGACAGACTATAGCACACGAAGTGCAACCCGTGCAAGCATCTTGATTGACTTGCTCTACATACCGATAGCCTCGAAGATTCACTTTCTTGTCAGCTAACTTAATCAAATCGAGCGGACAGGCTTCAACACACAAACTGCATCCTTTGCATCGTTCGGTATTGACGACAATCGCTCCTTTCATTTTTGCCATAATAATATTTAAGGATTATAATACTCTTTACATCGGTATTCCATGATCTGATGCAACATCTCACGGGCAGCTACCGCTGGCGATGTAGGATCTAACGCTGCAGCCTGCTCGTATAAGTTTTGAGCTTCAGCCCATTTTTGACTTTTGCGACAGACATTGCCTTCTTCATAAAGACGTTGTGCTTCACGTTTTTGTTGCTCTGTGATCATGTCGTTTTCTTAAACGGCTGCAAAATTACAACAAATTCGTCATAAATGCGACATTTTTCCAAAAGAAATGCCATAAACCTTACTTTCTTAACACGTATCAAGTGTAATTGTAAGTAGTTGCAGCATCAATTAGTTCCGCATAGGGTAGGGCTTGGCGTAAAAGCGCATGATCACCCACGAGAATGAATTGATGACGAGCACGAGTAATAGCCACATTCAGCTTCCGATCCAAAGGCTTGCCTTCGATTAACTCTGGGCGTGATAACAGCTCTAATTGCCAGGGCTCTGCCACCGTTGTAGAGAAGATAATAATATCACGTTGGGAACCCTGAAAACGTTCTACGGTATCAATGGTAATGTCTTCAGAACCTTTAATAATCATCTCAGCTAAAGCCCTACGTACCAACGTAATCTGTCCTCGGAAAGGTACAATAATACCAATGCTTTCTATTTTTAGTGGCTTTTCCATCGACTTGCAGATGGAGTGGATAATGTTGGCAACACATTGAGCTTCTGCAGTATTGCTTTTAGCGGTACATTGGGCCTTCGTTGCCTGAACATTGACTGCAACAAGACGCTTTGAGAAGTACGATGTCGGAAGAAGACTCTCCGTTTGATGAGGTAATGGAATGCAAGATAGTTGGTGATCATAATAGTGGGAGCTCACGAAATCACATATATCCTGATGCATTCTACCTTGACAATGAAGCATTCCAACTGCTTCAGGGATACCATGATTTAAGACTGTTTCATGGAGACGTTGGAAGAATGAGTTCCTACAATCTTTGAGTCCAATAGCACGCAATGATGGGGATGTTACACGTGAGGCTTGTTCTGATTGTACTACTACAGCTGGTAATTGGCGATGGTCACCAATTAGGATAAAAGTATCAATGGACAGCTTCCCACTTGCGTCGCTGGCACACCATAGCGGTAGTATTTGAGGCTCGAGAACTTGCGACGCCTCGTCAATAATCGCAACGCGGAAGTGGCGCAATTGGAAAAGTTCTTCCTGTGCCGTGATGGATGAAAGGGTGCCTACGACAATTGGAATGTGCTGGAGAAACGTCCGAAGATGCTGACGGGTAGGGTGGGCCTTCACAAGACGACAGAGCAGATGATTGCGATGCCGCTCAGCACATGAGAATTCTGGCCCCAACCGCACATAATTTACTTCAAGTTCATCTAACATATTGCAGATCTCATCAACTGCTCGATTGGTGAAAGCCGTGAGGAGTATATCAGAGGCAAATTCCAGAACCATCTGTCGCATGGCAACATTCGTCTTACCAGCTCCTGGCGGTCCGACGAGCAAATAATAGTCTCGAGCTTGACGTGCATGAAGGATGATATTGCGTAGGTGCTCATCTTCGATTTCTGTTCTTAAATAATCACTTTTATCAAATTTTGGAATACGTTGATTTAGAAGAAGCTGTATTCGACGAGAAGAGCATGAGAGCATCCTGAACATACCACGATAGAGCGATGTGTAATTGGCATCTGCGTGCGCTGGCTCGATGGCATAACGTGTCTCTTCGTTGTAGTCTTCTGTGTGATGTTGAGGATAGCGTAAGCGAAGTTTCAGCGAAGAGGAAGCGATTCGTTCAATGATGCATGAACTATAGAAAGCCGCTGGGTGCTGAGCTCGCTGATCGTAGAGCATGACCATGTCGCCGACACGGAAATTGGAAGCTTCATCAATGGCTGTCGTGACGGCATTAAAAGCAACAATAACATCATTCTCAACGATTGGCTGAAGCTGAAGATCTGGAATGATGCGACCGGCATTCTGTTTGGTCTCATTATCTGCACGCCAGGTGTCCGCAAAACCTCCTCGTCCCAAAGGTCCATCAAAGCCTTCGATGCCTGCTTTTGCCAAATATTGTTCGCGTTCCACAAAAGCAACCATCGTATGAAAATAGTCACGTACAAGGGGTTGGGCCATCCGTAACTCATTCAGAAACGACATAATACGAGGACGAAGATAGTTCAAATAGAAACGATCATTGATACCACGGGTATTAAAATCCGCTTCTGTCAGCGCATCAAAAAGCGATGAAGGATCAGTCCGCATGCAACGTTCCAAATGTACAATACCATTTCGGACTGCAATGGTGCGATGAATGTCTGCACGTCCAAGATGAATGTCTATGAGACGAGGATAACGGGCGTAGATTAACAGCGCTTTCACTTGTGCATAAGGAAGATCTTCGTTGTAATATAAAGATTCTTTATACAAAGCCATTTGCATGGCATGTTCATATCGTTCGCTATCCTGGAATCCAGCTTTGCCAGACTTCATTTCTACGACTGTGTGGTGATCGTCACTCAATAAGTCCATTCGTCCTTGAATACCAAGCGCTTCGCACAGGAACGCAGCTTCCAATGTGGCATGCGAGCTAAACGATGTTTTCGTAGTTTCCCATATATGCTCAAACAATTCATGGCACTTTTGCGCAAAATGATTGTCAATACCTTCTGTTGTGGCAAAATGAAGCGCATCTGCTTCAAATGCCCGACGTAGTGAGCTGCGGTATAGGGCCTCTTTCTCTACCGCTTCTGTGGCGTTGACACAATCATCCAGAAACTGATTGGAAATATTACCCAGTAGAATGGCTGCAGAGGTATTCGTGGGCATGAATTTTCCCAACAAGGACATCGCTGGTGTATCTCCGTGATGGGTAAAACAGCGACAGATGGTAGTAACATCTACCAGGTAATCAGGCTCTAGGACAATATGTTGTGGTAATACAGAGCCATCTGGTTGATGCTCACAAAGGAGAAGGTTCAATTGCGCTCCTTCAAAGAGGTATTCTGTTGGAAGCAAGTCAGGATTGGACACTTCGATACCTTCTCTGCTAAAGATGCGTTCCTCCGTCCAGGAAGTGACAGTGATACGTGTTTTTTTCATGGTATGCTATCATTTAAGAACTCCGAGCGTGGGCGCACGCGCGAAGGCTTTTGTCTTGAGGAATCATGTGGGTATACGTTGGAGTGGGGGAGAGCCATCCTTCGATAGTCTGCCCAACGCTGCATAATCTGATTCACATAATCTACTGTCTCACTGCCGCGTAGGTATCCGAATTTCACTTTCGGATGACGATAGTATCGTGGTTGCTCAAGGCGTAGGATGTAAGGAGAAACATTATTCCAGCTTTGTGCGGAAAGGCCATCTTCTGCAGCAAGCATCATGGCATCACGTATATGCCCAACGCCACCATTGTAAGCCGCTAACATAAATCTGATGCGCTCGCTTCTATGGGAAATATCAGAGAATGTGGTTTGAAGCCGTGCGAGATACTTCACTGCGGCCTCGATATTCTTATTGGGTGTTAAAAGTTCCATCTGGGAGATGCCAACTTGCTCCGCTGTTGAAGGCATCAATTGCATCAAGCCTTGGGCTCCGGCCCATGATACAGCGTTGGAATCAAAAGCCGACTCTTGATAGCATTGTGCCGCAAGTAAGCGCCAATCCCAACCAATGACTTGTGCATGACGAATGAATATGGCATCATAAGCGCTGATCGTTCCCTTGGAACGTGAAAGCATTTCTGGATGCGTGTGTCGTCGGATCCTGTTTGTCGGATTTTGCCGAGCTTGTTCGGCTGCAAGATACTGTGTCTTTAGCTGTGGATTCCACCACTGTTTGATACTCTCCGCTAAAGCTTCAGATTCTGTACGGACAGCCCAATGGTTTGGAAGGATGGTGATGGATTTGATATCGGCAGAAGTAAGAGTGCTTGAATCCACCTCAAGGGCAATCATGTCTGCCTCTCCTGAGATCAGGCGGCGTACCAGTTCTGTGGTATCAGAAACCATTTCCATGCGCAAACGGGTTCCAATACTATTGGCATAAGCCTCTGTCATTTTGAATTGCAGACCAAAGCCCTGCCCCCGATACTCGTAATATGTGTCTGGGCCTGAAAGCGTTACTGCAATCAGTTCGCCAGAAGACTGCACGTCGGCAAGGTCATACGCCGTTTGTGCTTGCTGCTGTGCCTCACCAAACATGATGGACGAGGCCGCCCTGTTCTCCTTCTGGCAGGCAGTGGGCAAGCAGAGGCAGGACAGGGCGAATATGTAAAGTCTGAATATCTTTTTGAGTATTTCTGTCACGGCTTTAGACGTTGCGTGATGTAAGCCCTCATGATATCAATGGCTTTCTTGTTATTACCACCTTGAGGGATGATCAGATCTGCATAACGTTTCGTTGGTTCAATGAATTCCAGATGCATCGGCTTGAGGACGTCTGTGTAGCGGTCCATCACCATTTGAGCCGTACGGCCTCGCTCTGCCATATCACGGCTGATAACGCGAATCAGGCGATCATCTGGATCTGCATCTACGAAGATTTTGAGATCCATCAGGTCACGAAGCTCTTTCCGACAGAGAGCCATAATGCCTTCGATGATGATGACCTCGCAAGGGTCAATATGAATGGTCTCTGGCAGTCGATTACTCTCTATATATGAGTAGGTCGGTTGTTCAATAGCACGACCTTCACGCAGTTCGTTGATTTGATGGATCAATAACTTCCAGTCAAAGGCATTAGGATGATCGAAATTGATTTTCCGTCGTTCATCCATTGTTAGATTCGTGGTGTCATTGTAATAAGAATCTTGAGGAATCACTGCCACTTTTGTTTTCGGCAGCGTCTCCACGATTTTGCGTACAACGGTCGTCTTACCAGAACCGGTTCCGCCTGCGATACCAATGATATACATGATATGAATAGAGTTAATGAATTGTATTTATAGGCTTAACGTACCAGAACCTTTTGTCCATTCACGAGATAGATGCCTCGTGGCAACGTAACACGTGAAGTTGTAGAACGCTGCAGATAGAACTGACGTACCTGACGACCATCTAAAGCGACAATCTCTACGTCGGTTCCTCCGCCTTGCGCGGAAATGGACATACAACCCTTACCACCAATGGCATGCAATGTAGCGATGTCACGATGTTCGCGAGTAGTTCCAATGCCTACGGTCTCACCCTGCGCTTCGGCAAAGCGGGTTACTTCATCGGGTGTGAGGAAGAGCCAGCGCTGGGATTTTGCATCATCTGAATGATCAAAATTGGCTCCTTGAACGGCAGAGGATGTTGCGTTCAATGACAGCGTACGGTTAGAAGCAACGCTGACGGCCCAATATGATGTAACGTTGAATGTGAAATCATTATATTTCAAGCTGTTGCGTGAGCCTAACAACTGGAAGTTGCTGTTTTTGGCATTTGTTGTCATGGTGGCGCGTCCTGAGTTTTGGTATAAATATTTGCCCGTAGCTACATTCTGGATAGTATAATAGCAAGTCTCAGGGTTGAAAGAGATATACCAAGCGCAAGAGTCATTGCTGAATGCCTCGTCTGCAGTTAACGTCTCAAAAATGACGGAATTAGTCTTTTGACGCAGATAGGAAGTCGCCAGTCCACGTGATTCGTTCTTGATGTAATATCGCTGTTCGTCAATATGCTCGAAAGTCCAACCCGGTGTCATGAAATCTTGATTATTATGAATAATGGCATCTTCCGACAATGCTTCGACAACGAGCGCATTGCTTCGATAAAGCATCTTGTCGCCAGTATCTTCATTCGCGCCATTGATACCATAAGGCCACATGTGCTGATTGTCGCCATGTAACTTGGCCGATGCACTGTTGTCAAGGAATTGTATGACACGATCCACGCGTGGACCAAGCCAGTCACCGCGGTCACCATTGGTACGATACATGCTATTCACCCAATTCGTGTAACTAATAACGCCAAGACCGTGAGACCCTTCATGAAGGATTGTACCTGTCTTCTGATAAGGTACATTTTGGCTGACTCTCATATAACCACCGTAACTACAATCCGCTGTGCCTCCGCCGGCTCCAGCACCAGGGACATAGTGCGCGCTAAGATAGAAATCCTGAATGCCGCCAATATGATTCCACATCCAAACGGCTTCTGCACAGGCTTCGTCGATTCGCTGGTTTGTGGCTGCATCACCTGCAAAGTCGTAGCTGTAATTAACATTTCCCATGGGTCGTGTGATAACTTTCACGACATTTCCATAAGAAAGTGCATATTTGCTGGTGAGTGCGTAAGCACGCACATAATATACAGTTGCAGGTTTCAAATCTTGCATAGCATAAATGTCACCATTCTGAGAATAAGATACTGTGGAGCGGTTATCGTATATCGTTGGTTCTGGTGATTCGCTATAGCAAAAACCTTTTTCTCTGGCTGTTCCTCCAGTGACAGAGAGTCGTCCAAAGATTTCTGTTGCGCCCTGGATAGTAGATAACGTCTTGACATTCAGTGCAGTTCCAGTGGCATTTTCAACACGGAAGAGTAGGGTAGCGTTATCCATCTCAGCCTTGGCGTTATACATTTCTTCAGGTGTCGCATCTTCTTTATCTCGTATGATTTCTGCCGCCTGAATAGCCGTTTTGAGAGCGTCATTCCCTTCCTTAGTTTCGTCAATCAGATTTGTCGCAGTGTTAATAGACGTCTTTAGTTTACTCTTCGCTGTATAACTAGCTGCTGCATTATCATATGCGATAGTAAGCTGATTTACAAGCACATCAACGCTATCAATTTCTTGTGTGAAAGCGAGTACATCTACAGACAATTGATAAAGAGATTGTAATTCAGTTAAATAGATGGCAGCCATATCTCTGTTTCCGGTGGCATAGGTATTCGCTTTTTTACTGATTGTTCGCAGAGCGAGCAAATCATCTGCGTTTTTCTTTGCAGCTTTGTTACATGATGCCAAATCAAATGAAATACTCGTAAGCTCTTCATTTGCAGTTAATTCTGTTGCCGCTTTTGCGTTGTCGATAGCTGTCTGAAGTGCAGTTTTAATCGATGGCTGAATACCTGGACGTCCGGACTTCTCGGCATCTGTAATGGTCGTTTCTGCAGTGGGAATGGCAGCCGTTAACATCTCAAAATTCGGGCTCATGTATGTTAAACGGAAATTATCAACGCAAACCCAATTACCAGAGGGATTTACGGCTTTGAGGCCAATTTCGATTGTACCGCTGGTTGCAAAATCTACACTGTAATCATCTGCGGTAGTTACCGTTTGTGAGTTATTACCTGCATAAATGGTTGTACCAGTTTGGGCATCATTGTTATTTTCTTTAATATTTTGGGCTGCAACTGTTAACCGATAATTTCCTGCCGGTAGATATTGTAATGTCTGAGAAATGGACGCCGAACCAAGCGTGTTACCTTGCCAAGTCCATTTCTCCATGTAGAAGGATCCATCTTTTTTTGAGAATGACGAGTTCTTCTGGCTGCTCAGTTCGGAGACTGTCCAAGGTTCTGTACCGTCTTCAAAACTGGCATTTGTGATGAATAGATTTGTCACGTCTTGTTGTGCATGAATTGTTTGCAATCCTAGACACATCATTGTGCAACTTAAAATAATGTATAAGTGCTTCATATCCTTATTTGTTAGTTAGTCGTTTTTAATTGAGGTTGGATTATTCTTTTTGGTTGTTTTCTTGTTAGACTTTGCAAATATAGTCGTTTTCATTCAAGCGTCCAATCTTTCGGCCAATATTTCTTCTTTCTCACCAATATTTACCACTCTATTAAACATAACAGCCATTATTTGAAAAGAAAGAGAAATCTAATCAGGTCCCTATTTTTGAACGAATGAATGAATGAGAAAACTGCCGTTAGACAATCGTGAACTTGGCAAAACGCAGAAGTAGCTGTTTTGTTCCAACATTGCTGAATCGAACGGTTGCCTTGGCATCAATACCAGTACCCGTTAGTGCGATGACTTCACCACGACCGAATCGGATATGCTCAATCTGTGAGCCGACAACTAATGTGCCAGCACTCGTTGGCGTTTGATCAACAGGTCTCTCAGACGAAGCAAATTGTTGTCCCATAGATTTCATTTGCCCTGGAACCTCTTGATTCTTTAAGTTCATGGTTGGACGCATTGAGCTCGGATTCTGAGGAGATTCGAATCCTGTAATCTGATGCTTGAAGACAGGCTTACGTTGACGATTGTTATCAAAACGACTGTCAAACGGTGTGCTGTCAGTATCTTCCAGTTCAAAGCGCATAAAACTGCGTGGACGCGGCTTTATCGAACCATGAGACTGATCTTCTTCCACATAACGTGGATCTAATTCGCTGAGGAAGCTACTGGGCGTGCAGAACTCACTTTTTCCATTGCGATAGCGATTCTGTGCATGTGTGAGGAAGCATTGTTCCTCAGCACGTGTAAGCGCTACATAGAATAATCGGCGTTCTTCTTCCAGTTCCCGTGGCGACGATGATGCCATCTGATTTGGAAAAAGATTCTCTTCCATACCCACAATGAAGACAACGCGATATTCCAGGCCTTTGGCGGAGTGAATGGTCATGAGCGAAACGCGTTCCTGAACGTCTTCCTTACCATCATCATGCTCGCTAACGAGTGATACTTCTTGCAGATAATGAGTCAGATAGACACGCTCACTACCCTCTTCCTCTACCCTATCATCTACAAATTGTTGTAGTCCGTCCAGCAATTCTTGCAGGTTCTCCTGTTTTGAAATATCTTCAGCCTCCCTACTTCTGAAGATGTCCGCGACAATTCCTGATTCATTGGCTATCTGACGTCCTAAAGTGGCAGCATCCAACGTGTTTACCTGGCTGCGGAAGCCTTCAATAAGCTGCACAAAGCTATTGATTTTCGCTTCAGTTCCACGATTGATTCCAACGTTGTAACTCGCTGTATTTGAGAGCACTTGCCACGCGCTCACATTTTGTTCGGAAGCTACAGAAAGGACCTTCTGTAACGTCGTCTGACCGATACCTCGCGTTGGATAATTGATCACGCGTTTAAGTGCCTCTTCGTCATTAGGGTTAACAGCAAGACGAAAATACGCTATAATGTTCTTGATTTCAGCACGTTGATAGAAAGAGAGCCCACCATAAATGCGATATGGAATGTCCTGTTTGCGGAAAGCTTCCTCGAAGGTACGGCTCTGAGCATTTGTGCGATATAAAATGGCTATATCGTCCCACGCTATGTGGTCATACTTATGCAAGTTCAAGATCTTCTTGGCCACACCTGCCGCTTCTTCCAAATCGCTGTAGAAACCGAAAACGTGAATCGGTTCGCCTGTCGGCTTCTCGGAATATACTTCTTTGTAAATCTGACCGCGATTATGCTTGATGACGCTGTTTGCCGCATTGACAATATTCTGTGTAGAACGGTAGTTGCGCTCCAGCTTGAACAGACGTGCACCTTTATATAATTGCTGAAACGTCAGGATATTGTCAATGTTGGCTCCACGGAAGCTATAGATGCTCTGGGCATCGTCTCCCACAACGCATACTTTTTGTTTATGCTGTGTCAGTTGCCAGACAATAGCATGTTGGGCGTAGTTGGTATCCTGGTACTCGTCAACGAGAACAAAATCAAATCGTTCCTCATATTTGGCCAGAATCGCAGGATAATGGTGAAATAATAAATAGGTATAGAGCAGTATATCATCAAAGTCCATCGCATTGGACTGCCGACAACGTGCCCAGTAACGCCTGTATATCTCGCCCGTTGCTGGTATCTTACTCGCTTGATCAGCCTTGTATAATTGTGGATCAGCTTGATATTGCGCTGGCAGAATGAGTCTGTTCTTAGCCGAGGAAATGTGACTGATGACGGTACTTGCCTTGTAGATTTTGTCGTCAAGTTGCATCTCACGAATAATGGTTTTCACGAGACTCTTACTATCAGCAGCATCGTAAATAGTAAAATCCTGTGTGAAGCCTATCGTCTCATGCTCCATCCTTAAGATGCGCGCAAAGATGCTATGGAATGTGCCCATCCATAGGCGTTGTGCTTGTTCTAATCCTACTTGTTGTGCGATGCGCGCCTTCATCTCGTCTGCTGCTTTGTTGGTAAACGTCAAGGCCAGAATGTTCCAGGGCGCCATTCCGTTGCTGAGCAAATGCGCTATCTTATAGGTCAGTACACGCGTCTTACCTGAACCGGCACCAGCGATCACGAGTGAAGGTCCATCGCAATACTCAACCGCTTCGCGTTGTGCAGGATTTAACGACTTGGCTATATCAAGGTCGTTCGGATTCATATTATTCGTCATCCGCTTTCAGGTGGTCCAAATCTATAATGCGAAGTTGCAGGGCGCGTACTACGAGCCGCGTTGCATTCACGCCGCTCCGCTCGCTTTCCGTAAAAAGGCGATTGATGAGATCCGCCTGTCTCTTTTCAAGACTCTTAACGCCAAAAGGCATACCGCGTAGCGCAGCAATCATATCTTTTGTATAGCCGAGGGCCAAGTGCCGCAGGAAACGTTCATCATATTCGTCAATCTCATAGTCGATGACGGCATCAGACCGACGTGCCTCGCTGGTGACACTTTTCTTGAAACGTGCCACAATCTTCTCCAGAATCGGTTGATTAAAGACGAGCCGACGTCCATTCATCACCAGACGGATATCGTTACGTGTCAACAGCTCTCCTGTCTTGAGAATGATACCGTCTGCGCCAGCCTGCAGGACATCCACCCACAGACGCTCGTTCAGTATCTCACCCGTAAAGATGAGTACTTTAACAGAGGGGTACTTTGTGTGAACCTGCCTGCAGATATCTACGCCTACGGTTGTGGAACCTCCCAGCCCGAGGTCCAACAAAAGCAGATCTGGCAGTTGCTGCCGCATCAGCGACCATAGCTCACCCTCATTCATGGCTGTGCCGAGGATTTCTGCTTCAGGTATGTCTGAGCGGAATATCTCTTCTGTACCTTTAAGTTCTAACTTAACATCTTCTACGATAATGACTTTGAACGGTTCCATATGATTTTGTATTTTCGTTATTTATACCTTTGGTAACGTGAAGAACAGACGATGCCCCTCCCCTGCCCTTTCTGCATTGATACGGCATCCAGGGTGCCCGAGGAAGGTGTCATGTTCACGTATGATTTGTTTGGCAATGAGCAATGGTATGCCACCTTGGTGGGGCATGAACAAGTCGTTGAGCGCGTCATCCGAGAGGTTCACGGCCGGATTCTCGAGTGACAATCTCACGAATTGCCCGTCTGTGCAGACATTGAGCGTCATCGTGATGGCTTGCCCCTCTCCCACTCCATGTGCTCCAGTCATCGACAGTTCGGCCTCAAACAACGCTTCCATCAGCATCATCAGCAGGTCTGAATCGCCACGCAGTTGAAGGCCTTGTTCCACCACGCTAACGGTCAATGTCGCATCAATGGCATGTCGCTGGGCAATACGTTGAAAACGCTGTGCAAGAGGCTGTAGCAGCGCTTCGAGGGAAATCGTACGGCGCTTGAAATTCATCGCTTCTGACTGCTGACTGGCTTGTGCGCTTAAAAGCGTATATACCTCTTTATAATAGGTTACGGTTTCGCTGAGCGTCTTCAAATCACCTCCGCGTTGTACCAACTGCTGAATGCGCCCAGGATAGTACATCGTTTCATGCTTAATCGCTGACAGACAGTTATCAATAATCTGATTCTGTACATGCAGCCGTTCCTCCTCATACAGCCGGCGACGATGCTCATCCTCTGCCATTTCCAAGTCAGACTGTTGGCGCTCATGCTCCTCTGCATTGGTCTGCTGCAGTTGTTGTAGTCGTTGTGTTCCCAAAACAGACATCTTCCTGCGGAAACGCAGGCGTGGACGGAAATAGAACAGATAGATGGCAATGAGGGCGAACAGCGAGAGTACCACGATGAGCATCATGGCCCAGCGCTTGAACTGCTGTGAGCGCTCCGTCTGCAGGCAGTAGGCCTCCAGCGTCGTATCTTGATTGGTCAGCTTGTAGAGTTGGGAATAAGCACGATTGTTATAGCGATAGAGGGGCCAGTCGTGAAGCGTCAGCGCAGCCACCGCCACCTCATTACGGATTCCCAATATCAGCATGTAGTCCATGATATCCCCATTTCGCCACCACTTAACCTCGGTGGCTTCGCCTTCGTCCTCAAATAGGACGAGTGACTGCGTTGGCGTATTGTAACGGGAAGCGTGATTCTCCGCAATCTCCTGCAATGCCTGCTCGGCATAGGCGATTGCTGCGGCAGGCTCGCCGTGTAAGTTGCAATAATAGACGGAATCGGCCAGTTCATAAGCATGTATCTGAGCCTTAGCGGGTTGTAAGCTCAGCGCGAGCACAGCAATCAGCATGGTCATGACGCGCGGCAGGCGGAACCAGAACCGACTCCCCGCACCTATCTCGCTGTCTATTCCGAAACGGCATACGCGGAACAGCGGATTCGTCTTGCGATACTTTTCAATGATATTCTTACAATTCATGAGCCCGAAGCCGAATCCTTTGCGTTCATCAACGATTGACTCCGGTGTCGTTGTCGCCTTATCTTGGGGCGCATGACCGATGGCTGCGGCATCATACACTTTATGCGTCAGGATGAGAACAATGTCCTGTGCTGAGAGGCCGCAACCCGTATCCTGAACGGAAATCTCCACATAGGCACCATCTTCGTTCTCTCCCCCTGTAGCGCTAATCGTAACGTTACCCCCTGAAGGTGTGAACTTACGCGCATTATCAGCCAACGTGTTGATCATGAAAAGCGTCAGCGCCCGATCCGCTTTGACGGTATAATCCGTAGGTTGCACCGTGAGTGTCAAGCCCTTCTGGTCATACGCGAAGTGGCTCTTGCGAAGGCTCTCAAACAATGTCTCCAAGGAGAACGATGTCAGCTGCAGGCTCAACTGTCCCTGCTCCATCTGGATCCATTCTGTGAGCAGGTCATTATACTCATTGATGCGTGTTGTCAGCTCCGCGATATACGTGAGGGATGCTTCCGATGTCGTACCCTGACGTTCCATGCGACGTACCTCGTTGATGATGCGGTCCAGGAACGGCACAATGGCATAGACCAACTGCAGTTTGGCACGCTTCTCGATATTACGCTGCTTATCACGCAGTAGTCGCAGCTCTGTGGCAGCCTGCTGTTCGCGCAGCTGTTCCTGCTCGTCCTCCAGCGCCTCCCGCTGTTCGCGTGCGTTTTGCCGAATCTGCTCAAAGCGTTGTTTCAGAATGCGGTTCTGCGCTTCCGTGCGCCTACGGTAAGTCCTCACAAGCATCGCTGTCATCAAGGCGATGAGGATCGCCATCACGATGAGCGCAATCACCATCCCCCGTATGCGTTGATTCTCGTTCCGTAGTTCAGCAGCTCGGTTCTCCAGCTCCGCGTCCTCGCGCGTCACATCCAGCAGATCCAGGTAGATATTCCGGTTGTAGTCGCTTTCCGCTTTCGCATCGATGGCGCTGTAGGCTACCGACAGCTGCTGACGGATTCCGGCAATCCATTCCGGAATGGTTTTCACGTCCGGACTGTTCATCCATCGTCTTTCCACGGACTCGTCCTCGGCCAACGGGTCGTAGGTCTGGAGTAGGTCATTGTCCAGAGAGGGCGTTACCACCTGCTCAGGCGCATAGTAACAGAGGTGATGTAGATTGACGCACGAGAGCGCCTTACCATAGAACTGAATGGCCTCTTCGTACTCTCCCCGTTCAAAAGCCAGTTCGCCCAGCGTACGCAGGACACAGGCTTCCTGATACAGGTCGTCATATTCCACAAAGCCGTCGAATGCCGCTTCTGCCATGTGCAGTGCCGTGCTGTCTGTCCCGAAGATGGTCTGCAGGAGCGCCACTTGCTCAGGTATGTGCCGTTTGACGATGTCCAGACGCGTACTGTCAGCAAAAAGCGTGGCCAGGGACTGTGCCGCATTGGCTTCAAAGAAGCGATAGCCCTCATAACGTGCCAAGATGAAACATTTCTGGAGGAACCCGAACTCCTCCATCGTCACGTCCTGCGTATTCGTTTGTTCACTCAGACCTCCGGACCCTCGCATATAGCAGTAATTGAGCCATTGTGCGGTATCTACCAACTGCCGGCAGTACGGCTCGGCCTCCTTGATCTCATCAATGGCCCGTTCGCGTTGGTCCAGATAATAGAAATAGGTAGAGGAAACGATGTGCGCTTCGCTGCATCCATAGGCGAAACGGCGCAGATCGTGCGCATTGAGTTCCGTCTCGCGCCGTTGCAGTTGTTCGATGCGTTTCAGGGCGTGTGTGCGGTGCGTGAAGAAAGCGCTGTTGTCACTCGTTCTTTGCGCCACCTTCATCTGCATGACGTCGGCCACCAGCCGCTCCGCGGGTGATTCCGTGAGCTGTTCTACGCGCTGCGCCAAGACGAGGACGCTGTCAAAATCCATTTGCTGGAAGCGCTCGAAAGCGATATGATTCAGCGCTTCTGCCTCGCGGTTTTCATCTTTCAGATCAATGGCACCCTGTAAGGCTTCATCCGCACATGAACGCAGACTATCCACATTCTTATAGTGCCACGCATACGCTTGCGCATTGAGGGAATCCACTCGCTCTGCGACAGCGCTACGTGGCGCCGTCGTTGCCGTACATGCCGCCAAGGCAGCGATGGCGACAATCGCAAAGAACGGGTAGATTCTGGTCATCACTTTGCCTTCGTCTTGACACCATTCACGATCTTCTCCATCTCATCAAACTCCTTACCCATATTCAGGTTCAGGTAGATGCGATAGAGCGGCGCAGCCCAGCGGTCGGAGTTCTCAGGTTCCAGAGCCCGCACCTTTTCCATCGGGTCTTTCGCCAGGAGATAATAGTTGTGGATGGTCTGCCGGTCAATTCTGCTCTGTGGGTCGGTAACGTCCGTACAAGCATGTTCCGTTGCGATGAGCGCCAGATTGAGCGCAGCAATACCTTTGTTATAATAAGCATTGACAAACGTGGAGTCAAGTGCAAGACATGAGTCACAAGCATCAATCGCTTCGCGGTCCTTGTGCTGGCGGAGCAGCAACATCCCTTTGGCGTACCAGTACAGGGCAACCGTGTCAGACTCCTGAATCATCGAGTCACAGACCGCCATTCCGCGCTCATATTGCTTTGTCTCCGTGAGATAGTCCAGGAGATGGCTGAAGAAATAATGATGCTGCGGGAATTCGCGCATACCGTCATAGAGCGATGGAATCCAATGAACGGTATCCTCCTTGGCCTCGTAGGCACGGGCAAAATACTCTTGCACCAGGTAAGACTTCTGTCCGGCGCGCTTAGCCATCTTGGCATATTTGATGACACCGTCCAGGTTCTTGCTGTCCTGTGCCGCAAAGACCGCCATATATGCCGCCGAGGGCATCAGCGTATCCGTCATGAAGTAGTTGTCCTGCACAAAAACCGCACTCTTGGCCGTATTCAGGTAATGGTCAAAATAGTTGTAAGCCTGTGCCGAGCGGTTCCGGCTGAAATGCCAAAGTCCGCCATTGAGCAGATTCGAGCGGTATGGGCGCAGGAAGTCGCGGTAGCTACGCGGATTCTTATGCTTGATCACCCCCTTCTCGTTAGGCGTACTGCTGACGCTGTCCGCCAGTTCCATATACCGATACATATCCTGGATGCTGGCATAGAACTTGGTCGTGTCATACGCCTGCTTGAGGTACAGCTTTTCATTCTCCACCTCATTGATACGCTTACTGCACTCCGCCGCCAGCATGTAACATTCGATACGCAGGCGATGCGGCGTGTCCTCCTTCTTGGCCAGACCTACCAGGTCTTTGACGGTCTGTTCCAGTTTTTGCTTTTTCTTGATGTTCTCGCGTGCCTGCCGTGTCACACCGTTAGAAAGCGCTGGAACAGAAACCAATAGAAATATATAAAATAGCAGTTTCTTCATAAAACATAAAGGATTGTGCTGCAAAAGTAGCACAATCCCTCCGTATGACAAAAAATGTCCAGTTAAAACATGTTTAATGACTCATCAATTGTCCATTATCCATTATCCATTGTCCATCCCCCTCCCTTCACCTCTCCCTTCTTGAAGGGTCAAGCGTCTCTTCGAGCCGAGCGGGGGAGAGGCTGGGAGTGGGCCGCCATTACCCTTCGTCGCCATCGTCCGGGTCGGTGCTACCACCGTTGCCGCCCGTGTTGCCACCGTTACCACCTGTGTCGATGGTACCCGTGCCGCCACCGTTCTGGCCACCACCTTGGCTTCCGCCATTCTCGGTGCCGCCGCCTTGGTTCTCGGTGTCGCCACCTGTGGACTCGCCACCATTGCCAGCCATCAGCTCTGCAACTGCCGTAGCCACGGGCTTGAGGGTCTGCACCTTGCGACGCTTGCCACCGATAAGCAGCTCCTGCGTATCCACAATGTTGCGCAGTTCCAGCTGACAGGCTGCCTTGAACGCCGGCGAGGTGATGTTGTCCAGCGTGGTGGCATCGGGAAGGAAGCGGATGTGGATGCCCTTGATGATGTCGTTGACATCCAGTCCGGCCATCGCCTCAATACTCTCCACGGCTGCGTCCTTGGCCACCTCAGCGCTGGGATAGAACGTGCCCAGACCGGGGAAATTGACGGGTACGGCCTGTCCCAGGAGTTCCACCAGATGGTCGGTGATCTGCTGCACGACACCCTCTACCGTAGTGCGTCCGTAGGGACAGCTGTGAGCGGTCATGTGGTCAATGAAGCCACGCAGCGAAAGGGTTTTCTGAACGTCCACCTCGGGATAGTACTTACCGAAGGTTGCGGCGTTCTTACTGTTTTTGTTTTTGCGAAGGTTGATGCCCATCGCGATTTTCTCTGTTGCCATAGTGTAAAATGTGTTTTCATGGTATTAGAGATAGTCGGCCAACTACATCGGGTGACCGTTCCCGCTGCATCCAGATTGCTCTTGGATTACGTTACAAAGATACACAATAATTCTCATATACGCAAATATTTCACCATCTATTTTTAAAGTTTCCCTTGAAAAAATTTTAGGACGTAAAAACAGGGGTAACTGTCTCACGACAGCCACCCCATAAGGAACTATGAACGTCATCAAAAAAGTGAAATCAATATTCAATATTTCAATATTGCACGACCCTAAGACATCGTTTTCCGATACTTTCCTTTGTCCGCTCCTGAACGTATCTTTTGTGCCATGCCATCGTCCTGTAGTATTTTCAGACGACTGCAGACGCTTCCAACGTTATCATAGCCGTACTCGCGCTTTACGTCCTCTGACGTGAAAGGATCAGGCAGACGGCGATAAGCCAAGAGAGTTTTCTTCTGAGGTCGTTTGTTCAAAGCGTTCTCTGTGGCCAGATCCTCGTAGTGTTTCTCGAGTAATCCCTTGCAATAGTACTCTTGAAACGCGAGTTGAGCGTTAGCAATCAGGAGCGCGAGCTGGATGTCATACTTATCGACTTGGAACTCTGGGCCACAGACCCAATACGCTCCGTCTTGCACCATCTTGTCCCAATGCCGTGTAACGACAAATGGCAGAACGTAGTTGATGGCATGCCAACATGGACGCTTCACTAAATCCTCTTCTGCGTAGTCCTTATCCTCGCCGGCATCCGCCATGCGGCGCGCTGTCCATTGATGTAGTGCATCGCTGATGGGCTTGCAAGGGATTTCGCCCTTACAGGCATCCAACTTATAAGACCAAGCCTTGAGTTCATCGTCACGCTGACGGGCAGCATCATCATAATCATACACCTCCATCATTTCAAACTCCGAGTCAGCGTTAGGAACAATCGTGAAGCGTGACATCAGCCCGTTCACATTATTACTCTCTGTGTTAAGCTTCTTCAGCGCATCGTCTGTCCCCGTGTAAACGGCATTGAAGTGAACAGGCGTTTCGCCGACGGGTGCATTCGAAGTCTTGAGGTAAGCGCCATGCTTCTCCGAATGGAAGGATTTTAACCAATAGGTCTGCAATGCGTCCATGTAACCTTTTTTGAGCTGATTCAGCGTGTTCTGCAGCTCGCTGTCAAAGGTACTGACGTGAAGGTAGAATTCCTCTCCATCGAGCATCTGGTGAGCGTTGGCTTCGGCTTCGCGCAATGCCGCCGTTGAAGTTTCTGCCGGTAGCGCACGATAGATACCTGTAGGACGTGGCTTCTTACTTTTGGCACCACCGTTGTTCTGTTCACGCTCTGCATTCGAGGCGTTGAGCGCAGCTACCTGCGGTGCATCAGCTACGTGAATAGGGTCTATCATGATAGCCTCAAGGTCAACAGCCATCGACTTCAAGCCGCCCAATCTGCCGATGAGCATTAAGAGGCTATTCAGCCTGCAATGTTTGCCCGGCTTAGGCCAGAACAGGTACCAGCACCTTGTCATGAGTGTCATGGCAAAGGCACCGCCTACGAACATCGCCGCAGGGAAGTACTTTCTCTTGATGCGGAAACAGAGCAGCTTCAGTAGCGGATAGTACTGGATGAGTTTCTCTATCCCGCGTCCAATACGCTCCAAGGTCTGCCGGATGTCATCCTGTGCAGCCATTGCCAGTCCCAGTGATTTGTTGTGAGCCTCACGCAGCAGAAGGGAGTATTTGCGGTTTGCCACCTGCTCGATGGCTTTGCGCATCTCTTTGGAAGGCTGCGGGTCGTTGAAGTTCTCGCTCTCACGTTTGTGCAAGCGCTTCTGGGCGGCATCGATGATGCGGGCTATTTCGTCTTCACCGCGCTCATTGATAATCTCCACTACCCAAGGCAGTTTGAGGAGCACGTAGCGCGCCAGATCTGCATTGCCGTCACAGAGAATGAACAGATCCCCAGCCACCTTCAACGCGAACTTGTGGCGTGAGCCTTCGGGAGCGCCTTTGGGCAACATCTCATTAATGTAATCCAACACGTCGTGGCCAAACACTTCCACTTTCTCCAAGTCCCGGGGCTTGACCTGCTCGGCCAGCGCCTTGGCATCGTCGGAGATTACAGACTGTGCTGACGAACTCTCCTTGTCGAAGTAGTTCTCAGCTTTGGTGGGGTTGCAACTTCCAACCCCTTGACGGTATGACTCGCCGTACTGGCGGTCAAACTCATTAGTCACTTTTTCTGACATAAATGTAGAAAATAAATGGGTTAATAAAATAATGAATTAAAAGAGATTATCTTCGTTGATATAGTAGATGTCCTGACGGCGCGGTGCGTAGCTGATTCTGCTGGCGTCGATGCAGCTGTCATCCACCACCGGCTTGCCCGTTGTTCCCACAACACTCATGAGATGGAGCTCGCGGCCCAGACAGATTTGGTTGTCGGCGATGTTGCCCAGCTCCGGTCGTGCCTCGCAGACAAGGCGCAGTCCTTTTCCTGAGCTGGTCTTATGCGCCAGGAGTAGTCGCCACGGGAAGCCCGCTACCTGTGTGCGCAGGAACACCTCGTAAGGGTCTATTGTCAGCTTGTCTGCATCAAACATGAACAGACCCGATAGATGAATGGCCTCTAACTTACGGCGACGTCGCATCACGGGTTTACCCTGTTCGTCCACGACGGGATTGTTCAGCTTATCCATGACGGGCATCAGGTCGAAGCCGCTGGCACCAAAGATGAAACATGGCAACGACTCTTTCAGCGCCTCTGTCCATTGCAACAACTTCTCGGGCTCCGACTTCTGGCGGAAAGTCTCGCCCGCACGGGGCTTGAGTTCCTGCCGGAGGCAGAACTGTTGGTAGTCGCTGCGGTATGTCCACGGCCGAAGGTCGCACCCTTTGGCTACGGCGTCTGCCACTGCCTGGCGCGTCGCTATCTTCCATGAGACTATGCCGCTATCTACGGTCTGGTTGAACAAAGCGAGCGTGCAGGGTACAGGCTCGCCCCAAAATTGATTCTCCTGAAAACAAAAACGATAATTGTTCATATACGTGCGTACATTAATATTAATTAGAATGATTGATGATCTCGTTGCGATGACGGCCGATGCAGACGTTCATCGTCGACTGCGCCTGCAGTAGCTGACGTTCAATGGAGGGTGTGCAATCCAGCTGCGCGAGAATTGTGATTTTCTGCGTCTCGGCGTCCAGCCAGACCTTCACGTTCTGCGCATCAAGTAGCATGCGGCCCTCGCTGCCCTCTGGCATCTGTGGTTTCTGCTTCTGTTCGCCTTCGGTCAAGTAGAGGAACTGATCGTGCAGGGCGGCTACAGGGTCTTCGCAGTCCTTGGCGTCCACATTAAGATGCAGCGACCAGCTCGACTCCTTTTCGCCCTCGTTTTTGTAGAACGAAGAGCCGCCGAGTTGCTTCAACATCTTCCTATTAGATTCACGCGTACCCGTGGGAATGAATTCGGCGTAGCCGTTGTCCCACTTGTTCAATTTGCCCTTCAAAGTCTCCTGTGGTTTTGTCTTTGGGCGAGTAATAAATTCTTTTGTCTTCATATCTTTACAACAATAAAAAAATTGACGTTGCAAAGATACACATTTTACCAGCAATCTCCAATATATATCTACTTATTTCTTAGGTATTTACGCAAAATACAAATCGTACAAATACAATACAAATACGATACAAATTACACAAATACAAAACAAATGCAGTAACACATTTGTGGGTAAAAAAAAAGCAGCAAAAAAAATTGCTGCCTTAACTCGTCTATGACGTTATTATTCCCTCTCTCTCTTTCTCAAAGCGGCGGTCAAATTCCTATCTGTAGAACTATATAATTTGGCTGCATGAAGAACACTCCATAAAAAACCCTTGTTAAGTTTGGGAGTGAAATCTGCCTTATATTCTGTTATCAAATCTGCGATTCCAATGTCATCACAACCTTTAGCTTCTTCAAGAAAATCACCTGCCACCTCTTCATTATTATCAATAAAGAATCTGGACAATAATTCTATTGTCATCTCATCAACAGTAACGCCTTTATCACAAGTACGCTTCAACTCCTCTTTCAGTTTGTCTATAGCTGCCTCTGCATCAAACAAACGTCCGCTTTCATAAGCATATCTTCCTTCCATCTCATCTCTTTCCGCTTTCAGCTTTTCGTTTTCTGTCAGCAATTGGTGGTTCTCTGATTCCAGTTCTTTGAGATGGGCCAAAAGCGGGGAGTTGTCCGCATTAGGTCCAACGGACAATACTTCTTCAGAGGGCAACTCTTGATTAATAATAGCATCAATATCTTCTAATGGTATAGGGGTTGCTTGATTCTCTTCTAAACGATCTATCTTTGCGTTCATCTTGACAATAGTTTCAAGCTCAGTAATACGCATATCTCGTTGTGCAAGCTGTTCTTGCAACGAAGAAATCGTTTGGTTCTCTTCTTCCACGGAGACATCCTTTTTGCCTTCTTCATTAACACTCCTAAGGATTGCTGGTGGAATTTCCTTTATGGCTGATTCGAACTCGTCTTGCAGCAAGGTGATTTCCAAATTTGTACCAGTGGAAAGCTGCTTGTAGATATAGTCTAATGACACATGAGTAGTAGAAGTATTAAAATCATCATCAAGGACGAAATGAGAACTACGGCTTTGACTGATATAATCTTCTAATTTGCCCAAAAATTTTTCATTAATACGCTGCCATTGTTCATCGTAATGACGAAGCAGAATATCAACAACAGACAATACGGCTATTTTGAACTCATCACAATGGCTTGACTGAGCTTTAAACGCAATGCTATAATACTCAGACAATCGGCGCGTCGGCCTATGCTCAAGCATTATCATTGTACAGATGTAGTAGGCTGTATTCAAACAAAGAAGTGCACGTGAGTCAAAATCTCCATCTCCGTACATGAAGACATCAACATCCTCCATGTTATCAACAATAAGAGAGACTAATACGTTAGTGTCCGTAAAATCTTCAAGACGTTTTCGGTCTCGATAAATCTGTTCTCGTGGTAAGTTCGTGTAGTTCATCTTACTTTGTTAATTCTTGATACATCTTAAATAGTTCTGCCACACATGTACTCTCGGTGAGCGAACGGCTTGCCTTCCATCCGTATGCGGCCATTACAGCGCGGTCATTGGCTTGATGGGCAACGATTAATTGGGATGGCATTGCCACGCTATAAAGGTCTGCAAGCGTTGATTCAGGGAACATGGCTCGCGCCTCGAGTATACCATGGGCTGTCTGCTCAATCATTTTACGTTGTTCATCGGTGGGCGTAGGCCATGGGAAATTGTTATAGACGATGGTATTAGAGTAGCTATAATCGCTTTTCAATCTTCCGCATGTAGCTCTCATCCAACCCATATGCACGTTACTTGTAAGTATTCCAAAATGATAAAGTGTTGCATCTTGCATGCAGAATAGTTTGTCTCCAGGAATGATATCTGGCGTGAGATAATCTATAGGTATGTATTTTCTATTCTCGGATGAAACCTTTGGAATCGCAATATAGTTAGACTTGCATTCAAATGGCGCACCAAAGAGCGTGGGGAAATCAGCAGCTCTTAACGTACTATTTCTGTTGCTCATCAAGCGAAACTCTTTTACTTTTTCAACACGCTCAAGTACAAGCGGGCATTGTCTTAAGATTGAAGGATCTGCATCTTTCAGCCACAAACAATAGCGGGGCTTACGGTCAATGAAGTCCTTACCCATCATAAAGGGCCGTATGAATGTAGCTGCAGCTGGCTCTTTACGTAATAGTTCACCCTTCTCTTCTGCCGTAAGTACTAAGTTCCCATCATCGATTGGTTGTCCGCCTAAGCATATCATAGGCACATCGAAGAGTGGCTTTATACGCTTATCGATGAAAACATTAGGTGCATCTAATAAATACCCGTTGATGTTCTCAGCCGTTATTTGTTGTTTATCGTTAAGATAAATAATTTTTGGACCTTGTTGATAGTAAGAGAAGCCTACAATTACACAATGTACATGAGCTTTGAGCGATGCCTCTGAGTCCCATCGGAATGTGCGATGGGCAAAGTTTATAATCAGTCCCTGCGCAAAAAGTGGTTTCCAAAGATTTGTTACGGCACCACCTTGAGTAATAGAATTAGTTGACACAAACGCCGCTTTCGCACGTGTGGAACGAATAAGCGACGCTGCTCTCTTATACCAACAAGCCACATAATCGAGGTCACCCACACCTGCCCATTTGCTACCAAAAATATGGAGTACATCTTCCTTTTGCTCTTTACTCATCCATCTTGCCCCAACGAACGGCGGATTACCCATGATGTAGTCGAAATCCACGTGACGCATTTGTGGGGCTTTTGGTTTGGTGTGGAATTCTATTTCATCACTATAAAGATTGATGTTGCCGTATTCCACAATGGGTTCGCCGACTCTTGGCAGTTTCTCTTCTTCAACAGGATAGATGGTGGTATGTTTGGCGATGATGGTCGGTTCTTTCTCATTCACCTCCCACTCATCCCACGGCAGTCGTAGCGCATTACCTTCCTTGATGTTCGTGTAGCTCTTCAGTGGCAGGAAGTCAATGTCGTGCTTGACAATGCGCTCGGTCTCGGCCAGCATCTGCGCCTCGGATATCCACAGGGCGGTGGTTGCTACGGTGACGGCGAAGTCGTTGATCTCAATGCCGTAGAACTGGTGGATGCTCACCTTGATGGGGTTCAGCATTTCGCCCATGAGCA
This sequence comes from Bacteroidaceae bacterium, assembly GCA_024698925.1. Lineage (GTDB taxonomy): Bacteria > Bacteroidota > Bacteroidia > Bacteroidales > Bacteroidaceae > Physcousia. The sequence goes on along the minus strand of JAILQO010000092.1, from coordinate 1,809 downwards.
CTTGACCATGGTAGCGTGCACGCATTGCTTCGTTCTCCAATCGGCGCAGCGAGAGGTATGTCTCTGTGAGGAAATTACCGCTGCCGCAGGCGGGATCAAGGAAGGTGAGCGAGGCGAGCTTGTCCTGATAGGCATCGAGTTTGCGCACGCGCGTACGTTCCACCTTATCTTCAAGGATGTCATCCAGCTCGCGACGCAGGTCATTGAGGAAGAGCGGGTCGATCACCTTGTGGATGTTCTCGATGCTGGTGTAATGCATGCCTCCGCTGCGACGGGTCTCTGGATTCAGCGTGCTCTCAAACACGGCACCGAAGATGGTGGGAGATATCTCGCTCCAGTCAAAGTCCAAAGATGCGTTCTGCAACAACGTCTGCTTCAGCGCCTCTGTGAACTGCGGGATTTCAATCTCTTCCTCAAACAGTCCGCCGTTGGTATAGGGGAAGGCCTTGAGGTCGTCCTTCAGGTATTTACTGCGTTTGTCCGTGGGCGTTTTCAGTACCTCGAACAGGCGGATGAGTGCATTGCGCAGGTCATCAGCTTCGTAGCGTGCAAGATAGTCGTGGAACTGGTCGCGCAGGAACACGCCTGCATCCTCAGCATAGAGACAGAATACAATACGCACACACAGAATGTTCAGCCAACGCAGTGCTTCGGCACTATCGTCGGCATACTGCTCCAGCAACGCCTCATAAATTTTTCCAACAATCTCACCGGCTTGCATGGACACCTCCATCTCTTTGGTGATATGCTCATTCTTGGCATCAACGAGGAATTGCAGGCGATAGTACTCCTTGCCCAGATTAGCCAGCAGGATAGACTCGGGCTCGCCATTGGGGCGCTCCATGTCGTAGATGAGGAACTCGGCGAAGTTACAGGTGACAATCCAGCGTGGATGTTCCGAGACGGGCAACCCCACCACATAGCGGCGTGCCTGCTGGAAGGGAGTCAGGCGCGCTCCGTCGCTCTGTGTGACGGGTGCACGCAGGTCTTTATCCAAGGACTTCTGCTCGATGAGTACACGCGTGGAAGGAATTCGTCCGTCAATGAAATTGCTGGCATCCACCTTGTTGTGGTCTTCAAAAGTGATGAAGCCGTCGGACGGCGTCATGATGCCAAAGACATTGGTCAGCAAATCTATCCAGAACGGTTGCGACTCACCGCGCTCATACCCGCGTCCTTGCCAACGTTCCGCGAACGCTGCAGCAGCAACTGCCATCAGTTTCTCTGTTTTCATTTTACGAGATTTAGTTTTCGGCAAAGATACAACAATTCTACGACATACAATCTTTTTCTACAAAAAAATACGCTATATTGAAATATTGATTATTGATTTCACTTTTTGTAACTAAGAGAGAGAGTAATAAGTAATAGATAAGAATTATCTATTATAATATATTAATTATTAATTATTTATATAATATTGTTACTCTATTATATCTCTTTCTCCCACCGCACAAGGAAATTATTGAATTCAATATTCAATATCTCAATATTCCACACCCTTTCCTCCGCTCCGACCTGACTCGCCACCCGCTCCGTCCTAACCATCAGTCCGCTCCGACCTGAATAAACCCCGCCAGTCCTCATCAATGGACCAACGGTGATGCTTCTTTTATCTATATATATGTCTATAAACTCGTTGAACAAGGGAAGTTGCCGACCTCACGGTTATTGGAAGCAACGGGCCAGCAGGCCTATTACCGCCATGTGGGCGGGATAGTAATAGTAGAAGAACTTGCCGAGCCACTTCAGCCGTCCTCGCTGGCCGTTGTACATCGCCAGCAGCGGTACTGCCAGCCAGCAGGCCAG
>JAILQO010000045.1 GCA_024698925.1 Bacteroidaceae bacterium | reverse complement strand
CTTTGGGAAGGATGACCTTTGCAAGCATCATATAGGGATTCTCGTTCATACCAGTACTCTTTGTGTGCAAAGGTACTAACAAATGACGAGAAATAAACAATTAGACTAATTTTTCAACACAGGGTTTTGCAAGTGACCCCAATTACCACAACTATTATCAGTTACGTGTTTGCCCGTGGTGCCGATGACATTCAACATACAAAGCGCCTGTGCCTGGAGGTATTGCTGGTCAGCTATGTTACCGCCGATCTCTGGGTTCCATTCGCTCACCAGTCGCAAGCCTTCGCCGCTTGATGTCAGGTGGGCCAGTCGCGTCTTCCACGGATAGCTCGTACTAAGTGTTTTCTCATACAGCTCCTGCGGTGCAAAAGGCAAGTGGTCGTAGTCGCTCATAAACAGTCCACTCAGGTGTACCACATTCTCCTGCTTGCGACGGCGATATAGTATGGGCTGACCATTATCATCCAACTTTGGATTATCGTCTTTGTCCAGTCGTGGCACCAGTGCAAACTCCTTCACGCCATACACAAATCCCGGTAGCGATGTCTTCAGTTCCTCACCCCATTGCAACAGGCGCAGCGGCGTGGGCTTCTGTGCAAAATCCTTACCCGCACGGGGCTTAGCCAACTGCTTGAGACACCACTGCTGATAGTCGCTGCGGCGTGTCCATTGGTCCAACGGCCGGCCATCGCGCACGGCCTTGATAATTGCACGACGCGTGCCAATTTTCCAGCCTACCTGTGCATTACGAGTCTGACTCGAGAAAATGGCCGCCGTGCATGGTTCGCACGACGCCCAATAAAGATTCGATTGCCAAACAAATCGCCAGTTCTTCTCCATCGCACCCTACTTATTATTATTAGCGTTGATTATGTCCTGACGATAGCGCCCGATGCAGACGTTCATCTGAGCCTGAGCCTGCAACAGTTGGCGTTCAATCTGCGCCGAGCACTCCAGCTGTGTCAGTATGCTCAACTTGCCACGCTCGCTATCCAGCCATATCTTCAAACTCCCATTATCGAGGAGCATACGACCCTGCGAACCTTCAGGCAGCTTAGGCAATGCCTTGCGCTGGTCTTCTGTCAGGTGCATAAAGATATCGAACATCTCGGCAACAGGATCTTGGCTCTCGCCATCCACGTTCAGGTGGAGCGAGTAGCTCGATTCTTTTTTACCTTGATTTAAATAGAAGGAGTTGTCCCCCATCTGCTTCAGCATCTGGCGGTTTGACTCACGCGTGCCAGCGGGTACGAATTCTTTATATCCGTTATCCCACTCATTTAGTTTGCCTTTCGTCGACGAGCTTGGCTTCGTCTTAGGGCGGCTGATGTAAATTGTATCTGCCATAACTTTACCTAATTAATAACTAATTTTCGGCAAAGGTAGGGCTTATTATTGAAAACAGGAATAGCTTGTATGTGTTTATTTCATAGCTAGTTACCGCATGTTTCAGAAGGTAACCGAAGGTAACCGCAAGCTCATCAAAAGTTTAACATTTTTACACCGCTGGTAACCGCAGGTTTTATGCTCATTATACTACAAAAATAGATGTAGATTGTCACCCCTTGTTAATATATGCTTCATCAAGAACAAGATATCTATCAATAATCCATTTGGCACCCGAAAGATATTGTGGATAATCTTTCAAGTGCTCATAAGATTCAGAGTCTTTTAATTCACGACCATTGTCATCTACGACAAAGGTAAATGTGTTTTTCATGGCATTGGCCAATTTAAAATGAATTTCAGCCAAATCACTATACATCTTTATGGTATTCCATTTAGAAGGATGTACCTTAAGCTCCTTAGCAGTGCCATCAAGTTTGAACCGGAATAGATAGAGATGAGCATGGTCATCTATCCATCTGTTCTCACTATCATTATAATGCAGATTTATCCAACGTAGATAATGATGTTCAGAGGTTCCCTTTGAAAAATAGTTTATAGCATCAAAAACTCTGTATGCCACATAGTAGAATCGCCTGTCAGTTATCTTTTCAGAATACTTTATACCTTTCAATGCTTTGAATAATGCTTGGGGCTTTACCCTCTTTTCAAATATATAATCGTAAGTATCATCCCACTCTTCGTCTTCAACATCTTGATTATACTCCGAATCATCATCTGGTTGTGTCATCTGAGATGAGTCTCCTGTCGAAAATTCTTCAGAAGATGGTTGTTGTGTGTCAACAGGTGGAACATCAATGACACATTTCCCTTCCTCCAACTGCTTCAAGTATGTCCGACCTTTATCAAGCAGTCTGACGTCCTCTGGACTATGTCCTTCCACCCATGCCACCTTGACATATCCTTCACTCTCAAGCTTGTCCAAGATGGTGCTTATTTCATTATCCTCCAAATCTTCCAGAGCACATTTGTTGAAAGTGGCAATCGAGCGCAAGACCAAAAACTCGGGACTCACCCGATAGCCTTTCTCTGTTCGAGTTTTCTTCAAATACTTAATATAGTTAGTCATAACCGCACGGACAAGTACGATGTCTGAATCTGATATGTAATCAAATAAAGCCTCTGTTCTTTTGTTGAAAGATATTTCTTTTGGGATTATTACTTTGGCGTAAAACTCGTATTCCCAATTCCAGTCCCAGGTATCAGGGTCATCTCTATGTTCTTTCTTAAACTGTTCAAACCTTATTTTTGTATAGTTGTCAAATAGTTCTCTGATATCTTTAGGGATTTCGCAATTGTATTTAGTCAGTCGTTTAATTATAGTATCCTTTCTGCTATTAAACTGCAGCCAAAAAGCCACGATTCCAATTGCTACAATCGGGTTGTCTTTTTCATCTTTTTTGACATCATCCAACATACCCGATTCTCCTCGCGCCTGCTCTACGAATCGGTAAATGCTGTTTCGCTGACAGATAGCCCCATGCTTCCCATTTCGCCATCCTTCATAATAATAACGCATATCGCTGGCAGAAATACGATTCAAGACACTTTCTTCCATATTCACATTAATAGGGGGCTGGTTGGAGTCATTGTCGACGACGGACTTTTCTTCTTTAAAGCGACGGAGAACGTCCATGGCAAAGTCGTGTTTTGTCTGGTCAAAATGCGTCATCAGGAAAGATTCTTTTACAAATTCCTCCTTTAACCCAGTTTTCTTCCAGAACAACTTGTAGAGAACATCCTTTGCTCTTTTAAACTTTTCATTATTCTCTCCAATATCAGCCCTGAGACAGACATACAAATACGCAGCCCAAAGAATGACTTCTGACGTGAATGAACGCACCCTTCCAATAACGATATCACCGTCTAAATAAACCAGAGAGGGCTTATTTTCATTCCATCCAGATTTGTCATTACCATCCTCCATACGAAGAATATAATCTTTAATGTTTGTCGCTGCATATTCTTGGAGAGAGAGAACAAAGATATCGGTCACGATCGATATCATGACGTATATAGGCAACACACCCTCCATGCAGTAAAACCATGTATGCTCATCATCAAGCAGGTCCTCATCATAGAGCCACTCGAGTGCATGAGCAAGGGAGTTATCAAATTGCAATTGGTCACCTTTTCCAAAATCAGAAGTGCTTTTATATCTTAGTTTCACTCTTAATTCCATAGTCGTAACTTTTGCCGGCAAAGATACAACATTATTTCGATTAACAGACAAGAAATATTGCAAAATTGCATTGCATTGCATTTTTGCGGAAATTGAAGGAGAAGGAAAATTGATAAATTTTAGATAATTTATCATATAACTATTTAATATATATATACTTATAATACATATATACTCTTCCCTCCTCTTCTCCCCTCTGACCTCAATTCAAATGCAATGCAATTTTGCAATAGAAATGAAGATATTTAGTGCACTATGTACAACCAGTCCACGTTGAGAACATACCTCGTCGATGATGAACTTACGTTCTTCGTCACACCTTTTTATTAAATAATGTGTAATTTCAGTAACGAAACACTTGTATATCAAGAAATCTTCATATCTTTGCAGCACGTTCGGGGAGAAATCCGGACTAAATGAAAGCATTTGCTATTATTTCGCGTTAAGCAAAATTGCGTAGGAAACAATTTGGAATAATAACGCTCGGAAGTAATAGAGATTGTGGGGTGCTGGAAAACGGCATCTCCATACCACACCAATATAGCTATGCATTCGCGCCAACAGGCGTGGTGTATTCTTATTTGGTGTGGATGGGGTTCCAATTCCTACGCAAGCCCCAGCTTAACGCATAAGAAGCATCACGCTTTCTTTATGCGTTGTCGATTGATAGTCAGATGCCAATAGTGACAGAAAAGACTATCAATCGTGTATGGGTAATAATAATGTTAATCTTCAATCAGCCAAGAATCTGAAGGATGATGAATTCTACACTACTTACGAAAGTATTGTAGAAGAGTTGGCTCATTATGCCCTTCATTTTAGAGGCAAGACTGTATTATGCAATTGTGATGACCCATATGAGTCGAACTTTTGCAAATATTTCCTTAGGAATTTTAATACGCTTGGGCTCACTAGGCTTATCTGCACCTCATATCATGCTTCAAAGGTTATTGCAACTCAAATGAATTTGTTTGATGTTGAAGAAGAGATACTACACAAGGGACAAGGCTATGTTATAGATGTCAGTTATATAGCAGATGGGACGGAAGAATTCTCAGACACATTCATTAATCAGTGGCTTAGAGCGACAAAACCTATTAGGAAACTCAAAGGAGATGGAGACTTTCGATCAAGGGAGAGTATAGGATACTTGACTCAGTCTGATATTGTTGTCACCAATCCCCCATTTTCGCTCTTTAAGGAGATGATTTCCCTACTTGTCAAACACGACAAGAAATATCTGCTTATTGGTAATCAGAATGCACTTACGTACAGGGAAATCTTTCCACTCATTCAAAACAACCTTGCTTGGACTGGTTATCGGTTCGGAGACATGAAATTCAGGGTACCCGCTACCTCTGCTCCAAGAAAAACGCGATATTGGGTGGATGATTCAGGTCAGAAATGGCGCAGTTTAGGAAACGCTATGTGGCTGACAAACCTGGACAGTGAAAAGAAACATAAATGGTTAATGCTCACTAAGCGCTATTCAGCAGATGTCTATCCGACTTATGATGAATATGATGCGATAAATGTTGAGCGTGTTCAAGATATCCCGATGGACTATCCAGGCATTATGGGAGTGCCCATCACGATAATCAATAAGTACAATCCAGAACAATTTGAAATAGTGGGAGAAGCTAACCATGGTTCAGACAATGAATATGACTTGTTCAAGCCTACAGTTAACGGGAAACTGCTGTTTAAAAGAATATTAATCAGAAACAAATGTCCAATAGGTTTCAATCAAGATGGAATTTAGAATATTAGACCTATTTTGCGGTGCCGGTGGTTTCTCGTATGGAATGGAGAAAAATCCACATTTCAAAACCGTACTCGCTCTTGATAACGACTCCTATGCTGGAGAAACATTCAAGAGGAATATGCCTAGTTGTGATGTGATAATAGGCGACATAACGAGTCCCGCCATTAAAATGCAGATTGTACAGAAGGCACGTGAATATGGCGTCAATACCATCATTGGTGGTCCCCCATGCCAAGGATATTCCAACAAAGGAAAGAAATTGGGAATGGATGACCCTCGTAATTTCTTGTTTAGAGAGTACTTGTCGTTGGTAACAGAGCTAAATCCCGAAGTATTTGTGATAGAAAACGTAAAGGCTTTGCTTTCTACTTCTAGCGGCTGGTTCAGAGATGAAATATTAAAAGCGATTGCAGCTCTTGGCTATCATGTAGACTACGGTGTCCTGAATGCGTCACATTTCGGCGTACCACAGTCGCGTGAAAGAGCTATATTCATTTGTTCTAAACGAAAACTCATAACTCTGCCGAAACAGACAGTCATTTCTATTACGACAGTAAAGGACGCAATAGCAGATTTAGCTTATCATGAATCTGGAGAGGGGGCATTTGAGGGAAATTATATTTTACCCGTATCGAGTAATTATCAAGAAATGATGAGAGCTGGATCCGAGAAACTTTATAACCATATGGCTTCAAGGCACAAAGAGATTGCAATTGAGAAGCTAAAGATGATTCCACCAGAGAAGGGCAAAGAATTCCTTCCATCTGGCATGATTGGAAGACAGAAATTCCACACTACCTGGGGAAGACTGAAATGGGATGCTGTAGCGCCAACGATTGACACTCGATTTGATGCAGCATCTAACGGTACAAACAATCACCCTTTTCTGAATAGGGCGATTACACCTCGCGAGGCTGCACGTATTCAGTCTTTTGATGACAAATTCGTTTTCTATGGTTCAAAGGTGCGAATACGCAAACAAATAGGCAATGCTGTTCCGCCTTTAATGGCAAAAGCGATAGCAGATAAAATATATAACGAACTAACCAACTAAAATTATGAATGTAGAAATGGCATATCTCCTCGGGCTGATTCTCGGCAATGGCGAGATTCAACGAGGTTCAAGAGAGACAACGGTGACAATTGATCTTCCGTACAAAAACCTTTATACTGACGATTTTAAGGATGTAGCCGTTTACGTAAAGGCAAGTATCGTTGATATAAGAGCTATCATTGAGCCTTTAATTGGAAGAGGATTGACCGTCAACCAATTCAAGAATTCCACTAAGCTATCCTTCACAAAAGACAACAACGAGTATGTCTTAAGGGAAATTATTAGACTTATTGATAAAGGTACACATCATTCTACAATGAGAATGCATCCTGATTTATTCACAATCGGGAAGGAAGAGAAGAAATCACTATTACGTGGGATTGCTGACTCGACAGGTTATATACGTAGGAGCAACATCGCATTTGGTCAAGATGGCGCTCATCGTGTCTATATTGAGATTCCTGGCAACTGGTACATGGTGATAGACATTGCAAATATGCTGCGCGATGTAGATATTCCTGTACAGACTATAGATTTTGGCCATCCTAACTTCCGTGATGCAAATATGGTAAAGTATAATGAAGGTAAAACCAAGTTCTGGAAGAAAGAGCATCAAGTGAAAATCTTTGCAAATGAATTTCTTCCCGTAGGTTTTAATATTACACACAAGCAGGATGCTTTAGAGAAATACAGCGAAGAGCTTTTGGACTTTATCGATCCAGAAAAAACTCACAAGTTTTATTGGGAAAAACCTTCAAGAGCAAGAATAAAGCCTCGTCATCCTGAAGAAAACGATGCTTCTCTTCCAAGGGAAATACGAGGACGTCACTTCAATTCATGGACAGAACTTGCAACCTACTTAGGATATGGGCCGAAATGTTAGACTTGAAATCGAATTATATGAGCCTATGTGCTCTTGGTTCAAGGAATATCTTGAAGAGAAGTACAAAGGAGCAGTTGTTGAGACAATAGACTCTCATGCTCGTACGCTTGATATCTATCTTGAGCAAGCCGGTATTATTGAAGAATACCCACAAACCGTTGGGCTGGATATCCAAATAGATGTTCTTGGTATCATCAAGAAAGGCAAAACGTCAGAAATTGCGTTCATTGAAGCAAAAAAGACTCAGCTAAATCTTCATGACTTAGGACAACTATGGGCATATTGCAAACTATGTTGCCCTTCTGAGGCATTTCTTCTATCTTCTGTAGGGACGGGTAGTCTGAGTAAGATACTCAACAACTTGAATCGTACAGATCTTTTAGATTTTGGAGATAACAAAAAAATAAGAAAGATGCAGATTGCTAAATGGGACATTGGAAAAAGAAGTATTGATTACAGAACTCTCGTCCCCCTGATTTGAAGATCAAGCTCCACCCTTGCCAAGAGCAGACGGCAGGGTGGAGTCTTTGATATAAGAGGATTTTCAGCCGATGATGACCAGACTATTTGTGGTTATATCGTATCTGACAAGACGAGCGAAGGAGATGACCTTACCATCATAGACGGCTGAGACACCAATACTGCGCCGCAGGAACTCGTCGATGAGGGCCTGATCGTGATAGGCACGCATGCCTGTCCAGCCGGTGTTGCCGACCTGATGATTGAAAACTGTTACTAACTCGGGAATCTGCATGCCTGCAAACTGCAGGGCATACTGGGTGTAATAAATGTGATGTTGCATAACTTTTGTTTTTGAAGTTTGTTAAAACTTGACTTTCGTCGAGATTAATCCTCACCTCAGCAATGTTCAAACGAGTTCGATATTGCGTTCGGTTCGTCAAATCTTCCGCATCGTACTGACCACCGTGGCATTTATGCTTATGCTCGGTTGGCGAGTCCATCCGAAGATGACTGCTCTTGATGCTTGGCGCAAAGGTACAACATTATTTTGATACACATGCACCTTTCACCAATTTTTTTCATTTAGCCCATTTCCTACCCTATAAAACCAACATCCCCGCCAGTCCTCAATCAATTGGACCAGCGGGGATGCGTCTTATTGCCGTTATAATTAGAAGAGGTCTGAGTGTGTGCCTGTTCGTAGAAAGAGCAGCTTCAAGTCTTTGTCGAAGCGCTTGGTTGTATCTACGCTATACATTGCTGCTACGTAATTTGCAGAATTCCTTTTCACCTAATACGCTCCTGAACATGTCATCCACAGAATCATAGTGAGTAACACGTCCATGCTTCACATCCTCCATGGCCTCACGGAATCCGGCGGTCTTGGTGATATCAAGCTCATTAGGCGTTTCTGCAGTAGACCGCTGAACCTTTACCGATGCTACGCCCATGAGCATCTTGCAAGCCTGCTTTACTTTCGAAACAAGGTTCTCGTCGGGAACTTGTAGTACTATAGTTGCCATATTACGGTTTATTTATCTGTTTCCGCTGCAAAGGTACATATTTTTACTTACATACAATCTTTTTCAGACCTTTTTCTTGCCTGCACTTCAAATATAGCACCAATCTTTGCGGCATCAAGCAGAGAAAACCAACATCCCCGCCAGTCCATCATGACCAGCGGGGATGCGTTTGTTATGGATCATTCGTCCCTAGTAGAGTTTATAAGCGTTCAAAAAAGTAGGCATAATTTTTGAAACCCCAATCATTTCCCTCAAAAAAATCGCGCGCGAACAATGATATAAAACAATTAAGGGGGCATTTTTGAAAATTCTCTGTAAAAATGCGGTGAGGGCACAAGATTTTTTGTACCTTTGCGGCCGTTTACAGACTCACAAGCATGAAAGTTGCCATCGTAAAATATAATGCAGGGAATATCTACTCTGTCATTCATGCTCTCAATCGTCTGGGTGTAAACCCGATTTTGACGGATGATGCGGCCGAACTGCGCGCTGCAGACAAGGTATTGTTCCCAGGTCAGGGCGAGGCTCGTCAGGCCATGGGCTACCTGCGCGAACACGGTCTGGACGAGGTGATACGCTCGCTCCAGCAGCCCGTGCTGGGCATCTGTATCGGACAGCAGCTGATGTGCCGCCACTCCGAGGAGGGCGATACGGACTGCCTGGGCATCTTCCCCGTGGACGTGAAGCGCTTCTGCCCACAGCGGCATGAGGATAAGGTGCCGCACATGGGGTGGAACCAGGTCAAAATGGGAAATGGAGAATTCTTCAAGCGTGAAGCGTCGCAAAGCGCCGAGCGGACAATGGAAAATGGACAATGGAAAATGGATAATGGACTGTTCAGCGGTGTGAACGATGGGGACTATGTCTATTTCGTGCATAGCTATTATGTACCTCTTTGCGCTGAGACCATTGCCACGACGGATTACATCCTACCCTACTCTGCCGCCCTGCACAAGGACAACTTCTATGCTACGCAGTTCCACCCAGAGAAAAGTGGAGCCGTAGGTGAACGTATTTTAGAAAATTTCCTGAAACTATGATAGAGCTGATTCCTGCCATAGACATCATCGGAGGCCAGTGCGTAAGGCTGACCAAAGGCGACTACGCCCAGAAGACGGTGTACCGTGATTCGCCGGCTGAGGTGGCGCTGGAGTTTGAGCGTCTGGGCTTCAAGCGGCTGCATGTGGTGGATCTGGACGGTGCCAAGTCCAAGCATATCGTGAACGAGGCTGCGCTGCGCGCCATCACGGAGAAGACGCAGTTGGTAGTGGATTTCGGTGGCGGCATCAAGACCGACGAGGATATCGAGAAGGCTTTCGCCGCAGGAGCGCAGATGGTCACCGTAGGCTCCATCGCCGTCACACAGCCCGACCTGTTCCTGGGGTGGCTGAAGAAGTACGGCGCTGAGCGCATGATACTGGGAGCCGACGTCCGGGACGGCAAGATTAGCATCAACGGATGGAAGGAGGATTCCACAGAGGACCTGCTACCCTTCCTTCGCAAATATATCGACGCAGGAGTACGCAACGTGCTCTGCACAGAGATCTCCAAGGACGGCACACTGGCAGGACCAGCCATTGACCTGTATCGCCGCGTGATGGACGCTTACCCCGAACTGCACTTGATAGCCAGCGGCGGTGTGAGCTGCAAAGAGGATATCATGGCGTTGGACGAGGCTGGCATCCCTGCCGTAGTCTTCGGCAAGGCCATCTATGAAGGAAGAATCAATCTGACGGAGCTCATCGCTGAGTTCCCCAAGAAAGATTAAAACTTGGAACCTGAAACTTGAAACTCATAACCCCACATAAGTGTTAGCAAAACGCATCATACCCTGCTTGGATGTCAAGGACGGACAGACCGTCAAAGGCACTAACTTCGTGAACCTGCGCCATGCAGGCGACCCAGTTGAACTGGGCAAGGCCTACAGCGAGCAAGGAGCCGACGAACTGGTGTTTCTGGACATCACCGCCTCGCATGAGGGCCGCAAGACCTTCACGGATATGGTGACACGCGTAGCCGCTACCGTGAATATCCCCTTCAGCGTGGGAGGCGGCATCGGCGAGCTGAAAGACGTGGACCGTCTGCTCAATGCAGGAGCCGACAAGGTGAGCGTGAACAGCGCCGCCCTGCGTAATCCAGGACTCATTGACGAAATCACCAGCCACTTCGGCTCGCAAGTGTGCATCGTAGCCATCGATGCCCATCAGGACGAACAGGGCCAATGGACCTGCTATCTGAATGGCGGACGCATCCCCACGGACCGTTCGCTGTTCGAATGGGCACACGAGGCGCAGGAACGAGGCGCTGGTGAAATCCTGTTCACCAGCATGAACCACGACGGCGTGAAGGCCGGCTTCGCCAACGAAGCGCTGCGCCGTCTCTCTGACTCGCTGTCCATCCCCATCATCGCCTCCGGCGGAGCAGGCTGCAAGGAGCATTTCCGCGACACCTTCATCGAGGGTCATTCGGACGCCGCACTGGCAGCCAGTGTGTTCCACTTCGGCGAAATCCCTATCCCAGAACTCAAGCAATACCTCAAATCTGAAGGAATCAACGTAAGATTATGAAAATAGATTTTGAAAAATGCGGCGGCCTCGTACCCGCCATCATCCAGGACGCCGATACCAAGACGGTACTCATGCTCGGCTATATGAACGAAGAAGCGCTGCAGAAGACGCTCGACACGAAGCGAGTGACATTCTGGAGCCGCAGCCGTAACTGCCTTTGGACAAAAGGCGAGACCAGTGGCAACTTCCTGCATCTGGTAGATATCAAGGTGGATTGCGACAACGACACACTCCTGGTCAAAGCTCATCCCGATGGCCCCACCTGCCACACAGGCACGGATACCTGCTGGGGAGAGGTGAATGAAGGAGTGAAAAATGAAGGAGTGAACAGTGAAAAATGTGATAATCCGCTTCTGTTCCTCAGCGACCTGCAGGACTTCATCGAGAAGCGCCACGAAGAGATGCCGGAGGGCAGCTATACCACGAGCTTGTTCAAGGACGGACTGAACCGTATGGCGCAGAAGGTTGGCGAAGAGGCGCTGGAGCTGGTCATCGAGGCCTGCAACGGCACTGACGAGCGTATGATCTACGAAGGATCGGACATGCTGTATCACCTGATTGTCCTCCTCACCTCAAAGGGACTTCGCATCGAACAGATGGCCGCAGAATTACAAGAAAGACATCAACCAGGATGGAAGAAACACTAAAGGATTTAAAGATTTAAGGATTTAAAGATTGTGAGATTTAAAGATTTCACGATTTAAAGATTTGACGATTTAAAGATTTAAGGATTTAAAGATTGTGAGATTTAAAGATTTCACGATTTAAAGATTTCACGATTTAAAGACTGAGGGATTTAAAGATTTGATGATTTAAATAATTAAGGATTGCAGAGCCAATGATTATTCTTCAATATAAAGATGTAGATATCCAGCGGGACGACAACCTCATCCTCTACAACGTGAACCTGCAGGTCCACGCGGGTGAGTTTGTGTATCTCACAGGTGTTGTAGGCAGCGGCAAGACCTCGCTGCTCAAAACCATCTACGGCGAGCTGGACATCAATACCGGCGAAGCTGAAGTGCTGGGACGTAACATGCGTCGCATCAAGCGCAGTCAGATTCCTGCCCTCCGCAAGGAACTCGGCATCGTGTTCCAGGATTTCCGTCTGCTCTCAGATCGCAATGTACGTGAGAACCTGGATTTCGTTCTGCGTGCAACGGGATGGAAGAAGCGCGCCGAGCGTGCCGACCGCATCAGCGAGGTGCTGAAGATTGTGGGACTTGCAGACCGTCTGGAGGCTATGCCCTACGAGTTATCAGGTGGTGAGCAACAGCGCGTCTGCATCGCACGTGCCATTCTGAATTCCCCCAAGCTGATTATCGCAGACGAGGCCACCGGCAATCAGGATACCGAGTCCGGCATACATACCACACGCATCCTGCACGAGCTGTCGCAGCAAGGAACGGCCGTCATCATGGCGACACACAACAACGCACTGATAGACTACTTCCCTGGTACGGTCTATGCCTGCAAGGACCATCGGTTGGAAAGTCCGCAGCCCGTGGCAGACGTGGAAGACGAAGCCGACGATATTCCAGTAGCAACTATAGAAAATAACAACGACTAAACACAACATACAAGGATGAAAGTACTCAAATTCGGAGGCACCAGCGTAGGCAGTGCCCAACGCATGAAAGATGTTTGCAAGCTCGTCACCAGCGACGGGCAGCCCAAGATTGTCGTGCTCTCAGCGATGAGCGGAACGACTAACACCCTCGTGGAAATTGCAGACTATCTCTACAAGAAGAATCCTGAAGGCGCTCATGATGTCATCAACCGCCTTGAGTTGAAATACATGGAGCACATCCAGGAGCTCTATGCCACAGACGAATGGCGCGAGAAGACCGCTGCCTTCCTGCGCGAGGAGTTCAGCTACCTGCGCTCGTTCAGCAAATCGCTCTTCACGAGCTTCGAGGAAAAGGTGATTCTGGCCCAGGGCGAAATCATTTCTACGAACATGGTCACCAACTATCTGTTGGAGCAAGGCGTCAACGCCGTTCTGCTCTCAGCGTTGGACATGGTGCGCACGGACAAGAACGCAGAGCCGGACCTCAACTACATCCGCGAGAAGACACAGGAGCAGCTCACAGCCAATCCCGACTATGAGATCTATATCACACAGGGCTTCATCTGCCGCAATGCCTATGGCGAGATTGACAACCTGCAACGCGGTGGCTCGGACTACACCGCCTGCCTGCTCGGTGCAGCTATCGAGGCCGAGGAGATTCAGATCTGGACGGATATTGACGGAATGCACAACAACGACCCGCGCATCGTGGATGGCACAGAACCTGTGCGCCAGTTGTACTTCGAGGAAGCTGCTGAATTAGCTTACTTCGGAGCCAAGATTCTGCACCCCACCTGCATCCAGCCGGCTAAGTTCGCAGGCGTACCAGTACGACTGTTGAACACGATGGATCCAGCAGCTCCTGGCACCATCATCAATAACCAGATGCATCGTGGCACCATCAAGGCTGTTGCTGCCAAGGACAACATCATCTGCATCGGCATTCAAAGTTCACGAATGCTCCTGGCTCACGGCTTCCTGCGCAAGGTCTTTGAAATCTTTGAGACTTACAAGACCTCAATTGACGTCATCACGACATCCGAGGTGGGTGTGAGTGTCACCATTGACAACACCTCACACCTTACTGCCATCGTTGATGAACTGAAGAAATACGGCACCGTAACCGTTGACAAGGATATGTGCATCATCTGCGTTGTAGGCGATCTGACAAGCCAGAATGTCGGCTTCGAGACACTCGCAACAGACGCGTTGAAGCAGATTCCTGTGCGCATGATCAGTTACGGAGGCTCTGCCCACAACATCTCCTTCGTCGTTGCCGAAGCAGACAAGAAACGCGCACTGCAAGCACTTCAAACCACGCTCTTCAAATACGACGGCCATGTTCGCAGACAAAGTTAAACAGCTGGCCGCATTGCCCACGCCCTGTTACGTCTATGACACAGCGCTGTTGGCACAAACACTGGAGGCCATCCAGGCTGAGACGGCAGGACATCCCAACTACCATGTCCACTACGCCGTCAAAGCCAACGTAAATCCCATTGTCCTCAAGCAGATTGCTGCAGCAGGATTCGGTGCTGACTGTGTCAGCGGTGGTGAAATCCGCGAATGCCTAGAAGCAGGATTTACTCCCGAGAGCATCGTCTTTGCTGGTGTCGGCAAGGCTGACTGGGAAATCAAGTTGGCATTGGAGACCGGTATTGCCATGTTCAACGTGGAGAGCGTAGAAGAGTTGGAGGTCATCAACGAGATGGCCACCGCTTTAAATATACGCGCACGCGTGAGCTTCCGCATCAACCCCAATGTCAATGCCCACACCCATGCACATATTACCACTGGTAAGGCAGAGAACAAGTTCGGCATTGACAAGGAAGATACCATCCACGTGATCCGTCTGGCACAATCCATGCCGAACATTGAGTTCACAGGCCTTCACTTTCATATTGGTTCTCAGTTGCTGGTCATGGACGATTTCGTTGCCCTGTGCCAGAACATCAATGCCATTCAGCGCGAGTTGGACGAAGCAGGAATCTACGCACCCAACATCAATGTCGGTGGCGGCTTAGGCATCGACTACCAATACCCCGAGGCACATCCTATACCAGACTTCCACGCTTATTTCACTACTTTCGCCGAAGGCCTGAAACTGCGTGAAGGCCAGCAAGTTCATTTTGAGCTGGGTCGTGCTGTCGTGGGCCAAATGGGCTCGCTCATTACCAAGGTGCTTTATGTCAAACACGGCCATGTGAAGCAATTCGCTATAGTAGATGCCGGCTTCACGGACCTCATCCGTCCAGCCCTCTACGGAGCTTTCCACAGCATCGACAACGTCAGTGCAGAAGCCGAGGCACGTGCCACATCAGCCACCTACGATGTGGTAGGCCCTATCTGCGAGTCCTCTGATGTCTTCGTGAAGGATTACGAGATGCCGGAGACACGCCGAGGCGACATCCTTGCGATTCGCTCCGCCGGAGCTTATGGCGAGATTATGGCATCAGGCTACAACTGCCGCAGACTACCGAAAGCCTACATCCTTTCAGAATTATAAATTGCTTCGCAATCTTTAATTACGATTGACGAATGACAAATGACGAATATAATAAGCCCTTTGCATGCGAGAGAAACTCTTATTCGTAATTCGTCATTCATCATTCGTAATTCGTCATTAGTCATTCGTCATTCGTAATTCGTCATTCGTAATTCGTCATTAGTCATTCATCTATGCTGTTAATCCTCCTCATTGTTGCGTTTATCGTCTGGCTATTCGCCATGATTGATGCCTACCAATATGGCCGCATCGGACGATTACTGCTTCATCCTAAGAAGGCGTTGGCAGCAACTACGATGGAGTTGCCACCGCTCTCGATCATCATTCCTACGCATAATCAGGCAACAGCTCTTCGCAGACATCTGCCTTTGATACTTGAGCAGGACTATGATCGTTTTGAGGTCATTGTCATTGACATGAACTCCACGGACGAGACAAAGGATGTTTTGGAACGACTTGAATTGCAGGATGCCCGGCTTCGCCACACCTCAGTCCCCGCTTCAGCCCGCGATATCAGTGTGGAGCGTCTGGCGTTGACATTGGGATTTCGTGCAGCCATTCATGACTGGGTTGTCATCACCCATCCAGATTGCGCTCCCGTATCCCAACAATGGCTCCTGCGCTTTGGCGAGACCATCGTGGATCCTCATAAGGGGATGCAGAATCCTCGCTTGAAAGAGCCAGATATGGTCTTGGGTATCGTTCGCTACGATGAGCAACGCAATTCGTTGCTGGACTATAAGGTCAGTTTCTATCGTCTGTGGAATGAGATTTGTCATATCAATCATGTCCTCAGTGGCCACACCGCTGTTCGTGCAGAAGGTGGCAATATGGCTTACCGTAAGCGTTTCTTTTTGGAACAGAACGCTTTCGCTTCCGGCCAAGGCCTGAAGGCAGGTGCCGAGGAGCTCATGGTGAATCAGACCTCTACGCCAGAGAATACAGCTCTAATGATTACGCCCTCTGCAATGGTTATTCAGGAGAGTCTTCCTTCACGACGTCAATGGACAAAGCATCTTGTGTATTATGCTGAAACGCGTCGGCATCAGAAGCACGCACACCTGTTCCGCTTCAAGCAGACAATGCGCCTTCTGGCCCCTTGGTTGGTAATCATCGCTGTGGTACTTCCTTGGCTCGCAGGCTTGGTTTCTCTCTTCATGGAGGGACCCATCATTTCATATGGCTACACGATCTTGCAGACCTGTCTTCTGACACTATTCATAGCCACCTATATAGCTACGAAGTTGGTCTGGTTCAACAAGACTACAAAAGCCCTACGCTGCAACAACTACTATCTGTCATTCATCATCTTTGAATTGCAAGTCCCGCTTTGGGCCCTCTCGGCTTGGCTCAAGCGCCGCTTTGCCTCGCGCAATGAGTTCCGCAAGAAATTCGTCTAACATCATTCGTCATTCATCATTCGTCATTCATCATTCGTCATTAAATTATGTCCTCATTCATTGCATGGTGCATGGAGCACCTTAACTATTGGACCATCACCTTCCTGATGACGCTGGAGAGTACTGTCATTCCTATTCCCAGTGAACTCGTGGTACCCCCTGCCGCCTATCGTGCTGCGGCAGACAGTAGTGATATCAACGTCATTCTGGTTGTACTGTGTGCAACAATCGGCGCCAATTTAGGAGCACTCATCAACTATACCGCAGCCCGTTACTTAGGACGCCCCATCATCTATGCTTTTGCCAATAGTACCTTTGGCCACATGTGCCTGCTCAATGAGGAAAAGGTGAAGAAGACTGAGGCCTATTTCAATGATCATGGCGCTGTTGGGACGCTCATCGGGCGTTTGGTTCCAGGAATCCGTCACTTGATCAGTATTCCAGCCGGTCTGGCCAAGATGAAGCTTTCACATTTCATTTTCTATACGACACTCGGTGCCGGTCTTTGGAACATCATCCTCGCAGCCATCGGTTATGGTCTGCAAAGCGTTGTTCCTGAAGATCAGCTGATGGATAAAGTCAGCGAATACAGTCACGAGTTGGGAATAGGCATGATTGTACTATTCCTCGGCCTCGTAGCCTACCTCGTTTACAAGGGAGTACGGAAGTAATGTGAAAAGGCTACGACTGTGGCCACTCGTGGTGAACGCGGTAGTAGTAATAATCGTAATACTCAGCAGGTTGCACGTTAGGGAACTCGTCTGCGAACAACTCGCGCAGGCGCTCCTGTCCATTTTCGCGTGCAGCCAAGAGGTGTGTCATCGCTTGCTCATCATCATGCTGGGCCATCGCACAATACGCCAAGAAGGCATGATACTCTGCCTGGTCCACGGCGTCATCACTACATGCTAACAATTCCTCGAGGAATTTCTGAGCAATCACATAATACTCGGTATAGAAGAAGAGCTGTGCCGTACGGAAATAGAAATCTTGTTTCTGTTCCGGTTCCAAGGACGCATCCGTCTTCTCAATATACATCATCGCATCCTCAGGGCGATGGCTCTCAGCCAGCACCCTTGCACGCATCAGATTATACTCCGTGGCATCCGTTTCGGAAACGGTTTCCCATTCGGCCTTGTTCACATAATCGAGGGCATCTTCTACCCTACCCAATTTACTGAGTATTTGTGCGTGTTGCTCGTATATTGCCGCTTGGTCAGTGCTCAAGCCATCGGCAATCTCCTCGGACTTCTCGATGGCTGCCAACGACGCATCCAACTGGTCCATCTCCAACAGACAATAGGAATCATAGAGGAAGTTCTGCTCATTGTCCTGCGAGCGCTCTATCTCATGCAAATACATCTGATGCGCTTCCTTGTAATTGCCCTGTTGCATAAGAATCCATGCTTTCAACTGACAGGCACGTTCATTGTCCGCGTCAATGGCTAAAGAATATTCCAGACTATTCATGGCCTCCTCATAATCCGTCTGGCCACAATAGGCCTCTGCGCGCCAATTCCACGACTCTGTACTGAAGGGATCGACATCCAGCATCTTTTCGATATAAGATAAGGCCATTTTAAAGAGCTCCATGCCAAGTGACACATCAGCTTTTAGCTGCCATGTCTTATACCAGTCTGGAGCCATTTGCTCTAATGATTCTGCAAAGAACATCGCCAATTCAAACTGGCGATAGTCAACCAATATATAAGCAGAATCGTAGAGGAAGTAATCCTTGTCCTCCTGTATGACCTCAAGGGCATCGCTCAGCAAATCCACAGCATCCTTGATTTTGTCTTGGCGTATCAATAATTCGGCACGAAGGAAAATGACCTCGCGATGATACTGTTCGTCTATGACTTCGCAAATCTTACGCGCCATATCCAAATCACCTTGCATCATAAACTGACGCGCCTTGAATATTTGAGGATCTACGGCATCCGGATGCAATTGCAGCGCAAGGGCTATAGCCTCTGATGAGTGTTCCTCATCATGCAGCACCAAGGAATAGTATTCCGCAATATCCGTGAGCGAATCGGCATCCATGTAAATGGGTGTCCCTGCTTCTCTCGCCGTTTCGTATTCCGACAGAATCTCCCTGAATGCAGGATCCTCAAAATATTTCAAGTCATCGTCTATGCGCATAAGCAGTTAACGGTTGATGGCTAACTGATTTTGAAGGTATCCTTCAATCCCACAGTCTTGTTGAATACCAGATGCTCAGGCGTAGAATCCGTGTCGATATTGAAATAACCGATACGTTGGAACTGGAGGTAAGTGAGCGCAGGCATGCTCTGCACGAACTTCTCTACGTAGCAGTTCTTGAGAACGTGAAGCGAGTCGGGATTCATCATCTGGCGCATAGCTTCTACATTCGAGAGGCCCTCGCCCTGCAGACGAGCCAACTCATCACGTGGATTCTCAACCTGCCACAGACGCTCATACATTCTCACCTCAGCAGGCAGACAATGTGCACAGCTCACCCAGTGCAGCGTACCTTTCACCTTGCGGTCTGCGCCCGGCATGCCGCTGCGGCTCTCAGGATCGTATGTACATTGGATCTCTGTGATATTGCCATCAGCGTCTTTTGTACAACCTGTACACATGACGATGTAAGCGTTCTTCAGGCGCACTTCCTTGCCAGGTGTCATGCGGAAGAACTTCTTCGGAGCATCTTCCATGAAATCCTCGCGCTCAATCCACAACTCGCGGGAGAACTCAATCTTGTGAGAGCCTTCCTCGGGACGCTCTGGATTATTGATGGCGTCCATCTCCTCCACCTGTCCTTCAGGATAATTGGTGATGACAAGTTTCACGGGATTCACGACAGCTGAGACACGCGTCGAGCGCTGATTCAAATCCTCGCGGACAGCACTCTCCAGGAGCGCGAAATCGTTGAGGGCATCGTAAGTCGTATAACCAATCTTATTGATGAAGTTAATGATACTCTCAGGCGAATAGCCGCGACGACGGAAGGCACAGATGGTTGGCATTCGGGGATCATCCCATCCGCTGACGAATCCGTTCTGAACCAATGCCAAGAGATTACGCTTGGACATCAGCGTGTAGTTGAGGTTCAGCTTGTTGAATTCGGTCTGACGGGGACCTTGGTAAGTTGAGAGTTGAGCGTTGAGCGTAGAGAGTCGGCTGCCGCTTTCAGCGTCGCCACCACAGTCAGCTGCCCACTCCCTCATCCACGTTACAAAGAGATCATACAAGGGACGATGCTCTACGAACTCCAAGGTGCACCAGGAGTGAGTAACACCTTCGAGATAGTCGCTCTGACCATGTGTGAAGTCGTACATGGGATAGGCGTTCCACTTGTTACCCGTGCGGATATGGGGTAGATTCAGTACGCGATAGATCAGCGGATCGCGGAACAGCATATTGGGATGGGCCATATCAATCTTGGCACGCAGCACCAAGGTGCCAGGTTCACACTTGCCACTGTTCATGAATTCGAACAATTGCAGGTTCTCCTCCACGGGACGATCACGGAAGGGGCTGTTGGTTCCAGGGCTGGTCGTTGTTCCTTTCTGTTTGGCAATCTCCTCGCTGGTCTGTTCATCTACGTAAGCACGACCTTGTTTGATCAACCAAACGGCAAAGTCCCACAGCTCCTGGAAATAGTCGGAGGCATTATAGATATGTCCCCATTCAAAGCCCAGCCAACGGATGTCCTGTTCAATGGCATCCATGTACTCCGTGTCTTCCTTCTGAGGATTGGTGTCGTCAAAACGCAAATTGCAGACGCCACCATATTTCTTGGCCAACCCGAAGTCCAAGGCAATCGCTTTGGCATGACCGATATGTAAATAGCCATTAGGCTCAGGCGGGAAACGCGTCTGGAAACGGCCTCCGTTCTTGCCCTCAGCCAAGTCATTAACTACTTTCTGTTCGATAAAGGAGAGGCCTTTCTTCTCGCCGGCCTCATTATTGTTCAACTCTGCCATAATGGTCTAATCTTTAAGTTCATTCATTCTTGACTGGTATTGGGCAATATATTTTCCCAGGATGTCAAATTCCAGATTTACAACTGTTCCTACTTGAATATTGTGGAAATTAGTATTGTCGAATGTGTAGGGAATAATACAAACCGCGAAGGTATTCCGCGTCGGACGGCAAACGGTGAGTGAGACGCCGTTGACTGTCACTGAGCCTTTGTCAACGGTGAAATATCCGCGTCGGACCATTTCGGGATCAACCTCGTATTCAAAGGTGAACTCGTGACTGCCTTCCTGATCTTCTACACGGATGCAACGGGCCGTCTGGTCCACATGGCCTTGCACGATATGTCCGTCCAATCGTCCGCCCATCTGCATCGAGCGCTCCACATTGACTTCATCGCCTACCTGGAGCAATCCCAGATTGGAGCGCTCTAAAGTTTCACGCATGGCAGTAACGGTATAAGTGTCTCCATCGATACGTACAACGGTGAGACACACACCGTTATGGGCGATGCTTTGATCTATTTTCAACTCATCCGTGAATGGACAACGGAGCGTGAAATGCAGGTTGTCCAGCTCACGCTCAATGGCCACAACAGTGGCCGTAGATTCTACGATTCCCGAGAACATAGTGACAGTGGTTTTGTTTACGGGCGCAAAGATAGTGTAAAAAAACGGAAAAAGCGTGCTGTAACCAGAAAAATATTGCTACCTTTGCACCGACAACAAGATTATTACCCTATGAAAGTCCTATTGATTAACGGAAGCCCTCGTGAGCAAGGCAATACTTTCACGGCACTCAGCGAAGTGGCAACGACGTTGAATGCCGAAGGCTTCGAGACTGAAATTGTACAGCTGGGCAAAAAGCCTGTACCAGGTTGCATTGCCTGTGGCATGTGCGGTCGCACAGGACGTTGCACCTTCCACGATGATCCCTATTTCCAGGTGATGCGTGCCGTGCGAGATGGTATCGACGGCCTTGTGATAGGCTCACCGGTCTATTATGGAGGTCCCAATGGTTCGCTCTGCGCCCTGTTGGATCGCGTGTTCTACTCGCTGGGCAGGGAATTGCAGTATAAGCCCGGAGCCAGTGTCGTCGTTTGCCGTCGTGGTGGCGCATCAGCTGCTTTTGACCGTCTGAACAAGTACTTCACGATACTCAATATGCCTGTTGTCAGTTCCCAGTATTGGAACATGGCCTACGGTCAGACACCTGGCCAGGCCAAGCAGGACGAGGAAGGCATGCAGACCATGCGTACCCTTGCCCGCAATATGGCCTGGATGATCAAGAACCTGAAGGGCAGACCCGAGGCTGAACCACGTGTCTCTACCAACTTCATCCGATAATATACCTATTATATTATGCACATCGTCATTGCAGGAAATATCGGAAGCGGAAAAACGACGCTGACCAACATGCTCGCCCAGCACTATGGTTGGACGGCACAGTTCGAGGCGGTAGATTATAATCCCTATCTTGAGGACTACTACAAGGACATTCCGCGCTGGTCGTTCAACCTGGAGGTTTATTTCCTCAAGCAGCGTTTCAAGGACTTGCTGGAATTAGCCAAGTCCGAGAAAACGATTATCCAGGACCGTAGTATCTACGAGGGCGTTTACGTTTTCACGACCAACAACCACCGGATGGGCAACCTTTCGGATCGCGACTTCGAGACCTACATGGAACTCTTTGAGCAGATGACAGATATCCTTCGTTACCCCGATCTGATGATTTACCTGCGCGCTTCCGTGCCGCATCTGGTGGCGAATATCCAAAAGCGAGGTCGTGATTACGAGCAATCCATGCCCATAGATTACCTACGCAACCTCAACCACCTTTACGAGGACTTTGTCTATGAGAAATACCGAGGTCGCATCCTCCCTATTGACGTCGATAATATGGATTTCCAACATAACACCGAAGACTTCGCACAGATTGTCGATAAAATAGACAGTTCACTTTTCAACCTTTTCCCAGAATAACCCTCTTAAACGTTACAGAACTATGCATATCGCTATTGCTGGAAATATAGGAAGTGGCAAGACCACTTTGACAAAGCTGCTGGCAGCCCACTATGGTTGGTCGCCCCATTTCGAGCCCGTGGATTTCAATCCCTATCTCGATGACTTTTATAAGGATATGAGTCGCTGGTCCTTCAACCTGCAGATCTACTTCTTGAACAAGCGCTTCAAGGATGTCGTGGAGATTGCCAAGAGTCAGGACACCATCATTCAGGACCGTACCATCTTTGAGGATGCACGTATCTTTGCCCCGAATCTCCATGCACAAGGTTATATGAGCGATCGCGATTTCGAGAACTACAGCGACCTCTTCGACCTGATGATGTCACTCGTCAAGCTGCCGGATCTCATGATTTATATCCGTAGCTCCATCCCCACGCTCATCTCACAGATTCAGAAGCGTGGTCGCGAGTTCGAGCAGAGCATCCGTATTGACTACCTCCAGGGACTCGGCGACAGATATGAGCAATGGATTCAAGGCTACAAAGGCAATCTCATCATCGTCGATGGTGATCATTGCAAATTCGGCGACGATCCTCAGGCCTTCCAACAGGTTACCGATATGATCGACGCCGAACTCTATGGCCTCTTCCCTTTATCGGAAACGAAATAAAGACCTTAGCCTTTTGCAGCGCATTCGTGTGATTTGTGCAATTCGTGTTCGTAAAACTAGACCAAAACCGTATATTCCGTACTGTCCGTGGTTGAATTTGTTTTCTTTGTTTTTGTTAAATAAACGATTATTGATTAGGGCAGGCCTGTAGTTGTCTGACTGGGAATGTGAAGTACGTATCCGGGAAGGGTTCGTTACGGAGCGTGAAATGCCACCATTCCGAGTCAAGCGGCTTGAACCCATGACGCAGCATCGCCGTGCGCAGAATCATGCGATTACGGAATTGTTCTGCGGTGATGGAGCGTCCACAAGGACTCTTGCTGTTGTCGCCCGTATATTCCCCCGTCTCTGGATTGCCGCAGAAATCCGGATGACTCTCAGGCCCGAACCAGTCGAAGGTACCTCCCATATCCAGCTCCTTCTCCGTTGTCATGTCAAAGAGCGTCAGGTCAACCGTTGAGCCACGTGTGTGGCCGCTTTTTGCCATGATGTATTCCTGGTCAAACAGCACAGACTTATCCAGATCCGGATAGAAATAGCCCTTCATCAAGGTGTCAGGGACATCAGCTGCCCATCGGACAAAGTGATCCACACCCATCTGTGGGCGGTAGGCATCGTATATCTTTAATCGGTAGCCCTGAGCGATTACATCATCACTCACCGCACGCAGGCTGTCAGCCGCCTGACGCGTCAGCAGCGCCGTGGGCTCCATATAACCGTCGATGCGAGAGCCCACAAAATTGTAAGTGCCGAAATAGCGGATCTCAAGGATGACATCAGGTACGGCATCCGTCAACGTCACGAACTGCCCCGAGTCATCTGTAGATAACACCTCTTCCGTTTGTTTCTCTTTGGAGCAGCAGGTTACTGCGACGGTTCCAATGGCTACCACCAGGAGTGCCGTTGCCAGCACGATTGCCCAAGGATTTTTCTGTTTCATCATATCTAGAAATTACATTTATGTCCTATTTTATGTGCAAAATTAGAGATAATTATTGATATAGCCCAATGATTCGCAAAAAAATCTCGAAGAAGGCAGGTTATAATAGTATGTGGCGGCCAATAGCGGGCACGCCGTGAATCAAAAAGAGAACCGACAGTTCGTAGTCTGCCAGCCCTCCTCATCACTCATCATTAATATTCTGCAAGGCTTGCAGCGCCAAATTATTTGGAGGGAAATGTATAACTGTTGCAGCGATAAAAGTTGTTGGAATGCTAACGAGGTAGAAAGGTATATAAGAAAGGAGGACTGACAGCGATGTCAATCCTCCCATTGTTTTCGTCAAAAGACGAACGGTCCGTGACCGGTGCACGACGTGGTGGTCAGTGCGGTGATGAATGCGGTGAGTGCGGCTACTACCATCTTCGCCACTACCTCCCAAATTCGTTCTTTTTTCATAACTGCTTATTAATTAGAAATTAAACTATCGAATGTTATTTTTACGAACACGAATTTATCGAATCTCACGAATTGGGCGGCACGCTACGCGGGGTGCCGAGTGTAATCAATAGTTACCGAAGCAAAAAAGCTA
>JAILQO010000033.1 GCA_024698925.1 Bacteroidaceae bacterium | reverse complement strand
TCTTTGTCCGATTTTGACTCTTTTCGGCATCTTTATCCTTAAAACCTTGAAGCGTAGTTCACTACGCTTCGGCGGTTTTGCAGACAAATCTGTTCAAAAATAGCCTAAAATCTAACTAAAGCTAATTATTAGAACCTGCCTAAAAAATGAGCCCCGAAAGTTAGACGAGAACTTTCGGGGCTCAATTTTATTGAATCAACTCGATAAACTTATCGATGGCAGCGCTGAGGCCGTCCGGATTCTTGCCACCCGCCGTAGCGAAGTGGGGCTGACCGCCTCCGCCGCCTTGCATCAGTTTGGCAGCTTCGCGAATGGCTTGTCCCACGTTGACACCGTGCTCCTTGACAAGAAGGTCGGAGGCAGCACAGGTGAGTAGCGGCTTACCATCATTCACAGAACCAATACATACAAGGGCATTCTCCACCTCGGCACGAAGTTGGAAGGCGATGTCCTTCACAGCCTCGGCGGGCAATAAGGTCTTACCACTGATGATGCAGATACCGTTTTGCTCCTTGGCATTACGCAGGAGTTCCTGTTTGTAGGACTGTGCTTTTTCGTGGATGAACTCCTCGGCCTGCTTCTTCATGCCGGCATTCTCGGTGATCAGGCGCTCAATGGCTCCCTTCACATCGGGCACACCATTGAACAGCTGGCGTAGCGCCTCCATACCGTCTTGCAGCTGATAAAGGGCTTCCTCCACCTTAGAACCAGTAATGGCCTCAATGCGTCGGATGCCAGCAGCGACGCTGCTCTCAGCAACAATCTTGAACATTCCAATCTGACCCGTAGCCTTGACGTGGCAACCGCCGCAGAATTCAACGCTCTGTCCGAACTGAACGACACGGACGCGGTCTCCATATTTCTCGCCGAAGAGGGCAATGGCGCCCAGCTCCTTAGCCTGTTCGATGGGCACGTTGCGGTGATCCTGCAAGGGGATATTCTCACGGATGCGCTGGTTCACGATGCGCTCCACCTGACGCAGCTCCTCAGCCGTCACCTTCTGGAAGTGGCTGAAGTCGAAGCGCAGACCTTCGGGCGATACGAGAGAGCCTTTCTGCTCCACGTGAGCACCCAGTACCTCGCGCAGCGCCTGATCCAACAGGTGAGTGGCACTATGGTTGGCCTCGCTGGCGCGACGGCGGTCTGTATCTAAGCAAGCCATGAACGGAGCTTCAGGATGCTCGGGCAGCTTCTTGGCGATATGCACGGTCAAGCCGTTCTCGCTCTTGGTATCAATGATGTCGATGGTCTCGAATTCACTGACAATCGCTCCCTGATCACCTACCTGACCACCCATCTCAGCATAGAACGGGGTCTTGTCAAGAACAATCTGGTAGTAGGTCTGCTTCTTCTGCACGATACGACGATAGCGCAGGATGCGGCACTCGTACTCCGTGTAGTCGTAGCCTACAAACTGGCTCAGGCCCACCTCTAACTCCTCCCCAAGGGAGGAGGACTCTGTACTGATGGGCTCCCCTCCCTTGGGGAGGGGGTGGGGGTGGGCAACCATTTGCCAGTCGTCCGTCTCGACGGCGGCAGCATTGCGGGCACGCTCTTTCTGCTTCTGCATCTCGGCATTGAAGCCAGCCTCATCTACGGTAAGTCCGTTCTCGCGGCAGATCAGCTCCGTGAGATCGAGGGGGAAACCATAGGTGTCGAAGAGCGTGAAGGCCTCGGGGCCGCTAATCTCGCTCTTGCCGGCAGCCTTGGTGTCGCTCATGACACGGTCAAGCAACTTGATACCCGTCTCCAACGTACGAAGGAAACTCTCTTCCTCCTCCTTCATCACCTTATCGATGAGTTCGCGCTGAGCCACGAGCTCGGGATAAGCCTCACCCATCTGCTCGGTAAGGGTCGGCAGCAACAAGTGCATAAAGGCGCGCTTCTGACCGAGGAAGGTATAAGCATAGCGCACGGCACGGCGCAGGATGCGACGAATCACATAACCGGCCTTGGCGTTGCTGGGCAACTGGCCATCAGCGATAGAGAAAGCTACGGCACGGATGTGGTCGGCGATGACACGCATGGCGACATCCACCTCTTCTGTCTCGCCATACTTCTTACCGGAAAGCTGTTCGATGGCGCGGATGGTGGGCTGGAACACGTCGGTATCGTAGTTGGAGTGCTTGCCCTGCAAGGCACGGACAAGGCGCTCAAAGCCCATACCCGTATCAATCACATTCATGCCCAGAGGAACGAGCTTGCCGTCGGCCTTGCGCTCGAACTGCATAAAGACAATATTCCAAATCTCAATGACTTGAGGATCATCCTTATTGACGAGTTCACGTCCAGGTACCTTGGCTTTCTCCTCAGGTGTACGGCTATCCAAGTGGATTTCCGAGCAGGGACCACAGGGACCCGTGTCGCCCATCTCCCAGAAGTTGTCATGTTTGTTGCCATTGATGATATGGTCAGCAGGCACGTGCTTGGCCCAATAGCCGGCAGCCTCATCATCACGAGGAATATTCTCTTCGGGCGAGCCCTCGAAAACCGTCACATAAAGATCCTTGGGATCAAGGCCGATAACATCCACCAGATATTCCCAAGCCATATCAATAGCGCCTTCCTTGAAGTAGTCACCGAAGCTCCAGTTGCCAAGCATCTCAAACATGGTGTGGTGGTAGGTGTCGTGACCTACTTCCTCCAGGTCGTTGTGCTTGCCGCTCACACGGAGACACTTCTGCGAGTCAGCACGACGGCGCGGCTCGGGATCCTTGGTTCCGAGGATGATATCTTTCCACTGGTTCATACCGGCATTGGTGAACATCAGTGTGGGGTCGTCCTTGACGACCATAGGTGCAGAGGGTACGATTGCGTGACCCTTTTCAGCGAAAAACTGCTTGAAGCTTTCGCGAATTTCGTTGGCTGTACGCATACTTTCTAATTAAAATCGGGCGCAAAGGTACAAAAAAAACTATGATAATGACGAAAAAAGGAGTCGAAAAGTATCACCTTTAAGGAGTTTTTTGTACCTTTGCCCACAGAAACTAAAAACTCTATCATTATGCCTCTGAATCCGAATAAGGACTTGAAGCAGTATTATTCGATTGCTGAAGTCAGTGCGATGTTCAATCTCCCAGCGTCCTTGCTACGTTACTGGGAGAAGGAGTTTCCGACCATCAAGCCTAAGAAAAGCGGCAATAATGTGCGAATGTACACCAAGGAGGATCTTGAGGAAATACGCCTCGTGAACGACCTTGTGAAGGTACGCAATATGAAATTGGCTGCTGCCCGCGAGCTCATTCAGCGCAACCGCGCTGGAGCCAAGAGCAGCAACGATCTTTTGCTACGACTGCAGTCAGTCCGGGAGCAACTCATCGCCATCAAGCAGGAACTGGACGGAATCAACTAATTCCGAATCAAATCCCCTATGGGTTAAGGGCGTTAGGAAATACGAGTCACGTCCTCTAACCCATCAATCGTCTTGAGATTCTTAATGATAAGATCAACGTCCTCAGTGTCATGGACGCTGATTTCTATGTCGCCGTGGAAAATACCCTTGTCTGCGGCGATAGTGAGTTTGTGAACATTCACATTGAGTTGTTGGGTAATGACATCGGCCAGACTCTTGATAATGCCTACACGGTCCAGACCATTGATATGGATGGTTGTAGAGAAATCCAGCACTTTGTGCGTGTCCCATTGCGCCGCCAGGATATGATTGCCATCGCTACTCTTCAGCTCGTCTGCGATGGGGCATTTACGTTTATGGATAATGACGCGGTTCTGAGCATCAAGGTAACCCAAAACCTGATCACCGGGAATAGGACGGCAATGCGGACAGATAACATAGCGCGAAAGGTTCTCCTCATTGAGAATTACTGGCTTCTTGCGATCAATGACCAGATCGGCCGTCTCGCCCGCCTTGTTCTCTGCGCTTTCATCCTTTTCCTTGCTCTTGAGGAAGGGCACATAGCGCCTCCAGCCACCACTACGCTTTTGCTCACCCTCGGCCAAGCGGTGCATGGCGTCAATACTTTCTTCTGTCAGCGTGATAGCTCCCGTTCCAATAGCCATGAACAGTTCCTCGCGATTGGAACGGTTATGCGCAAGGCACATCCGCTCAATCAGCAAACTCGTCATCTCTATATCATGCTGCTGGCACCAATCCTCCAGGGCTTCTTCACCTTGTTTCTGCTGTTCGCGTTTCTGGCGTCGAAGGATGGCCTCTATCTTGTTTTTCGCCTTGGCTGTTTCAGCATATTCCAACCACTCGGGTTTGACGCGCACGGCATTGGAAGTGAGAATCTCTACCTGATCACCACTCTTCAAATAATAGTTGATGGGGACCAGCTGGTGGTTGACCTTAGCACCCATACAGTGGGTGCCGAGGAACGTGTGAATCGTGAAGGCGAAGTCCAGCACCGTACACTTTGAAGGCATCGTCTTGAACTCTCCCTTGGGTGTCACGACGAGGATCTCCGAGGAATAGAGGTTCAACTTGATGGTGGAAAGGAAGTCCATGGCTGAGGGCTGCGGATCATCCAGAAGTTCCTTGATGGTCGCCAGCCACTTCTCCAGTTCTTTCTCACTGGAAGAGGTGTCCTTCTCGCCTTCCTTATATTTCCAATGGGCCGCAAAACCGCGCTCTGCCATTTCATCCATTTTGCGCGATCTAATCTGCAACTCCACCCATCGTCCCTGAGGACTCATCAGCGTCGTGTGCAAGGCACGATAGCCGTTAGATTTCGGGGTGGAGAGCCAATCACGGAAACGTTCCGGATGGGCCTTGTAAATACTTGTACAGGTAGCATATATCTGCAGACAGTCCGTAATCTCACTCTCATCAGAGCGTGGGTCAAAAATAATACGTACTGCCAGCAAGTCGTAGATTTCCTCAAAAGCCACATGCTTGTTCTGCATCTTCACCCAAATGCTATAAGGACGCTTGATGCGGGCTTTGATATCGTAGTTGAATCCCAATTTATCCATCTTTTCACGGATGGGGAGGATGAAACTACGGAAGGCACTGTCCAAGTGAGGTTTGATCTGTTCCAGCTGCGCACTCACCTCAGCATAGGCCTCAGGCTGTTCGTAACGGAAGCTCAAATCCTCCAGTTCTTCCTTGATGATGTTCAAGCCTAAACGGTGTGCTAACGGGGCATAAATATAAAGCGTCTCGCCGGCGATTTTATACTGCTTGTGCGTGGGCTGCGAACCCAATGTACGCATATTGTGGAGTCGGTCACTGATCTTAATAAGGATTACACGGATGTCATCACTCATCGTCAGCAACAACTTGCGGAACGACTCGGCCTGTGCAGATGCCTTGTCGCCGAAGATGCCACCGGAAATCTTGGTCAATCCATCTACGATCTGTGCAATTTTAGGACCAAAGACATTGGCGATATCCTCTACCGTGTACTCTGTGTCCTCCACTACGTCATGCAGGAGTGCCGCGCAAATGCTGGTAGAACCCAGTCCGATTTCGCCACAGGCAATCTGTGCGACGGCCAGCGGATGCATGATGTACGGCTCGCCTGAGAGACGACGCACACCCTCGTGCGCTTTCTTGGCGAAGTTGAACGCTTTCTGAATCAGCTCCACCTTCTTGCGGTGCGGCGAAGCCAGATATGTTTCAATCAGTCGCTGATAAGCAGCTTCTACCATGTCGAGATCGCTTTCCGGTCCCGCCACATTCACGTTCTTGTCCAGTTCCATGTCCTTGTCCATAATCATTTCACCGTTAATTCGTCTTTTTTCATTGACCCTTCCGTGGAAGGGACGGGAAGGATTTCCTACCCTACTTTCAGCTTTTGTCCTGCTTGGATATCATTATTACGCAGCCCATTCAGTTTACGCAGTCGGGCCACACTCGTGCCATAGCGCCGTGCGATAGCGCCCAAGGTGTCACCTCTGCGCACAGTAATCGTTCCACGTCCACCACCTCTTCCTCTGCGACCTTTGACCTCTGCAACCTCTACCACCTTGCGGTTGGTTATCAGCTCATCGCGCCGATAACGATAAACACTGTCGCCCCATTCCACGAAGCGGCTCATGGCGGCGCTCGGCAAACGTAACGTACATATATGACTGTCACCAGGTATCAGCGGTGTGCGGTATTGCGGATTTAGTGCCTGCAGCTCCTCTGTACTCACATCGCATAGTGCTGCAATCTGTTCGTAATGCAGATTCTGGCGGATTTGCACGGTGTCCGTAGCAGCCGGTAACAGACATTCGGCAGGGCAGATATTGTGCTCACGATAGTAGTTCATGGCATAGTTGGCAGCAATGAAGGCGGGCACGTAACCCCGCGTCT
Source organism: Bacteroidaceae bacterium (assembly GCA_024698925.1). Taxonomy (GTDB): domain Bacteria; phylum Bacteroidota; class Bacteroidia; order Bacteroidales; family Bacteroidaceae; genus Physcousia. The sequence goes on along the minus strand of JAILQO010000033.1, from coordinate 28,182 downwards.
CGGCTGGCAGATAAGGATAGATCTTCCAATAATCACGTTCACCACCGGCACGACTGATAGCTTTACGCACATTGTTGGGACCGCAGTTATAAGATGCAATCACCAATGTCCAGTCACCGAAAATGGCATAAAGGTCCTTCAGGTAGCGCGCGGCAGCGTAACTGGCCTTGATGGGATCGCGGCGCTCATCAATCAGACTCGTTACTTCCAGCCCGTAAAGCTTACCCGTAGTGATGATAAACTGCCAGAGACCGGCAGCGCCGGCACGGCTCGTAGCCATTGGGTTCAGGGCCGACTCTATCACTGGCAGGTATTTCAGCTCCAGCGGTAGCTGATAAGCGTCCAATGCTTCCTCGAAGATTGGCATGTAAAAGTTTCCAGAGCCCAGGAAGAGGCTGATGGAACGTCGCAGACGGCCTGTATATTGGTCTATAAACTTGCGCACGACGTCGTTGTATGGCATCTCCATCACATTGGGCAATCGCGACAGGCGGTCGATGTATGTGGCCGTATCGTACTCCAGGTTACCCGCATCGTCACAGTCACCTGCCAACGTCAGGTATTTGCTATTGTGCCACTCTTTCAGCAGGCTGTCCAACTCTGCTGTCATGGCCTCGGGCATCATGATCTCATCCGTAGGCTCCACAATGGAATCAGTAGGCTCAAGGCATGCATCATTCTCTTCCACAGCCTCCTCGATGTCCTTCTCCTCAATTTGCGCCATCAAGGACTGCATAGGGAGTAGGGCCATCATACAGATGGTCAACGCCTTGTAGAATATGGTGCTTTTATGGAGTGTCATAGTGATAAGGATACACTTACGTGAAAGAATCTATCAACAGAGAAGTCAGAAATTCAAGCGTAGGGCCATCCCGAGGCCGCTGCTTTGAGTTGTGGAGAGTGCAGGTTGTCCTCTCAAGGTATGACCAGGCGTCACCACGGCGGGTGCCACATGCAACGACAGGTCCTCGCTAATATCGAAGGCCGAAAGTTCGGCATCCACGTAGGCATCGATGGCTGCGATGGCATAGACGGCGATGAAAGCGAAGATGCTCATATCGCGGTACTTGCGGTAGTAGTTCTTCTTGTTCTTAAAGATCTCTTTGAACTGCTCCTCGCGCCCTTTGATATTATAACCAATCGGAAGCATCTTTTCGTAGCTTTTTGTATTGGGATCATCGTCCATGATGTCCAAGTAGGCCTGTGAGTAGTCATTCAACATCTGCCCATTCCACGTCAGTGCGTAGGCGCAACCCAAGAACCCTCCATACACGATGGGCAGTTTCCAATATTTATGGTTATAAATCTGACCTGCCCCCGGAAGCACGAAAGAGAGCCAAAGCGCTCGAATGGGATCCGGTTGGAATGTCGTGGGCTTCAAGGCTTTCTGTGCGGCTTGCATCAGGCTATCAGTCAGGTGATTCAACTTCACGCTGTCCACCGTCGCCGTGATGGTCGTCAGGGTGTCCGACTGCGTTAGCTCGATCAAAGGCTGTAGCAACACACTGTCGGGTGTCAGACGGAACTCATCGTCCTCTTCTACCTGAGCCCATGCGCTCACCATCGCTGTTACCAGCAGAAGCGCCGTCAGCCACCATCGCCTGTATGTCCTGCCCGTTCCGTTCAATGCTTCAGTTTGTCTAAGAGAGCTACGATGCGCTCCATCTCCTCCTCGTTAGCAAAGGGAATCGTGATCTTACCCTTTCCCTTGTCCGAGCAGGTGAACTGCACCTTGGTTTTGAAACACTCCGAAAGGCTTTCCTTCAGCAATGTATATTCGCGGCTGAGTTGCGCACGTCGTGGACGTAATGCCTGACCACCAATGTTAACGGTCTCGCCTTCCGTAAGACGCTTCACCAGCTCCTCAACCTTGCGGACACTCAAGTGATCGCGCTGAATCTCGCTGAACACCTTTAGCTGTAGCGTAGGATTATCCAGTGCCAATAGCGCACGAGCATGACCCATATCCAGTTCGCGGTTCTGCAACGCCATCTGTATCGTGGCGGGTAGCTTCAGCAAGCGCAGGTAATTGGTCACCGTTGCACGCTTCTTGCCCACACGTTCACTCAGTCGGTCCTGCGTGAGGTCATACTGTTCCAATAGATGCTGATAAGCCAGTGCAATCTCCACGGCGTTCAAGTCCTGGCGCTGGATATTCTCGATCAGCGCCATCTCCATCACATTCTCATCGTCTGCTGTGCGAATATACGCAGGAACCGAGGTGAGACCCGCCATCTGCGAAGCACGCCAACGACGCTCACCGGCGATAATCTCATAGGTCCCATCGTCTAATTTGCGCAACGTGATGGGCTGTATGATACCGATCTCCTTGATGCTGTCTGCCAGTTCCTTCAACGCCTCTGCGTCAAACTCATGGCGTGGTTGATTAGGATTGGGATGTATTAGCGTGAGCTCAATCTCGTTGATGCTCGATGAGCCGTCGGTGTGCACTTCATCCGTCTGGATCAAAGCGTCAAGGCCACGGCCTAATGCAGGGAATTTCTTATGTGCTGCCATATTAGTTTGTCACTCTCCTCTCCACCATGAGAGGGGCGGAATGAGTCTTCCGTTTATGATTATTTATTTTTTGCAAGGATTTCTTTGGCCAACTCCATGTGGTTACGGGCTCCTGCGCTATCAGCGTCATAGAGGATAGCTGGGATACCATGTCCGGGAGCCTCTGCCAACTTCACATTGCGGTTGATGACCGTATTGAACACCAGTTCCTGGAAGTGGCGCTGGACATCATCACGCACTTGGTTCGAGAGGCGCAGGCGGGAATCAAACATCGTCAGCAGGAAACCCTCGATTTCCAACCGTGGATTCAGTTTCTGCTTAATGATCTTGATGGTATTCAACAGTTTAGAAATACCCTCCAGTGCGAAATACTCACATTGTACAGGAATGATAACCGAGTCAGCCGCCGTTAGGGCGTTTACCGTGATGAGACCAAGTGACGGTGAGCAATCGATGAGAATATAATCGTAGTCTTGGAGTAGCGGACGCAACAGGCGTGACATCACGGTTTCGCGTTTCGGCAAGTTCAGCATCTCGATCTCTGCACCTACCAGGTCGATATGACTCGGTATGATGTCCAGCCCAGGAATATCCGTTTCGAAGATGGCTTCGCGAACATCCATGTCTCCCACTAAGCAATCATAAATGCTGCAATCCACCGTCTTTACGTCCACCCCCAGACCGCTTGAGGCATTAGCCTGCGGATCAGCGTCCACCAAAAGCACGCGTTTCTCCAGCGTGGCCAATGATGCAGCCAGATTCATGGACGTCGTGGTTTTGCCCACACCTCCTTTCTGATTCGCCAATGCGATAATTTTACCCATAGTTCGTTTTCGAATGTCTATAATTAGCGGGCAAATATACGCATTTTTGGGCAAAAAGACCGTCCTTTTTCATGTTTTTAGCATTTTATCCCCACTTTTCTTGCGCTATCCTTGCTCCATCCACCTCCTCTCACTATCTTTGCGCCATGAATTCCGACATTCTTTTCATGCAGCAAGCACTCGTGGAGGCACGCCATGCCGCAGCCCTTGACGAGATTCCTATTGGTGCCGTTGTGGTAGCTGGCGGCCAGATTATTGCCCGTGCCCACAACCTCACAGAACGACTCACGGATGTCACGGCTCATGCCGAGATGCAAGCCATCACCGCTGCCTCTGCCGCATTAGGCGGTAAATACCTCACAGACTGTACATTGTATGTCACCGTAGAGCCTTGCGTGATGTGCGCCGGAGCCATTGCATGGGCACAACTGGGTCGCCTCGTTTATGGTGCGCCTGATGAGAAACGCGGTTACAAACGTTTTGCCCCTACCGCCTTACATCCCAAGACTCAAGTACAAAGCGGTATCCTTGAGGAGGAATGTGCGAATCTCATGAAGGATTTCTTTCAGAAAAAAAGATAACAATCAATCATACAAACAAACACATTTACCGACATGAAAAAGCTACAGATTATTCTTTATCTCCTGCTCATGATAGCAGGACAGGCACTGGCACAGGTTTCCTTCGGACGTGCCGAGAAACTGAACAAAGATTGGAGTTTCCTTCGTATTGACGCTGGCTGGAACATCATCGAACAGCCCACGATGAAGGAAAAGGATTTTGATGATTCACGATGGCGCAAGGTGGATCTGCCTCACGATTGGGGTGTGGAGTTGCCCATGTCACCCGACAAAGGCTCGTGCCAAGGCTATCTGCCTGGCGGCGTTGCATGGTACAGACGGCATCTGACAATAGATGATGAACGATGGAAGAAAGAAGAAGGAAAGCGATACTACATCTATTTCGAAGGTGTATATAACTACTCAGAGGTGTATCTAAACGGACAGCTATTAGGCAAACGGCCCAGCGGCTTTGCCTCGTTCCTGTATGACCTGACACCGTATTTGGAGAAAGGAGACAACGTGGTGGCTGTTCGCGTAGATCATGGTCAGGAATTCGATTCACGCTGGTACACAGGCTCTGGCATCAATCGCAATGTATGGCTGGTGACAGCACCCCAAGTACATCTGGCGCTATGGGGAACTGCCTATCGGCTGAAGTCTATCAACACCAAGAGGGCTGAACTGGAAGTGGATGTCGAGACAACGGATGACGGCAGCGTGAAAACAACGAAATGTCTGAGCGCCACCCTGCAGCTCCTTGACCACGAAGGCCGCGTGGTAGCCGCGACAAAGACCACCATCGGCAATCAAGAGAAAAAGACCGTGAAGTTGACAGTAAAGAACCCACAGCGATGGACACTGGAACGTCCCTACCTATACACGTTGAAGACCGTCCTTGACAACCCGATGCGTGACGGTACATCTCTCGATGATATCTCCATCGTGCAAGTAGGTCTCCGTACTCTCGACTTCTCGCCAGACAAAGGCTTTGCGCTGAACGGCGAATGGATGAAGGTGAAGGGCGTTTGTGTACACGATGATGCCGGTGTATTGGGAACGGCCGTACCGAAGGACGTCTGGCGCCGCCGACTCACGGAACTCAAGGCCATCGGCGTAAACGCCATCCGAATGAGCCACAACCCACATGCACCAGAAGTCTATGACTTATGCGATGAAATCGGATTATTGGTGATGGACGAGGCATCGGACGAATGGGAATTTCCGAAACGTAAATGGATGAAGGGCTGGAACGCCGGCGCTCCTGAGTTCCAAGGCACATATACCTATTTTAAAGAATGGATAGAGCGCGACGTGGCCGACATGGTGCGTCGAGACCGCTGCCACCCCAGCATTTTCCTATGGAGCATAGGCAATGAGGTGGATTATCCCAACGACCCCTACTCACACCCTGTATTGAACGGCGACGGCTCGTTCACACAGCCCATGTATGGCGGCTACAAACCCGAACAACCCAATGCGGAACGTATCGGCATCATCGCTCAGCAGTTGGCAAAGGTGGTCAAAGATATTGACCCTTCACGCCCCACTACAGGTGCGTTGGCCGGTGTGGTGATGTCCAACGCAACAGCCTATCCTTCAGCCGTTGACGTTGTAGGCTATAACTATACCGAGAGTCGCTACAGCGAAGACCATCAGAAGTACCCCAAGCGCATTATCTACGGTTCAGAAAACCGACATGACCTGGCAGCTTGGAAGGCCGTCACCAACAACGGGCACATCTTCGGTCAGTTCCTTTGGACAGGTATAGACTATCTGGGCGAAAGTGGGCAATGGCCTGCCCGCGGTTCATCTGCGGGGCTGCTGGATCTGGCAGGACAACGCAAGCCTTTGGGTTGGTATCGCGCAGCGCTGTGGAGCGCGACACCCGTTTGTTACATAGGCTCTTATCGCCAGTTTGGACGTATGGGACGCAATGGCAATCGCATGAACCAGCGCCCCACCCCATACGCCAACGACCGATGGGACTGGGAGCCTGGAGACAACATCCGTGTAGTATGCTATACAAACGCAAAGACAGCCCGTCTGCTGCTGAACGGCAAGCCGATAGGTGGCGAGCCACGACGTGATATGGACACAGATATCCTCTATTGGAACATCGATTACGAGCCGGGCACGCTTCGATGCGAAGCCGACAACGGTGCGTCCTACGAGATTACGACACCCGGAAAGCCATACGCGCTGAAAGTGACAACAGACTCCGTGGCTCACGTGTTTGTAGAGGTTGTGGACGAACAAGGGAACCGAGTACCTACAGCCGACAATGAGGTGACACTCATGCTACGAGGAGCACGCCTATTGGGCATGGAACACGGCAATACAGCCGATGCCACCATTACCAGTCGCCAGCAACGCAACCGCCTGCGCACATACGGCGGACGGCTTGTAGCCTATGTCCAACCTGAGGATGGAGTATCGCTATTTAGCGTCAGGGCTTCTTCGCCATTCCTGCAAGGGCAAAACCTGACTGTTAGCGTGAAGTAAAACAAGAAGCGATGCGGATCCGCATCGCTTCTTGTTTAATACTCATCCTCGTTGAAAAGGAAGTCTTCTTTTGTGGGATAATCTGGCCAGACATCTTCTATATTCTCATAGATGTCGCCTTCGTCTTCTATCTCTTGAAGGTTCTCAATAACCTCCAGAGGGGCGCCGCTGCGTACAGCGTAGTCAATCAGCTCCTCCTTGGTTGCGGGCCAGGGAGCATCCTCGAGTTTTGAAGCTAATTCCAGTGTCCAGTACATATGCGTTTGTTATTGATGATTGACAATTGATGATTGATGATTAGTGATCATACAGGAGCGCGCTCCGCAAATCGGCCGCGAAGATACAAAGTTCTGATGAAATATGAATTATTTTTGCGTATTATTTTTCTCTTTTTTTCCAAAATATTTCTTCTTGGCCCGCTGAGTGATTGATTTTCTTGGCCAATGCGAAGAAATAATCGCTTAAACGATTCATATAAGACAAGACCAGGGAATCTATCTCGGCATCAGATGCCAAAGCATGAATCAGGCGTTCGGCACGACGGCAGACCGTACGACAGACATGAGCCTGAGCAGCGGCTCGCGTTCCTCCTGGCAAGATGAATCCTCGCCAGCCGGGCAATCCTTCTTCTGCTGCATCAATGGCATGTTCCAAATCTTCTATATCTGCAGCTTCTACATAGCGTCCTGCTCGCACTTCACGCTGCGTAGTGTCTGTTGCCAAGATGGATCCGATGGAAAAAAGGAGATTCTGTATATCCGTGAGACGTTCGATATCTGCAGCATCGGCATTTGGAATAGATTTGAGTTCTGCAATGAGAAGACCGATATGGGCGTTGAGTTCATCTGTGGTGCCATAGGCTTCCAGACGAGGATGGGTCTTGGAGACACGCTGGCCACCTACGAGGCTTGTCATTCCTTCATCGCCTGTTCGTGTATAAAGATGTGACATATTGGTTAGAAGTTTACAATGTAATGCTGTTTATGTAACTGATGGTTAAAGAAAAGGATGCCGTAAGTATAGAGGTCAAAGGTCACGCCAGTGCGCGCATCATTCTTGAGTCGATTCCACATGGCGAACGCCTTTTTGTCAGCATGTATGCCCTCCATCACCAGAGCGCCCTGAGCTGAGATATGGGTAAGCAGCGCCAAAGCCTCTGCCTGTTTTTCACGTGACACAATAATCAAATCCGCCATTCCCTGATTGAGCTCTGATTCGTCTAACCACTTCGCTGAAGGCACTGCCGCAGCCATGTATGCCTGTTCTGTTGGGAGATTTCCAACGAGCGCAATGGAGCGCGGGTGAACATAGTTTGCCAGACGGAAAAGCATTCGGCGACACGTTTGCGGATACAATCCCATGTAACGCACCCACCAAGGATGCAACCAGCTAAGCTTTCGATAGGAGTAAAAGGCCGTTCGCTCATAAACGACATCGCTGATGAAATTGTAAGCGAAGGGAGAATGGACCCCATAGCCCCTGCGATGGCGCAGGCGCCAAAACCATATCCAAGGATGACGTATGAGGCGCATTTTTGATAATTTTGTGCACAAATGTAGGATTTTTTGAGCAATCTGCCATGAGTTTATGAGATTTTCTGTACTTTTGCGCCGTCAAATCGAGAAAAAAGCAAAAATTATAACATATTAATTGTCATAGTGTCATTATGAGAGCACTTACACAGTCCGAAATCACCAGACTTGAGAGCCAAGGTTGCACGGCCGAGAGCTGGTTGCATGTTCAGGTGGCTGACGAACAGAGCCTGAAGTATATCCGTCACACCCGTTTCTCTGGCGACATCCGTATCGGTTCCTTCCAGAAGAGTTTCGACATGCCTGGCGGTATTCACAAGCACACGGGCATTTTCAATGCCACACTACACAACGTAACAATCGGCGATGACTGCTGCATTGAGAACATCAAGAACTATATCGCTAACTACGATATCGCCAACGACTGCTTCATTGAGAATGTCGATATCATTCTCTGCGATGGCGCTTCCAGCTTTGGTAACGGCGTAGAAGTAGCAGTGCTGAACGAGACTGGTGGTCGCGAAGTAACCATCCATGACCGCCTCACAGCACACGAAGCCTATCTGGAGGCTTTCTACCGTCACCGTCCCAAGCTCATCAGCCGCCTCAAGCAGTTCGCAGCAGAACGTACTGCTGAGCGCACCAGCACAAGAGGTACCATTGCCGAGCATGTGACGATTGTAGATACCGGTTATATTAAAAATATGTACGTGGGCGCGTACGCGAAGGTTGAAGGAGCCGGTCGCCTCAAGAATGGCACACTCAACAGCCGCCAGGAAGCTCCTGTTCACATTGGCTATGGTGTCATTGCCGATGATTTCATTGTTCAGGACGGTTCTTCCGTAGAGGACGGTACTACCCTTACACGTGTCTACGTAGGTCAGGCCTGTGTCCTCGGTCACAGCTACTCTGCTTCTGACAGTCTCTTCTTCTGCAACTGCCAGGAGGAGAATGGCGAGGCTTGCGCCATCTTTGCAGGCCCGTTCACAGTGACACACCATAAGTCCACGCTACTCATTGCCGGCCTCTTCTCTTTCATGAACGCCGGTTCTGGCAGCAACCAGAGTAACCACATGTACAAACTCGGTCCCATCCATCAGGGCTCGATGGAACGTGGTGCCAAGACATCCTCCGACTCCTATATCCTCTGGCCTGCCCGCATCGGTGCTTTCTCCCTCGTGATGGGACGCCACAGCAGTCATGCCAATACCAGCGACCTCCCCTTCTCCTACCTCATTGAGAAAAACGGCGAGACCTATTTGGCTCCTGCTGTCAACCTCCGTTCCGTAGGTACCGTGCGTGATGCTCAGAAGTGGCCCAAGCGCGACAAGCGTCACCCCGAGGGACGTCTGGACCAGATTAACTTCAACCTACTCTCCCCCTACACCATCGACAAGATGTTCCGTGGGCTCCATATCCTTGATGAATTAGAGCAGCTGAGTGGACGTACCAGTGACGTCTATGCTTATCAAAGTGCCAAGATTAGCAACAGTTCCCTCCATCGCGGACAGGAACTCTATAAGATAGCCATTGAGAAATTCCTTGGTAATTCACTCATCTCTCACCTTGAGCGTACGGATTGCTCTTCTGCTGAGAAGGTACTGGACAACCTCAAGCCCTCTCATACCCGTGGTCTCGGACTTTGGGTTGATTTAGCAGGACTGATCGCACCCAAGGAACTGGTCAATGCGCTTTTGGACGATGTAGAGGCAGGCAAGATCACTTCTGCACAGCAGTTTGACGAAGCTTTACGCGAGCTCCATGCCAACTACTATAAATACGAGTGGACGTGGGCCTACGACAAGATGTTGGAATACTTCGGCCTTTATCCAGACCGTATCACGATAGATGATCTCATCTCCATCGTAGATCGTTGGCAGGAAAGTGTCGTCCGTTTGGATCAGATGCTCTATGCCGATGCCAAGAAAGAGTTCTCCCTTTCAGCACACACCGGCTTCGGCGTAGATGGCGCCAGCCAGCGTACCGTAGAGGCCGATTTTGAGCAGGTTCGTGGTGAGTTCGAGACGAATCCTTTCGTCACAGAGGTCCAAGCGCACATTCAGCGCAAGACAGAACTGGGCGAGCGCATTAAAACCATGCTTAAAGGGTTGTAATGACACTCCTTTCTCTTAAAAAACGTTAATAAATCAATATTTTCTTTGAATTTAGGCGTCTCGTATGTGCGGGACGCCTATCTTTGTCCTGCAAAACTGTGTAAAAGCACTGTAAAAACAGTGAAAAACACTCAAATCATTGCCAAAAAAACAACGAAGAATTAATTCATCAAATTTATTAACCATTAACCATTTATCCTAACTACTATTATGAAGAAATTCTACTTTTTAATGGCTGCTCTGCTGGGATTGTTCAGCACGGTAGCAATGGCTCAAGATGAACTTGAGATTTGGGGTGCGGATGAAGAGATGCCACTGATCTACGAAACAGGTCAGTTGAGCAGTCCTTGGTCTGATCCCAGTGAGGGTACCAATATTGATGCCCTTTGGGATAACAACAATGGCACCTTCTGGCACACCAGTTGGCATTCCGAGCCTCCTCACAGCATCATGGGTAGCCACTTCATTCAGATTCAAATGCCCGACGGCTACTATGATCTTAACTACGAGTACGATGGTCAGATTCCCAAGACCGTTGAGAATGGTGTCAAGAAGATTGTATTCAAAGTGGTTCGCCGTGCGACCGACAACAACCACCCCATCCGTTGGGCTGTGTATGGTACAAACGAGCCTTTAGATTTCGAGTATGACGAGGATGCCAAGAAGGCTATCTGGGATGATCCGATGGGAGACCGAGACAAATGCACGCTCCTCGCCGAGATTACCACAGAGTTGAAAAGCCTCGGTCAAGCTAATGCAGACGGTGAGACGCATATCAGCGAGCCATTTGATCCCCAAGGCTTCGCATACCTCCGCTTCTATGTGGACGAGACTCAGTCCGTGAAATCAGGTGGCGAAGGCAACGCAGTATTTTGGCATGCCGCTGAGATGCAGCTCTATCCTTACATCCAGTTGGATCCCGTCGATGTGAAGATGAAGGAGTTGGAAGAGACATACTTTAAGTATGAGTATGAGCCTGACTACTATGAGTATAAGGTTGGTACACGCCCCGGCCAATATAGCGAAGAGGCCGTCGAGGCTTTCAAAGATGCTATTGTAAATGCTTGGGTACTGCTTGAAACAGTCGATCTTACGGTTGCACAGCTTCAGGAAGCTATCGACAACCTGAACAACACGTATCAGGCCGTATTGGACAGCAAGGTTCCCTTCGTGCTTCCCACCGACTTCCAGGACGGTTACTATCGTATTCGTAGCGCGATGGTTTACACCAACAACTTCCGCGACGGTGACGAAGATGACGAAGGCGAACCTACCCGCCAGCAAATGGAAGTTTACAAGTATTTGTCCAGCGCCATCAAGGACGGTCAGCGTGTAGCCAGATGGGGTACCCCTGGCGGTGACGTGCTCATTGACTCTCTTGACATCTGTTTGGAAGAAAACGTTCCCTCTCTGTGGAAGATTACCAATAAGGTATTCACTGATACCTTGGGCAACAAGATCAATGGCCTTGATATCGTCAACTGCGCTAATGGTGCCCGTTTCGCTGAATGTCAGCGTAGCACTAAGTTGGTGATGTCCAAACTGCCGACTGACACACTTGTGGCCATCGACCTCGTCACAGATTATGAAGAGCAGCCCGTATTCAACCTCCGCGCTGTAACTCAGATTGCAGATGAGCCTACAAACTTCTATAGCTATTTCCACATGGAAGGCCACTCTGGTGGTTCCGGTACTGAAGGTAATATCGTAGGTTGGACCAACACCTATGACCGCAACAAGGAACTCCTGGAGGAGAACCCGTTCGGTGCTTCTGAGTGGATTTTTGAGCCCGTTGACGCAGAAGTCGCTGAGAACCTCATCGCCAACTATGACAACTCTTACGAGATCATGGTTGACAGCTTCAAGATGATGCGCAACGACGCCAACTCTATGCTGCCTATCGCAAAAGACATCCAGAAGGAAGTTGATACAGATAAACCTTTCGTTAGTGAAGAGAATCCTATATTCAGCCCCTGCTCCGATAGCGATGAGGGTCAGCATATCGAATATCTGTGGGATACTGATGCCAGCCACTTCTGGCATACCGACTGGCACGGTGCCTTCACAGCTGAGGATCACCACTTCCTCCAGGTTGAGATTCCTGAAGGTTCAGAGCTGACAACAGCCGTCTTCTGGATCAAGCGTCGTAATACCACCTCCGGTAACCAGATCAACAAGTGGACCGTTTGGGGTACTAACCGCGACTGCAGAGAGGATTACGATGAAACAGACGGTTCACTCATAGTAGATGAACCTGTAGTACAGGGTAGCGAGGGCCTTGAGAAACTGGCCGACGTCACCACTCCTTACGTTGGTGGCAAGAACGATGCTGAGGTTTTCTCCGACGTATTCGACACCAAGGGTTACAAGTTCCTCCGCTTCTACTGCGCAGGTACCTGCAACAACGATGGTTCTCAGGGCTCCAACGAGAAGTTCTTCCACCTCTCCAAGTTCCAGCTCTATCCTGGCCGCACCGTTGAATCTCCCACTTCTCAGTACAACGTGATGGGCGACATCGCCAAGAATCTGGAGAAGATCCTGGAGGAGCAGAAGGATATCAATCCCGATGCAGTTGTGCTCACGCAGGCTCAGTTCGATGCCCTCAAGAATGTTTATATGCCCTTCAAGGCTATCTTCACCGATCCCTCCGCTCTGCGCGCTAAGATTGAAGAAGTGAAGGATGCTGCCAAGATTGTTGTCGTTGGCACTGCTCCTGGTTTCTGGCCTGACAACAGTAAGGCAGACGCACTGAACAATGCCGTTACCGATGCTAAGGCTTACGATGTAGCTGGTTCTTACACACCAGATCAGAGCAAGAAGTTCATCGCTGACCTCGACACACTGGCTAAGCAGATTGAGCCCGCAGCCCTGCCCATCAAGGCTGGCAAGTGGTATCGCTTCCGCTTCGGTGACAAGGAATTCTATGACAAGTACGAGTTGCCGTTCGAGGGCAGTGACAACGACTATCGCGTTGTTGAGGAAGACACCGTCGGTGTCATTGACTACTGCCTCTTCAACAAGTATGTCACAGTCGCCAAGTCTGTGAATGTTGAGATTGACTACAATAATGAAACTGGCGATCCTATCTATGGCAAGCGTGTTCGTCCGCTGCCGAAGGATTCTGTAACCCTCGAGAACTACATCTATGCTGACTCTTTGGAGAATATCGTTGATAAGGATATGGCTCTCTTCCGCTTCGTCCAATTCGGTGACAGCGCTTATGCCATCCAGAACAAGGCTACAGGCCTGTATCTCCAGAGACTGCCTGAGAGCGGCTATATGAGACTCGGCATCCAGCCATCATTCTTCACTCAGGGTATTGCCGGATACGGTCAGAACTTCTTCATGATTAAGAACTTCGACAACGCTGCTACTAGCCCGATGCACTTGGCTCGTAACTACAACAGCTTGCAGTCATGGGGTAACAATGCCAGCGGTTGGGGTAACACAGACGGTCGTCGCGGTAGCTTCTTCGTAGAGGAAGTTGAGGATGTCGCTCCAGACTACAATCCTGCTCGCATTGGTAAGATCAGCATGTGGCCGGGCTCCATAAGCGCTCGCTGCTACCCTGTCTCCATCACCTGCGATTCCGAGAAGGCTCAGCTGTGGACAGTTGATGCTATCACAAGAGAGGTTGAGATTGAAGGCGAACCTGAGACCGTAACCATCACCCTCGCTAAGATGCAAGACAACACCGCTATCGCCGGTCGTCCGTTCATCATTGTTGCAGCTGGTGACTTCATCGAACCCGATGAGCGTGAGGAAGACTACGAGCCAGTACTCGTTGAGCTCAACTATGGCAACGATTATGTAGCAGAGCCTCTGAAGGCACGCGGTTTGGTTGGTGTCTTCGCTCAGAAGACAATCGGTGCTGGCTGGCTGAAGCCCAATGGCCCCGAGTTCGAACTCACCGCTACCAACGATGCTACCGTAAGCACCAACCGTGCTTATGTTGCTGACAAGACCGCTTTCGAGCGCAAGGCCGAAATCCTCGCTCCTGAGTACGACGAAGACAAGGAAGACGCTGTGAAGAGCGTTCTTGACAAGCTCGCCAAGAATGGTAACATCTACACCAGCGACGGTCGCCTCGTGAAGCGTGGCAACATCAGCAGCTTCAACAAGATGAAGAGAGGCATGTACATCTTCGACGACATCAAGGTGATCATCAAGTAACCTCGATTTAGTTAAAAATATTTAAGGGCACGCGGTTTTAACAGGCCGCGTGCCTTTCTTTATGTCCTAATGTCATATATTTGCGCACAAGAATTGACTAACCTGATGATTCACTCAAAAATAGTTCCACCCTAGTTCTACAATTGTTACTCCCTAGCTCCTCAAAATTTCCTCCCTAGTTCTGCAAATTTATCTCCCTAACTACTCAAATATTTTTTCCTAACTTAATAACACAAATTCTTATGAAAAGATTCTACTTCTTCCTCACACTACTATTCTCTGTTGTGGGAATCGTGAATGTGTCTGCGCAAGAGGAGTCAGATTTGGTTACACTGACGATTTCTGCCAAGACAGGTGACTGGACAGCTTCCGGAAGTCCTGCCTACGCCAATGAATACGCCACGACCAAGCAAGACCCCGGCGTCACTATCCTGCATGTCAATCGCAGCGGTGGACATAACAACAATATGTATTTCTATGATGGCGAGAACCTTGGCATCTATAGTGCCTTCAGAAGTACGACATCTGAGAACTACTGGATTACACCCTCCGAGGGCTGGTACGTTTATGGCGTCAGCCTGGATTTCCTCCCTGGTAAGCATCCTGATTACAACGCTAATGGCGTTCGCGTCTGGGGCGAAGAGGACGAGGAAACAGCAGTCACTTGCCCCGTAGATGCCACCGAGCCTGCCCATTATGAAGTTTCTGAGTTGATGGAAGCGCCAAAGTTTATTCTGACGATTGCACAGTTGGCCGAAGGCGGTAACCCCGTCTTTGCACTCACCAGCAACTTCACCGTCACGCTGGCTCCTCGCGATCCGGTGGATGTGATTCTCGATGAGTGTGACAAACTCTTCAACCAATATTCCGAGGCGTTGGGCGGCTATGTGGCTGGTACTGAGCCCGGCTGCTATGACGCTACTGCCGTAGAACAGCTAGGACGCGCATTGGACAGCTACAATGACAATCAGATGTCCATTCAAACCAAAGAAGAAGCATTGAGCTACAAGCAAGCTATCCTGGATGCTATTGAAGCAGTTGAAACCTCCAAAGTAATCAAATATGCCCTTCCCGATGGCTACTATCGCATCAAGACAGCGCTAACCTATGTTGATGCGGATGAAGACGAAGTTGATAAGTACATGAAAGGCCCCGATCCCAATGCCAATTGGGGCGATGTTGATTTCGACAGCCCCAAGGATTTGGCCGAGTCACTCTGGAAGATTACCAGTACAGAGGGTGGCTTCCTGATTCAGAACATGTCCAACGACCTCTACCTCAACGACGGCAATCCGGCTCCCATGAAGGATGAGGCCGAAGAGGTGATTCTGATTGAGCCCGTGATTACCCTTGAGGGTATCACTTATTTCCAGATGCGTACAGCCAACAACAAAGAAGCTGAAAACAAATTCTTCCACCAAAGCGGCCACTCCAGCGGTAAGGGTAAAGGCGGTAACATCGTCTATTGGTACAGCAGCTACAACTACCAGTCCACGAAAGGTTACACTTTTGGCGGTTCAGAATGGATGGTTGAGCCCGTGACCGAGACTGAAGCACAAAAGATTATCACAGACTACCTCCCCGTGAAGGAGCGCGAGAAGTTCGAGAAAGCATACACGGCTCTCCGCAATCAGGCCAAGACCGAATTGAAGGAGTCTAAGGACATTCAGGAATACAACAACCTGATTACCGACAATAGCCAGTTCAGCTCACCCTGGACCGAGACCTCAGAGGGTAGTATCGAAGCCCTCATTGATGGCGATCCTGCGACCTTCTGGCATTCAGCATGGAGTGGTGGAAATGTCCCCAATCACACTCATTATCTGCAAGTAGAACTAACAGAGCCGGTTCAGGAACTTGTGCAAATCAAGATTACCCGTCGCCCGTCCAACAATGACCATATCACATTGTGGGGTGTCTGGGGCGCCAATGATCCTCAACCCGCTACCTACTGGGAAGAAGGTGATGCACTACCTGAAGGTGTTGAGGTTGGCGATGTCAAGGAAGAAGAAAGTGGCTGGTTTGAGCTGGCTAGCTTATCCACGCCTTACGGCAGCAACACCGAAACCATCACAAGTGATGACTTCAGCACACAAGGATACAAATACCTCCGCTTCTACATTGATGGTACCACTACGGGTCGCGGCTATGGCCACGTCAGTGAATTCCAGATTGTCATTCCTGTCCCCAACCCCACTTCTCAGTTTGCCAACATGGGCGAGGCTGGTACGAATTTAGAGAGCGTGTTAGGCAGTCAGCTGCAGTTGAATGTCGCAGATGTGACACAAGAACAGTTTGACGCCCTTCAAGCCGCTTACGATGCCTTTAAGGCTCAGTTCGTAGATCCTGCAGAGCTACGTGAACTCCTGGCTTCCGTTGAGGGCATTGCCAACGGCGTAACGATTGGCACGCAACCCGGCTTCTGGAAGGATGACTCCACCGGTGAGGCCCTCAAGAAGACTTGGGCTGATGCCAAAGCCTACGATGCAGCCGGTGTTTATGTTGCTAACAAAAGTAACGAATTCATCGAGACATTGAAGGCTCAGGCACAGGCTGTAAAAGATGCTGTCATCGGTGTGGAAACTGGCAAGTGGTATCGCATCCGCTTTGGCACAGAAGCTGAGTTCGAAGCGGGGGGTTGGGAAATGGCCGGTGAACCATCCGTTAGCAATCAGGTACAGACCGACGAGGCGCTCTATGGCAAGTACCTCACAGTCGCATCCACAACCACAGAGACTCAAGAAGGCGTCCAAACTACCAAGGACGAAGAAACTGGAGAACAAGAAGATTCGCCTGTTGACGTCACCGTCAACATCGTTGTGCCTCTAGACCAGGACGCTGTCATTTATCGCGGTCAGAACCTCTACTTTGATGCCGAGTCCGACATCCAAGTTGCAGACTACGCTCTGTTCCGTTTCGTGAGTGTAGGCGACACTGCCTTCGTGATGCAGAACAAAGCTACGGGCCTGTTCCTGCGCGCTGCAGGCGGCTCGGGTGCTACCACACTGGATATCATCCCATCTCTCTTCCGTGTTCAGGCTATCGGTTACGGCCAGAACGCCATTGCTGCCACCAATCTGGTTACCAATGCCTCCCAGAACTGGCTCCACGCGCAGCGCTCCGGCAATAACCTCGTTACTTGGAACGCCAACACGCCTGGTAGTCGTAGCGGCCTCTACATTGAAGAGGTTACAGACGTTGCATCAAACTATGACGGCACCGCCTATACAGAGGCCATTCTCCCCAACGAGATTTACAGCCGCTGCTATCCCGTTGACGTGAAGGTAGAAGGTGAGGACAGCGGTGTGATGTACTACGTCAGCGAGGTCGCTATTGAAAATGATACGGCAAAGGTAAACCTGGCCCCCATCACAGAAGCCATTCCTGGCCGTTCGTTCATCTATATCTACGATGACGATCTCCCCTTCAATGCAGAATCTCAGAAGGTTGATCTTACTTGGCGTCACGGCTATGACTTCGTGAAGGAGCCACGTACAGGCGGAGCCCTTCAGGGCACCTTCACGACGAAGGAAATCGGTGCCGGTTATATCGTTACAGGCGGCAACCTTCGTGATCACCTCGGCGCACATGCCGGCGAGAACATAGTCCGCAACAAGTTGTATGTCACCCGCTCCAAGATTACCAACTCCGTCGTAGCCTTCAATTCCTACATCGCCAGCGAGGAAGGCTTTAGCCTAGGGCTCGATGTAGCCTTTGAGATTGTTGACGCGCCAGACGGTATCGCCAATGCCCTGAAGAATGTTGCCAGGAAAGGTGCCATTTACACCATCGATGGCCAACTCGTCAGCAAGAACGGAAACCTCAACACACTACGTGGCATGAAGAAGGGAATGTACATCGTCAACGGCACGAAAGTACGGGTCAAATAAGACTATAACATACACCCTTACACCCATTGGGAGACAGTCTAGACGGCTGTCTCCCTCTTTTTTGTCACTTTTCGGCCCATTTCTTTGGTCATCTCAAGAATTACCCTTACTTTTGCTGCCACAGACTAACTAATATATGATATGACTATGAAGTTTCCTAGACTCCTACTTACTACAGTCCTTGCCCTGGCAGGGATACTCAACGTGATGGCTCAGGACATCCCTACCGGATTGGTCCGCTTTAAGAATGCACGTACGACAACGGCTTACCTAACCTCTAAGACGGCAGGTTCTGCCGTGGGTGCCTCCAAGATTACAAAGGCATCAGACCTCCTCGCCCAAGTATGGATTGTGGTGCCCACTAGCGGTGGCTACACCATCCGTAACGCCAAGACTGCACAATACTTGCAACCTGAGTTCGGTACGCCCGATGCCACCAAGACAACGCTTTACATCCAGCAGGATCCTAACCAAAAGACTTATCTCAACATCTCTTCCAAGAGTGATTTCTCGGGATTGAGCTGTATGAATCTGGGCAATAACGGGACACAAATCACCAAGTGGAACAACAACAATGACACGGGTTCCATGTGGAAAGCAGAGGCTGTGACCGATGTCACGGAAGACGAGGTCAGGACGAATCTCCAACAGGTGACTGGCATTGCCTCCGAACTGAGTGAAGGCAAGTACTATCGTATTCTCTCCTACTATGGCCGCGCCCTGCAGGACACGGAGGATGTAGGCGGTGACATGAGCACGGAACCCGTGGATCCTGCCAGCATTGCCCAATACTGGACATTAACGAAGGACGATAACAAATGGAAATTCCAGAATGTGCTGACGGAACGTTTCATTGTTCAACAGAAGACCACCAGCGCTCCTTTCCATACCAGTTCTCCTGAGAATGTGGCCCAGTTCGGTTTGGATGTAAGCTGCATTGTCAAGCCCATTACTGATCCTTGGGACAGTCAATGGACTATCGCCTTCCCCGGTGACAGCAAAGGTTTTCACGATGCCAGCAGCCAGAGTCATCACATGGTGCTGTGGAGCACAGATGCGGCAGCCAGTGTGTGGTCCTTTCAAGAGTGTGAAGTCTCGCAGGAGGCCATTGATGCAGCCCGTGCGACCTTACAGGAATTCTACGAGACCATCGGCCGCTATAATGACATCGTCAAACAGAAATCAACCCTGCAAGCGGCCTTGAACCAGCTCTTTACGGACAAAGCTTGCACGACGCTGAAAGAGGATATCGCTACACTGACCGACGACCAGTTGGCTGCCAATGAATATTATACTGCATTGACAGACGACCAGAAAGCCATGGTTCTGAAAATCAAGAATAACACGTGGCAACAGTTTACCAGCACCAAGACGGACTATAGTGCCGGCTACGAAAAGTTCTTCCGCATTGCAGACTATCAGATATATAGCAACTATCAGGATATGTGCAGCAGCGATAACTTCACGATGAGCAACACCTTCGGCCGTCTCTCCGGTCCCACGGGTATCGTAGCAAATAAGGGTGATATTATCTATGTCTATGTCAACGGACCTATTGACACCTATGCCTCTTTACAGTTGGAGGCAGTCTCCACGACTGGTGTCGCCGGTAATCATCCTACAGGTTCCCTCACAGCGCTCAAGGCTGGACTCAACCTGTTCCAGTTCACAGAGCAGAAGATGCTGTATATCCTATACGAAGTGAAACAGGGAACCACGGGACGTTATTCACAGCTCTCACGCTTTGACGACATGACGGTTCATATCGAAGGCGGACAGCTCAATGGCTATTGGGATGCCACGCGAGGCATGACCGATGCCGACTGGGCACTGCTCCAGCAAGACCTGCTGAAAGCCAGTCCCTTCCTGAATTTGAAGACTGAGCATCTGGTGTTCCAGATGGATGCTGATGCCGTGAAGAAGGCAGAGCCCAAGGATATGGAAGGCCTGATGCGCATCTGGGACAAGATTCCCGAGAATGAAGACCGCTACATGGGCGTAGAGGACTTTGAGGGCCGTTACCGTAATATCTGGAATGTCTTCAGCGGCGCCAGTTCCTATATGCACGCTACCACCTATGGCACATGGTACACAGAAAGCACGCTGCCGACCATCATGAACTACGCGAACATGCGTAAGGGAGGTAACATATGGGGACCGAGCCATGAGATGGGGCACAACCATCAGGGAAGCATCAATGTCATCGGCACGACGGAGAGCTCTAACAATATGTTCTCAAACATCAACGTCTTTGAGCAGGGCATCACAGCCTCCCGCCGTCACTATCCAAAAGACAACTTCACGCAGATGGCCAGCCAGACACCTTGGCTGCAACGCAACATCTGGCTCACAACCAGTATGTTCTTCCAGTTGTATCTGTACTTCCACGCCATGCACCATGATGATCAGTTCCTGCCCAACCTGTTCAGGAATCTACGCAAGAGCCCCATTAACAAGGGAACATGGAATGGCAGTATCACGTATCAGTACGAAGAGGATGGCGTCACCAAGACAGGAACAGGAGCCAACGTCGCCAAAGGCAGCAAGGACTATCTGCATCTGGCCAAGAAAATTTGCGACGCTGCCCAGGCTGACCTTTCAGAGTTCTTTGAGGCATACGGCATGTTTATTCCTGTGAGCCAGATGCACGTAGGCGACTACTCTAACTATGTTGTAACGACAACCCAGAAAGAGATTGACGATGCCAAGGCTTACATGCAGAAGTACGAGAAGAAGCTGAACAATATCATGTTCATTGACGACCGTGTCATCAAGAAGAAGGCCATTGAGGACAACATCTTCGAGGCCATACCTGCCAGCGATGGTTATAGGATCCCCATCAACGATGAGAATCCCTTCCTCATGGCAAACGCCAGATCCACGTATGTGGGTGGTGACTATGAATCCTTCACCGATGATGCCGCACCTGTCACCGACGACTACTATACCCTTAACGCCACGGGTAAGGTGATGACCTTCAAGGGAACGAACTATGCCGGCCACAAGTTCTACGATGCAGACGGCAATTTCATCTGGGCAACAAACGAGAAGAAGGTCACCCTACCCAAGTGCGTGTTGGATATTGGTCTGGACAATATCACCGTCAAGACAGCCATGTACAATATGGAAGATGTCATTTGTACAGACCAGAAGCCCGATGCCATTACCTCGGTTTTGGCCAAGGGTCAGGACGCATCACAGCCTGTTTTCGACCTCGCTGGTCGCCGCATCAGCAAAGCCAGCCAGCCCGGCTTGTATCTTGTTCGCGGCAAGAAAGTGCTAGTAAAATAAACCAATCATCTATATCTATCATCCATGGATATACGCAAATTCATTCCACGCTCTTCAGCCCGAGGGGCGTGGATTCTCTTCTTCCTCCTCACGTGGCTGTGGGCTTCGTGGTGGATGGGTGATTCTTTTCGCATTGCACGCGAACAGTCGTTCTTCGCTTTCGATGCGACACTGATGCACGGCCTTTGGCAGCAGCCCTTTGGCTTCCTGTGGATTATCGGCCGTGCCATCCTCGTACTTTACCGCTGGCCCCTTTTAGGCGGCCTCGTTGTGGCTTTGATGCTCACAGGCGGTACGTGGCTCATCGCCTACTGCCTGCGTCTGCGGCCAGATTCCCGTTGGCACCCGCTCTGCTATCTTCCCGCTATCGCATGGATGGCATGGGTCGCATGGATTGGCCTCAACATCTATTTTCAAGCGGAATCTGGACGACCCTTCGGTATCCTTTTCCTCGTTGTCCTGATCTGCGCCATCGATGCTTTTGTAATATGGACGTTTAAGAAGAGAGGCACCCACCCAGCCCCTTCGCATCAGGAAGTGTCAGGGAAATGGATGTGGAGTTGGGCCGTCATTCTTCTTCTTTTGTATCTGCTGCCTTTCGCCATCACTCATCTGCGCCACCCCTACCAGCGTCCCTTTACACGTATGCAGGTGCAACTGCTTCATGATGACTGGCAAGGCATTATCCAAACCGCCCATGACAATGCAGAACTGAGCTACCGTCCATTGGCAGCGGACTATGCCATTGCGCTGATCCATACAGGCCGTCTTGCAGATGACCTCTTCGATATCCGTTTGGACTATGACACCTTATTCGTTAAAGGCTATGGCAACTATCCCAATGTCGGGACTGGACTCTATCAAATTGACTGTGACTACCATGCCGGACTTTTCCGCACAGCCACACACCACGCCGTTGAGCACCTGACGATGATGGGCCCCACCCTCTTTTCGCTCAAGCATCTCACACGTTTGGCGCTCTTGGACTATGACTGGCCTCTGGCACGCAAGTACTTACTCATCCTCAAGAAAGCACCTTTCGAGGGCGATTTTGTAGCCCGTTATGAGCCGATGGTAGGACATCCGGAACTTGTTGACGCAGACCCCGTTTTCGCCCAATTACGCCTCACGGAACCTGTCAATGATGCTTTCGAGGGACAGTTTGAAGAGCCCTCGTTCTTAGGCTATACTGCCACCATGATGGTTGGACGCTCCAAGGAAGCCCTGATGCAGAGCCTGATGGCCTGCCTCTACAGTAAACGTATGCCGGACTTCTTGATGCGCTGTCAGCCGCTCGTCGGTGCCACGTTGCCACGCTCCGTCGCTGAAGGACTCGTGACGCAGGTCAGCAAGGAGCCTGACATTCTCAAGGTGTTTCCACAACTGAATATGAATGCCCAGATGTTCCAGAACTTCATCCGCACCAACCAGTTTGCGTTCAAGGATCGTCCCACCTATGCCCGTAAACTTTTCAACACCTATAAAGGTTATTATCCCTATTATTATTTCTTCGGCAACCTCAAAGCGACCCGTAAACGTAGCGACGAAGAACACGGTGGCTCCAAGGCGGGCGTGAACTAAAATACTTCCAGAATTGTGAAGACGTCGAATCACATATCACACATCCTCCACCACCTCTCCTTCATGGCAAAGGTCTGCGGGTGGGCCACTTTACTCATCGCATGTAGCTCCAAGCCGTCTGCTGTTCCCACTGCTTTCACAGAGACTACAGACTCGTTGGCCATGTATCCAGATTATCGCGATGTCACCATTCCGCCCAATATCGCCCCATTGAATTTCCAACTTAATGATTCCTCCGCGACGGAGTTTGTGGTTGCATTCGAGTCTGAGGTAGCACCAAAGGCTGGCTTTTCCTGCGGTGCGTGTGAGGATGGCAAGATAGACATTGATTTATCGTTATGGCGTCAGCTTCTCTATGACGCACGTGGCCGTTCTCTCACCGTTAGCGTCTATGCCCATCGTCCTGCGGGCTGGGTTCGCTACCAGCCATTCACCATGCGGGTCGCCGAGGAAGAGATAGATCCCTACCTCACTTATCGCCTCATCGAGCCTGGTTATGAGTACTATTCACAGCTTGGCATCTACCAACGCAACCTCACCAACTTCGATGTCGAGACAGTATATGAGAATGACCGCACTTTCAGTAGCGACAACTGCCATTGCATTAACTGCCATAACTTCCAGGCTAACGATACAGAACGTATGATTCTACATGTGCGTGAGAACCACAAGGGCACCATCGTCACCCACGGCAATGACGCTTATAAGATGATTATCAAGCACGACAGTATCCTGGCATCTGGCGCCTATGCCTGCTGGCATCCTACTTTGCCTCTTGTCGCTTTCAGTTCCAACAAAACGGCACAGGTGTTCCACATGAACTACAACGAGAAGATTGAAGTGTACGATGCCGCTTCAGACCTCATTCTTTTCGATGCCGACAACAATGAGGTGCGCACCATCCTCCGTACATCCGACCATTTCGAGACCTTCCCCTGCTGGTCTGCCGACGGCACACGTCTCTACTATTGCACAGCGCGTCTGCCGAAGATGCCAGAAGAGAATTTCGAGGCCAATCTGGTGCTACGCTACGACAGCCTCTTGTATGATATCTACTCCATGCCTTTTGACACCGTCACCTACACCTTTGGCGAACCACAGATAGAGATCAATGCCAGCGCGCAGCACAAGAGCTGCAGCGTACCACGCGTCAGCCCAGATGGTCGCTATCTCGTCTTCGCCTATGCCAGCTACGGACAGTTCCATCTCTATCATAAGGACTCCGATCTTTGGTGCAAGGATCTTCAGGAGGGAAACCTCTATCCCCTCACCGAATCCAACTCCAACGATGTTGAGAGCTATCATTCCTGGTCCTCCAACAGCCGCTGGCAGGTCTTCAGTTCACGCCGCGACGACGGCGACTATACCCGGACCTACATCGCCTATTTCGATGCGCAAGGACAGGGACATCGCGCCTTCCTGCTACCTCAGCGTGACCCCGAATATAATCTGCTGCTGCTCAAGAGCTATAATTGCCCTGAACTCACGAAAAACGCCGTGCAGGTCAGCACGGAACAGATTCGTCACCTTATCTATAACACCGAAGCCGAACTGGCTACATATAAAGAATAGGCATCGCGTATGAGTAAAAGATTCTTCCGAGATTTATGGAGCGGCTACATCGCGCTACTGCTCTTCTTCCTTCTCATGTGGTTGTGGGCTTCATGGTGGATGGGCGATACGATGCGCATTGCCTATGAGCGCTCCTATGTGGCACCTGATGCGATGCTGATGCATTGGCTGTGGCAGAAGCCTTTGGGCTGGCTGTGGATTCTTGGTCGTATCTTACTAACCACCTACCATTGGCCCATCATTGGCGGACTGCTTGTGGCCATTCTGTTGACCGCTGGTTCCTGGCTTTTCGGCTACTGCCTGCGCCTGCCCATCAGCTGGCGATGGCTACAATTCCTTCCAGCTGGCGCATGGTTGATATGGACAGCCCATGTGGGCTTGAACCTTTTCTATATGCGCGAGCCTGGGCGCATTCTCGCCATTCCCTTCATGTGGGTTGTCGTGCTGGCGATTCTCGCCCTTTTCATCGCTATTTACAAGGCTCGCCATCGGTCGTATGTCGTCCTCGACACACCCAAGAAGGAACTATCGCGACGTAGTATGCTGACGGGAGATTTACTGGAAATACTCGTCATCGCAGCCTGCTTTGCACTCCCGATGGAGTATCTCACGACGCGCCATCCCTATATGCGCCCTCTCACTTGTATGCAGGTTCAACTTTTGAACAACGACTATGAAGGCATGTCACGTACAGCCCACAAGTACGCCAAGCTGAGCTATCACCAGATGGCCGGCTACTACGCCATCGCCTTAGCGCGCACCGGACATCTTGCCGACCAGCTTTTTGATATCCGTTTGGAGTATGACACCATCCGCGCCTATGACTACGGCAATCAGCCCGTCCAATGCCTGCACTACCATCAGATTGACTGCAACTACCACGCAGGCCTAATCCGTGCCGCCCGTCATCGCGCTACAGAGGAGTTGACACTCGACGGCCCCTCGCTTTATATCCTCAAGATGCTTGCCAAGATTTCCCTTGTGGAAGGCGACTGGGAGCTTACGCGCAAGTACCTCCACATCATCGGGAAGGCACCCTTTGAGGGCGCATTCGTCCGTAAATACAAACCCATGATTGGCCGTCCGGACTTGGTGCAGGCAGATCCCGAGTTTGCAGCTATCCTCCGCGTGCTACCCCCGTACCACACCTTTGAACAGTTCTACCTGCGCCCCTCCTTCGTGGGCTTCTACGCTCAGCTGAAGACCTTCCGCAATGAGGAGCAGCTCACGTGGGCCGCTATGGCCTGCCTCTATAGCAAACGTATGCCTGAGTTCCTGCAACTCTGTCGCCGCTTTGTCGGTTCCATGCCACCGCGCTCCATCGCCGAGGCGCTCTTGATCCAGTCATACAAAGACCCTTCGATTCTTCAGGCATTCCCTCAATTGGAAATGCTCCAGAGCCGCTTCGACCTATTCGTGCAGGACGCCCAGCCTTACATGCAGGACCGCGAGGCAGGAGCCACCGCCCTTTTCGACAAGTATCATGGCTACTATCCCTACTACTACATCTTCGGCAACCTGCGTAGCTCCCGCAAGGAAGAATCCAAGGAGGAAGGGACAGGACACCGCAATGCAGGAATCAACTAAGACCCAACAATCTGTATTCAATAGACATTATAATTAAATATGGTGACTAAAAGAAATCATACCACTTCCCTCCCCTCTCTCATGGCAATGGTCTGTGGGTGGGCCTTTTTGCTCATCGCATGTACTTCCAAACCGTCAGCTGTTCCCGCTGCTTTCACTGAGACAACAGATTCGCTGGCCATGTATCCAGATTATCGCGATGTGACCATTCCGCCCAACATCGCTCCGCTGAACTTCAAGGTCACCGATGCCAGCGCAACGGAGTTTGTCGTAGCCTTTGCTCCAGCTGCCAGTCAGGAGCCAGCACTCGTCTGCGGTGCTACTGATGATGGCAAGATCGATATGGATAGCCTTGCATGGCGCCAACTACTGACAGATGCTAAGGGCCGTTCTCTCACCGTCAGCGTCTATGCCCATCGTCCTACGGGCTGGGTACATTATCAACCCTTCACGCTCGCTGTGGCTGAAGAGAATATTGATGCTTATCTCAGCTACCGCCTCATAGAGCCCGGCTATGAACTCTATCGCCAGTTGGGACTTTACCAGCGCGACCTCACCAACTTCACGGAGAAGGTCATCTATGAGAACAACCGCGCTTTCAGCGATGAGGACAACCACTGCATCAACTGCCACAACTATCAGGCCTATGACACAGACCGCATGCTCTTTCACGTTCGTGCCAGCCATGGTGGCACCATCGTCACTCACGGCGCCGAGGCCCATAAGGTAGGCATTAAGCACGACAGCATCCTCACCTCTGGCGTCTATCCCTCATGGCACCCCACGTTGCCGCTCGTTGCCTTCTCCACCAACAAGACCGGACAGGTATTCCACATGAAGCACGCCGAGAAAATCGAGGTGCTTGATGAGGCTTCCGACCTTCTGCTCTATGATGCAGACCAGAACACCGTGAGCCACATCTTCCACACCTCCGACCGCCTGGAAACCTTCCCTTGCTGGGCCCCCGATGGCAAGCGTCTCTTCTTCTGCAGCGCCAAGATGCCACAGATAGAAGGCGAGTATAGCCCCATGAAGGTCGCCTTACGCTATGACACCCTCCTCTACGACATCTATTCCATGCCCTTTGACCCCATTACACGCACTTTTGGAGAGCCTCAACTCGAGGTCAACGCCAGTGCCGATGGACATAGCACCAGCTTCCCCCGCATCAGCCCAGACGGCCGCTATCTCCTCTACACCCGTGGAGACTATGGCCAGTT
This sequence comes from Bacteroidaceae bacterium, assembly GCA_024698925.1. Classification (GTDB taxonomy): domain Bacteria; phylum Bacteroidota; class Bacteroidia; order Bacteroidales; family Bacteroidaceae; genus Physcousia. The sequence continues at coordinate 816 of JAILQO010000033.1, read as the reverse complement.
CCATATCTGGCACACCAGCGCTGATCTGTGGGTCAAAGCGCTAATGGACGAGGGTGAGCGTCCTCTTGCCCAAGCCAGTGCTCCTGGCGCAGCAGACAGCTACCACACCTGGTCCTCTAACGGTCGCTGGATAGTCTTCGCGAGCCGCAGGGATGACAACAACTATTCACGCGTCTTCATCTCCTACTTTGACCGTGAAGGCCGCGACCACAAGGCGTTCCTGCTGCCACAACGTGACCCAGACTACAACGCACTTCTACTGAAGAGCTACAATGTCCCAGAACTCACCAAACGTGCCGTCCAAGTCAGTGTAGAAACCCTCAACCACGTTGTCTATCACACCGATCCCGAGCCCGCTACGTACGAGTAAGGACTACATAGACAAGCCCCATAGACAAAAGCCTTTCCGCCAGGAGGGGCTTTTTTGTATTTTCAGGCACTTTTCCTCCACATTTTCTTTACTCTTCCAAACTTTTTCGGACTTTTCTTGGCGTGAATCAGATAAATCGCTACTTTTGCAAGCGTTATGCAATATCGAAATCGTACACAAGAAGACTATTACATAACGTGAGTTCGGTATAAGAAAAATTGCTTAAAAAGTTGTAGGAGTGCGAAAATATTTGTATCTTTATAGCTGCTAAACAACAAGTTACAAACAACTCACACTCCTATGATGACTGCAAATATAATTGAAATTTTTTGTATTCTCGACGAATTCTGCAAATACTTTGAACCAGAACTCCAAAAACATACGCTCTCCGTTTCCGGGAGGCGTCATCGGAACCGCCCAGGACGCATGTCTGACAGTGAAATAAT
>JAILQO010000030.1 GCA_024698925.1 Bacteroidaceae bacterium | reverse complement strand
TCTTTGTCCGATTTTGACTCTTTTCGGCATCTTTATCCTTAAAACCTTGAAGCGTAGTTCACTACGCTTCGGCGGTTTTGCAGACAAATCTGTTCAAAAATAGCCTAAAATCTAACTAAAGCTAATTATTAGAACCTGCCTTAAGGGTATATTTTAGCGTTGGCAGAGCCCTGCGTAAGGACAATGCTGGCACGTGGAGGCGGAGTCGGTCTGGGTGAAGGGTATGGCGGGGTTGAAGATAGTGGCGATGAGGGATTCAAGACCGTCGGTGAACGTGGGGGATGCGGCATCGCGATGGGCGGCATCGGCGGTCGGAAGGATGGTGCGGACATCATGGAGCATCTGACCTGCCAGACGGAGCTTGGGGGTGTAGTCCGGAGAACCTGCCCTGTGGACGAAGAACAGGCAGGGTGTGACGGGCATCTTCTCGCGCTCGGCGACGATGCTGGCGTAGAGGATGGACTGGAAATAGTACTGTGCCGTCTGGTCTGTATCACTAAAGAGACGGTCCAGCGAAGACACTGCCCCGAGGCGACCACCCGTCTTGTAATCCACGATGCGAATGGCCTTAGCGCCTTCGACCTGCTCGTCCGGAACGAGGTCCATGCGGTCGATATAACCGCCAAGATCGAGTTCCCAATCGCCTACGACAAGGGTCTTGCGCACGGGCTTCTCCAAAGCAAGGACGCGGAAGGGTGTCAGCTGGCGGTCGTGACGCAACAGCTGGAGCAGGTAGGTGTGGATCACGCGCTCGGCGATGACGAGGATGCCGCGATAATCCTCGGGACTGTCCTCGAAGAACTTGTCGCGGAAGGCCTGGTGCACAAAGGGTGTCAGCAGCATCACACCGTCCTTGGCCAGGAAGGGATCAAGGTCCTGACCGCGCACAACATCGCCGGCCGACGTCAGCTGGCGGTACAGCAGCTCGGCAGCACGGTGGAACACATCGCCAAAGAGGGAGGCATCGAGGCCGTCCTGCGGATTGGGATCGATGCGCAAGCCTTCCACATACCGGTAATAGAACTTCATGGGGCAGGCGGTGTAGTTGTTGAGGGCCGTGGGCGACAGGAGATGGCGCTCATGCCCCCGGAGGCCGCGATTGTTGAAGAGCAGGCGCAGGCGGTTCATCACCTCGGGCGTCTTCTCGCGCACAAGGGACGCGGCAGGCTGCACGGCGTTGTCGGCACGCAGGCGAAGCATGGTGACGGGGAAGTCGGTCTCGGCCAGAAGCTGACGCAGGAAACGCGAAATCTCGTTCTGGCGCACGCCGGCATTGCTCTCGTTATAGACGAAGGTCAGGCGCTCTGCACGCTGGATCAGGCGGTAAAAATAGTAGGCATAGACGGCTATCTTGTGGCGTACGGTGGTCAGCCCGAAGGCTTCGCGCAGGAAATACGGGATGAAGCTGTTGTCCGCAACCTGCTTGGGCAAGAAGCCTTCGCCGACGCTGAGCATGAGCAGATGGCGGAAGTCGAGGGCACGGGTTTCCAGTACGCCCATCACCTGCAGGCCCGTTGCGGGCTCGCCGTGGAAGGGTATGGTCTCGGACTGCAGCACCTGACGCAGCACGCGCAGCAAGGTGGTATCGGTGACAGCCAAGAGGGGTGCCTCGCCGTTCATCAGGTCCAAGAGACGATTGAGGCGCGTATAGGCGATGAAGACGGCCTCCTGCGCAATGATATCATCGTGGATCTGTTGGCCCAGATGCGTGAGGATATCCTGCAGATAAAGGAGCAGCCCTCTCCCACCCTCGCACTTGCGGCGCCAGGCCTCTTCCGCGAGCATACGGCAATAGGGATGTGCGGTGACGGTGGTCAGCTGCGAACGGCGGAAACGGCGGGCTGCCGCGTCCCACCCGTCGGTCTGCAGGGCCGCCAGGGAGAGTAGGAAGTTATAGACGGGGGTATCTGTCAGCGGGAAGCCCATCGTGATATTCACGGGCATCGTGGGGTCCGGGATGGCATGGAGGATGGGTTGCAGCAACTGCTCGTTGCAGAGTACCACGGCACTCTCGTTCTCGGGCTGCGTCAGGTTCTCGCCCAGCCACTGAGGGACGTAGCGGGCCTGGATATTCTCGCTGGAGGCGGAGATGAAGGTGATCTGCTTGGGACGGCGCAGGTTGTCGAAGCGGTCGATGGGCAGTTCGTTGCCATAGCGCTGCAGGTTCTGACGCAGGAAATGGCCGGCCTCATGGTTCTCAATATAGAACTTGTCATAATCCCAGAAGAAGAGGGCCTGGCCACGGCGTTGGAGTTCATCGAAGAGGGACTGCTCCACCGTGTTGAGGACGTTGAAGCCCACGAAAACGTAGGTCTTGTCCGACTGGAAAGAGGCCAGCTGACGGACGACCTCGCGCTGGAGGGCACCCTCGTAGAGCAGGCCATCGGCCCGCATCGTGGCATTCAGTTCCTCGTAGATGGCCGGCATCTGTTCCCACAGCTCGAGGAAGCGGCGCTTGAGCTCGGTATCCTCGGCGGGGTCGAACTTGCTGAAGAAGCCGCGCAACGCCTCAATCTGTTCGGGCGTCAGGAATGTGTTGTCATCCAGGGCGTGGAGGTCGCGGATATTGGCAAAGAGCTGCGAGACATCGACACAATGCTTGTCCACATCATCGAAATCCGAGAGTAACACCTGCCCCCAACCATAGAACTGATCCAGCGACTGAGGCGACGGGACGTGGGCAGCATAGCAACGATAGAGGCGGCAGACACTCTCCACGGGGTCGCACAGAGTATAGGCCGAGGCGCGTTCAAAGAAGTCGCTGATGGTCGTATAGGACGGCGACCAAAGGGGAGCGTCGGTGGCGGCAGCCAGCGCCTGATCCAGGAACAGACCGGCTCGCTTGCCTGGAAAGACTACGACGAGCTGGCTGAGGTTGTTACCAAAGCGGTTCAGCAGCGATTCTGCGACGGATTGAAGAAACGTTTTCATAGGCATCAGAATTCTAACGTGAGTTGCTGTGATGCGGGCGCCGTGGCGGGCACGCGCTGAATACGGGAAGCATAGACAAACCATAGGTAGCCCTCGACGGTGGCAGCAGGGTGCATCTGACGCAGCAGATTCATATAAAGGCGCACCTGATCGTCATATTCCGGACGATAATGACCGAACTTGAAATCTACGACCACGATATGCGAGGCGTCGGCACTCATCATGACGCGGTCCGGACGGTGCTTGACGGCGCTGCCGCTGACGGGGTCGCGATGGATGATGCCACACTCGTTGAACAACTTCCACGAACCATCAAACCACGAGGCCACGGTAGGATCCTTGAGGCCGTTCGCGAACCAACGCTCCACCTGCTGACGTGGCACGGAGACATAGGAACCGTCCGCCGCATAACGGGCAATGACACCCTCATGCTCCAAGGCATCAAGCACGCGAGGCACATCAGCGGTGGTGGCGATTTGCTGGAGCACGCTGTGAAGCAGGCGCCCTAATTCTATATATTGGTTCGCGCGCGAGTACTCAGAGCCTTCAATTTCGTCGGCAGTATCCTGCAGGGAGGCAAGGAACTGCTGGGAGCGGTTGCTCTGGCGGAAGTCGGCGCGAACGGGGAAACTCTGCATCTTCACGTCGAGGGGCTCATAGACGGGCACGAGACGGTTCTCGCGTTCGTCATCGGCGGCAGAGAGCTGCGTGACGGGTTCACCAAGGATGGCTCCCTCAGGAAGTACATCGGCTATCAGGTCGCCCACCGTGCGGTTACCGCCCTGCAGCCCCTCCGGGCTACCCACGGCCCAGGCATAGAGATTCGCCTTGGCACGCGTGAAGCCGACGTAGAGTGCATTCAACTCGTCGAGGCGAGAAAGGAGATGGGACTCGACATAGTCATGTGCAAAGACGGAACGGGGCGCCGTGCGGGCATTGGGCGTAATGGGCACCAGCTGTAGCTGGTCATAAGGCTCGGCCTGAGGCTTGCACCAAAGGAGGTCGCCGGCGCGGTCGCGCTCCATAGACCACGTACAGAAAGGCATGAAAACGGTATGGAACTGCAAGCCCTTGGACTTGTGGATAGAGATGATGCGGATACCATCGACCTCGCCTGCAGGAATGGCCTGCCGACTGAGGCGCTCGTCCCAATAGCTGAGGAAGGAATGGATATCGGAAGCCTCGTTGTGGAGGAAATCCATGACGGCATCAAAGAAGCCGAAGAGATAGGCGTCCTGATGGGCAAAGGTATCTATGTCGAGCAGGCGGTAAAGGGCCTCCAAGAGCTCGTAGAGCGGCATCTCAGCAAGGGCCGGATCAAGGCCATCGGCCAGCGCAGGTATCTGAGCATGACGGAGATAGTAGGCAGAGACAAGGTCATCGGGGTTATCCAGTACGCGCAAGGCAGCGATGAGGAGATTCACGGCGGGGCTGGCCGAGAGGAGGAAAGCCTCATCGCTGACAATCAGCGGTTTGTCCTCCCAGTCCTCGTCCTCTGCAAAGCTTTGGATGATGGGAGCCATCTCGTTGTTCTTGCGCACGAGAATCGTCATCTGGCTATAGGGGACGTGCTGGTCATGGAGCGAGCGGATTTCCTGCTTCAAGGAGTCGAGGATAGCGGGCTCCCAGTCCTCACGGCGCTTGTAGTCCGCCGACGGGAGCATCTGGATACTCACATAGCCGCTTTCGGGCTTGCCATCAGGCACTTGCTGGATGACATCGCTATAGGCAGCAGCAAAGGAGAAAGGCTCGCCAAGCGTCTGTTCATCCTCGGCGGAAACACGATCAAGCGCACGAACTGCCTCATCAAAGAACTCGTTGTTGAAGGTGATAATCTGACGGGCACTACGGCGGTTCACGTCCAACGGCTCCACATGGGGCTTGGGCTCCATCTCGTGTTCAATATTGCCGAGCACACGCCAGTCGCCACCACGCCAGCGATAGATACTCTGCTTGACATCGCCCACAAGAAGGTTGCGGCCACCCTTGGCATAACTCTCCAGAAGCAAGACACGGAAGTTGTGCCATTGCAGACGGGAGGTGTCCTGGAACTCGTCGATCATGACGTGATGTAGCTGGGCACCAATCTTCTCGAAAATAAACGGGGCATCACTCTCACCTACCATCCGGCTGAGCAGAATCGGCGTCTTGGCCAGATTGAAGCGAGAGGTCTCGGCATTGATGGCAGCAACCTCGCGATCGATGGCGCCAAGGAGGCAGAGTGGCTTGAGATGCGCGCGCGCCAGGCGTGCGCTATTTACATTATAGGAAAGCGTATCGAGCTGATGGGCAACCTCATCAAGAAGTCCTCCAACAGCGTCAGCAACCTCTATGAGATTCAGATTATTACGGTCTGCCTTTTTAACTAAAGCTATAGGGTCATCTATCCAGCCGCGAATGCGTGATCCGACTTCTATCTCAAGTTCGCCATCCAAGAGTTTCTTCACGAATTTCTCCAATGTGCCACCAAACGAGAAATCGGTATAGGAGAAGCCGGATGACGAGACAGTTTCCTCCAGGCGATGGCCCAAAGACTGAACAATCTCCGCACTCGTCTGTTCCGTCTCGTCCAAGCGGTTGATGAGCGCTCGCATCTGCTGTGGATCACTCAGAACCAGACGCAACCGGTCACCACGCATCAGATAGTCCTCGTTGAAAATGGCACGTCCGAAATCCTTCACCTCGCGTGTCACATCCCACCGCTGGTCATTGTCGATGCGGTCGCGCACAAGGCTGTAGAGCCATTCAAAGACCTGTGGATCCTCGTGCAGGCGATCCACGATGCGATCTACAGCCTTAGAAAGGACCTCCGTATCACTAATTTCCACCTGCAGATTGGCGGTCAGGCCCAATTCGTGGGCCATACCACGCAACACCATCTGGAAGAACGCGTCGATGGTCTGCACACGAAAGCGGTTGTAGTCGTGAAGGATCTGCGAAAGTGCCTGACGGCAGAGCCTACGCAACTCATCATCAGCCATCTGAACGCCTTCCTCCTGCAGCGCTTTTTTCAACGCCTGGAAATACGGATTACTACTGGCGAGGCTATGGCCTATGCCGTAGAGCTGACTGAGAATGCGGTCCTTCATCTCGGCCGTAGCTTTGTTGGTAAAAGTCACCGCCAGAATATGGGCATACTCCCGGCCCTCCGCGGTAAGCACAAGGAGTTTAATGTACTGCACAGCCAGCGTAAAAGTCTTACCTGAACCAGCAGATGCCTTATAGACAACGAGGGGATGTGTGTTCATAATTGGGGGCAAATTTATACAAAAAGAATCGGGTGTGCAAAAGTTTACGAAAATAATGATATTTTTTTGCATTTTGTGATTGTGTTTCCAGAAAATTCACTACCTTTGCGCCCAATGAATAGACTTTCTACACAAATCGAATATCTCCTGCTATCGCACAACTGCGTAGTTGTGCCGCAGTTCGGTGCTTTTGTCACCAGAGAGAACGCTGCGCGCCGCATTGACGCGGAGGGTTTGTTCCTTCCGCCGAACCGTGTGGTTCGCTTCAATCCCAGCGTAACGGAAGACGACGGCTTGCTCGTTGGCCTCATTCAGAAAGTCAACCGCTGCCGTATCGCGGATGCCAAACGACTCATCCAAAAGATGGTACTGAACCTGCGTCAGCAACTCCTTGCCGACGGACAGGTGGACTTTGGTACCATCGGCGTATTCACGCAGGACGAGGACGGGCACGTTGGCTTCGAGCCCTGTCAGGCTGGCGCCGTCACGCCAGAATACTACGGGCTGGATGCCTTCTCGATGCCCAAACTCACGATGCTGCAGCGCAATGAGCGCGTTGCCGTGCGCCACAAGCATATCAAGGAGGCGCAGGATGCTGACAAAGACCGTCACATCGTCATTCGCATCAACCGCAAGAGCCTGCGCCACGCTGCTATGACGATAGCTGCTGTCTTTGCATGCGCCCTCTTCCTCTCGCCAATCAACTTCATCTCCACGCAAACGCCTAATCTCGCTTCCATCTTCCCAACGGAATGGTGGAGCAACGATGCTGCTGAGCCTGCAGAGCATAACGCCCTTGTCATGGAGGCAAAAGCACCAGTGGAGAAGACGGAGGCGGCGACGGAAATAGACACACCATCTGCTGAAGCAGATACCTATATCATCGTTCTTGCCAGCAACGTCAGCATGAAGAATGCAGAACGCTACGTCAGCGATCTTCAGGAGCGCGGTTATCAGAACGCCGCCATTCACGACAACGGCAAGATGCTACGTGTTGTCCTCACTGGCTATGCGACTGAAAACGATGCATATAATATGAACAGCGAACTTCACCACAAGAGCAAGGAATTTGCCAACACGTGGGTCATGAAAAGATGAAGAGAATACGCTGTCCAAAGTGTGACCACTACCTCACTTTTGACGAAACACGTTATGAAAAAGGACAGACACTCGTATTCGAGTGTCCGGAATGTCATCGGCAGTTTGGTGTGCGCATTGGCGTGAGCAAATTGCTGGCGACACGCAAGGATGAACGTCGTCAGAAGGACGAGTCCCCACAAGCCGATATCTACACGCATCTGAACGAGCAGGCAGAAGACGAGCAGCGTGACTACGGCTCGCTCCAGGTCGTTGAAAACGTGTTCCATTTCCGCCAGACGCTACCACTCCAATTAGGGGATAATGTCGTAGGTCGTTATGTGAAAGGTTCTGACATCAATGCGCCTATTGAAACAGTAGATCCAAGTGTCGATACAACGCATTGCATCATCAACGTCAGCGAGAACAAGCAAGGCGACCTCATCTATACTATACGCGACGCCACCCCCGACGGAACAGGTACTTTCGTAGAGACCACCCTCTTAGGCGCAAAAGACCGACGACGTATAGAGAACGGCACCATCATCACCATCGGCGCAACAACGATGATTCTGCAGGCAGCCGGCTGCGAGGAGGAAGAAACAACAGCAAGGCGAAAGAACTAAAGATGTGTTCCAATCAATAAAGACCACTTCTAAATTAAAAATAGAATCATCCCTCACATGAGCATAACAGCCACGTGAGGGATGAACTATTTATTGCGGTTCTATGCGAAAGTTAAAATGGCAGGTCGTCTGAACTCTCACCAGAGAATGCAGGAGCGGCAGGGGCTTCGCCTGGAGCAGGAGCTGCAGCGGCGGCAGGATCAACTGGCGGGAAGGGAGCCGGTGCACCCATTGGAGCAGCACCCATAGGAGCAGCTGCGGGAGCTGCAACAGCCGTAGGATCATAAGGAGCAACCTTCCAGGCACGAACCTGATTATACCAACGACCATTATATTCATGGGCATCAATATCAAGGCTGACAGTCAGCATCTGACCAACCTGAATATTGAAAGAAGCAATGCGATCGGAGCCGAAAACCTCAAAAGCACACTTCTTAGGATATTGTTCCATTGTTTCCAGCAAATAAGTAGCGACTTTCCACTCACTACCAGAGCGTTGTGAGACACCTCCACGTTCAGGAAGGATTTGAATAATTTTTCCAGAAATCTCCATGTTATTTCTTATAATTTTTAAGTGTAAAAGTGATTCTTTTTGGTACTTTTTATGCCCTTCTTTGCGAAAAGCGGTGCAAATATAGTCCTTTCTCTTCTACTTTCACCATTTTTAAGCAGTTTTTTTTGCCAGTATGGCTAAAAGTTGGTATTTTTGCTCGGTTTTTGGACCAAAGAAAGACAATTCATACCGTTTACAACAATCAAAAATAGATTCAATATGAAAATCAAAGTCTCCAGCGCGGCCCTCTTCAGCCGCCTCACCTCCATCAATCGCGTGCTTAACAGCAAGAACTCCTTCCCTATCCTCGACTGCTATTTGTTCGAGACACAGGGACAGCAAATGTCCATCACCGCATCCGACAGCGAGACGACACTTGTTACCACCGTGGAACTGATAGAATGTGACAGCGATGCTCGGTTCTGCATCAAGGCTAAGACCATTCAAGACTCCTTGAAGGAAATCTCTGAGCAGCCCATCGTTCTTGACGTGAATCTCGACACGTTGGAGATTACCGGCGAATACCAGAACGGAAAGTTCAATATCATCGGAGAGCGCGCTGACGAGTACCCCGCTCCTCACGCAATGGACGGCGACACCAAGAGCTACACGCTGAGCCAGGGCCATGTCCTCAGCGGCATCAACAACACCTTGTTCGCAACTGCCGATGACGAAATCCGCCCCGTTATGACTGGTGTGTATTTCGACTTCACCCCCGATTGCCTCGTTTTCGTTGGCACAGATGGTCGCAAACTCGTCCGCAAGAAGGATTTCACCGTGAAGAGCGAACAGCAAGTTGGCTTTATCCTCCCCAAGAAGCCCGCTAACATCCTGAAATCCTTGCTGCAGAAAGGTGATGCCAATTTGGAATTGACCTTCAACGACAAGATGGCTTGCCTGCAGGCCCCTGAGTTCAAGCTCACCTGCCGACTCATCGACGGTCGTTACCCCAACTACAACAGCGTCATTCCGCAGAACAACCCCTACACAGCAACCATCGACCGCGCAGCCCTCGTTTCAACACTCAAGCGCGTGCTGGTATTCAGTAGCCAGAGCAGCGCCCAGGTGAAACTCGCTTTCAAGAAAGAACAGCTCATCGTCAGCGGCCGCGACATCGATTACAGCACAAGCGCTGAGGAGCGCCTCATGTGTGAATACGATGCACCCGCTATGAGCATCGGTTTCAAGGGCACCCTTTTGCTGGATATCCTCAACAACCTGGAAGGCGCTGAAGTTTCATTCCAGTTGGCCGACCCGGGACGTGCCGGCATCATCCTCCCCGCTCAGCAGAAAGAAGAGGAAGAGGTACTGATGCTGCTCATGCCCATGATGCTCAACGATTAATACCCCGAATCAGTTGGGGCTGTGTACAAGCTTTCCTCATGGAACGGGCTTGGCACAGCCTCAATTTTCATGAAATATAGCACTCAATGAAACTCAATCTGGATAAACCCATTGTATTCTTTGATCTTGAGACCACGGGCATCGACGTCGTCAATGACCGCATTGTGGAGATTTGTCTTCTCAAGATCTTTCCCAACGGCAACGAAGAAGCCAAAACGCTTCGTATCAACCCCACCATCCATATCCCGGAAGAAGCCTCGAATGTACACGGGATATATGATCAGGACGTAGCAGACTGTCCCAAATTCGCCGATATAGCAGCTGATATCTGGGCATTCATGGCAGACAGCGACCTGGGTGGTTTCAACTCCAACCATTTTGATATTCCTATGCTTGCTGAGGAGTTTTTACGCGCGGGCGTGAAAGCCGACCTTACTAAATGCCGCCGTGTGGATGTTCAGAATATTTACCACAAGTTGGAGCGCCGCACACTGATTGCCGCTTACAAGTTCTATTGCCACAAGAATCTCGAGGATGCCCACTCGGCGCTGGCCGATACGCGTGCCACCTATGAGGTGCTCTGTGCGCAGTTGGACTATTATCCCGAGATCTTGCAGAATGATATCAACTTCCTGGCTGACTACTCACGCAGGGAGCGTAACGTCGATTTCGCAGGACGCATCGTCCTTGACAACAACAATGTTGAGGTCTTCAACTTTGGCAAATATAAAGGCATGCCTGTCGCCGAAGTCCTGCGCAGAGATCCCAGCTACTTCAGCTGGATCATGCAAGGTGACTTTGCCCTTAATACGAAGCAAGTCCTGACAGAACTCGCACTTCGCAGCAAATCTACCAAATAGATTTTAGCATTATGAATATCGTCTTAGGCATCACAGGAAGCATCGCCGCATATAAGGCTTGTACGCTCATTCGCCAATTTGTCAAACGAGGCCATGAGGTGCAGGTTGTCATCACGCCTGCCGGTAAGGAGTTTATCACGCCGATTACACTATCTGCGCTAACTTCAAAACCCGTCATTAGCGATTTCTTTGCGCAGCGTGATGGGACGTGGCATAGTCATGTAGCCCTGGGATTATGGGCCGACGCGATGGTCATAGCTCCTGCTACGGCTTCCACGATTGGCAAAATGGCTCATGGCATCGCGGACAATATGCTGATTACCACATATCTGTCTATGAAAGCGCCCGTTTTCATCGCTCCGGCGATGGATCTGGACATGTGGGCACATCCCTCCACACAAGACAACCTGCAGTTGCTACGACAGCGTGGTGTGAGAGTCATCGAACCCGCCGCTGGCGAACTGGCAAGTCATCTCGTCGGCAAGGGACGCATGGAGGAGCCTGAGCGTATAGCCGAAGTCGTATTGGCCGCCATGATGCCAAAGGAAAAATCCCTGCAGGGACGCCGCATCCTCATTACAGCAGGCCCCACCTACGAGCGAATAGATCCCGTACGCTTTATTGGCAACTACTCCAGCGGAAAGATGGGCTTTGCTCTCGCAGAAGAATGTGCCAAACGCGGGGCTGACGTACAACTCGTATGCGGTCCTGTGCAACAGACCACAAGTCAGAAGGGTATCACTATCACCCACGTGGAGAGTGCCGAACAGATGTGGAATGCAGCCAACAGCCTTTTTCCCACCGTGGATGCGGGTATCCTCTGTGCAGCGGTAGCTGATTTCACACCAAGCAATGTGGCAGACGCGAAGATCAAGCGCGAAGACGATGAGCTCGTGCTGCGTCTAAGACCGACACGTGACATTGCAGCTGGACTGGGTGCCATCAAGCGCGAGAACCAACGCCTCGTGGGCTTTGCCCTGGAGACAAATGACGAAATGGCGCACGCGCGTGAGAAGTTAGCACGTAAGAATTTCGACTTTATCGTCCTTAATTCCCTCAACGACAAAGGCGCAGGCTTCCAGCATGACACCAACAAAGTGACCATCATCACCCAAGAGGAGGTGAAGCCCTATCCGTTGAAGTCCAAAAAAGAGGTTGCCGCTGATATCATCGATCAGTTAGCATCTATACTACCCTAACCCATTATTCTCATTCCTCATGAAACTGCATTCTCTGATATTTCTTCTCATCGTTTCTCTGTTTTCAATGAACGCAGGAGCACAGGAGTTGAACGCCAAAGTGAGCATCAATCGCCAACAGGTTTCAAACACGAAATCCGGTGTTTTCGAGGCATTAGAGCAGACTGCTACTCGCTTTCTGAACGAACGACAATGGACTCAGATGCAGTTTCGGGATTTCGAGCGCATTCAATGTACGTTTGCCATCACGATAGATACCTATAGCGAAACGGACAACTCGTTCAAGGGCAGCCTTCTCATTTCGTCAAGCCGTCCGGTGTGGGGCTCGGCATACACCACAACGGTGTTCAGCAATAATGACAAAGATTTTGACTTCAACTTTCAGGAATTTGATCAGTTGGAATGGCGCGATGACCAAGTAGATAACAATCTGACAGCGATGCTGGCATTCTACGCCTACCTGATTATCGGAATGGATCTGGACTCGATGTCGCCGATGGGTGGAACCGAAGTGCTGCAAAAGGCACAGGACATCTGTAACAATGCAGAGGGACTGGGATTTCCCGGCTGGAAAGCGTTTGATGACACCAAGAACCGCTACGCGATTATCAACGATTACCTGGATGGCGCCATGGAGCCTCTCCGGCAGATGCAATACAACTACTATCGTACCGGTTTGGACCAGATGAGCGAGAATGTGGAACAAGGCCGTTCCGCCATCGCTGAATCCCTACAGTTGCTCAAGGAAGCGCGCGAGAATAAGAATTTGAGTTCGCTGCCACAACTGTTCACGGATTTCAAGCGCGATGAACTCGTTAGTATCTTCAGTGGACAAGGCGACTCCAAGGAACGAGAAGATATTTACACCCTGCTCTTCCGCATCAATCCTTCCCAAAACAATTATTGGGAGAAAATCAAACAATAATCTTCAAGCCGACAGCTTTGTCTGAAGACTTTCAACCAATACAATTAGAATAGGATTTTGCTACATTCACTTTCCATACAGAATTACGCGCTCATCTCGTCACTCGATATCAGTTTTGAACGGGGCTTCTCGGTCATCACGGGCGAAACGGGTGCTGGCAAGAGTATTCTTCTAGGTGCTATCGGGCTTTTGCTCGGTCAGCGAGCTGATACAAAAGCGATCAAGCCTGGTGCCAGTCGCTGCATCATTGAAGCCGAATTTGATCTCACGGGCTGCGGCATGGAATCCTTCTTCGAGGAGAATGATCTGGATTTCGATGGTCATAACTGCATCATTCGCCGCGAGTTGACGTCGACAGGTAAAAGCCGTGCTTTCATCAATGACACCCCCGCCCAAGTAACCGCACTTCGTGCATTGGGGAATCAACTCATTGACATTCATTCTCAGCATCAGAATCTGCTGCTCGGGCAAGAGGACTTTCAGATGAAGGTCTTGGATATCGTAGCCCACGACCAACAACAGTTGCAAGCGTATCATGATGCTTTCACAGCCTATCATACAGCTTGCCGCCAGTTGTCAGATGTCGAAAGCGCTCTCGCCCGCAGTCGGGATGACGAGGATTACCTGCGCTTTCAGTTGCAGCAATTGGATGAGTTGCAACTTCAGGAAGGTCGCCAAGCTGAGATGGAACAGGAAGAACAAATGCTCTCTCACGCCGAGGATATCCGGGAGGCGCTTTGGAATGCCGAGCAGCAGTTGCAAGGAAACGATGCCGTTGCCGGTGTACTTGATGCACTAAGGAGTGCAGAAAGGAGCATGGAATCAATCTGTGAGATGATGCCAGAAGCGGATGAACTGACAGAACGTATCAGTAGCTGCCACATTGAACTCAAGGATATTGCAAGAGAACTCAGCGCTCTTGGTAATCGTGTGAATATAGATCCGGAACGGCTCGAAACCGTCAACGCCTGGCTCAGCAATCTCTATAGCGCTATGCAAAAGCACCACGTAGCCACGGAGGAAGCACTCATCGAGCTGACCTCAGACTTCCGGAAACGACTGGAGCTGATTGACAATAGCGACGAACAGTTGAAGCAGTTACAACAGCGTTGCGAGGAGATGCGGAAGACGCTACTGGAATGTGGTGCCGCGCTTTCAAAGCAAAGGCAGCAAGCGGCGCTCCAAGTCGAAAAGCAAATGCGTGAACAACTCATTCCGTTAGGCATTCCTCATGTGCAATTCAAAGTGGAAATACAATCCCGCAAAGAGCCTTCCGCGCAAGGCTTGGATCAAGTGCGTTTCCTCTTCAGCGCCAACAAGAATGGGGTGCTACAAGATATCTCTGATGTAGCATCTGGCGGTGAGATCGCCCGTGTCATGCTGTCGCTCAAGGCGCTCATCAGTCAGGAAGTGAAACAACCCACCATCATCTTCGACGAGATCGACACGGGCGTTAGCGGCCAGATTGCAGAGCGTATGGCGCTGATGATGAAGGAAATGGGCAGCCACGGGCGCCAAGTGATCTCGATTACCCACCTACCCCAGATTGCGGCACTCGGCGGGCAACACTATCGCGTCTATAAGGAGGACGATGCTGACGGTACTTCTTCGCACATCCTACAGCTCACTCAGGAGGAACGTGTTACGGAGCTGGCCCACATGCTGTCTGGTAGCGAACTGACACCCGCTGCCATTGAGAATGCGAAAGCGCTATTGGGACACGCCATAAAAACATAATTTGTTATTCATGCCAAAAAGAATCATATATACATTATTCCTTTGCCTGCTGACAATAAGCATTTCCGCTCAACCAAAGTGGGCCAAGAAAACCCGTAGGGCACAGGTTAACCTCATCACCTACGACGCAACGGGAAAATTGCTGCATTCTACCAATGGTTTCATTATTGATGCTGAAGGAACGACGCTCTCTGATTACCATTCTTTCCGCGGTGCAGCTCGCGCTGTGGCCATCGACGAGGGTGGTCGGGAGTGGCCCGTGACGGCCATTGCCGGTGCCAACTCACTCTGCGATGTGGTGAAGGTGAAAGTGGCGATACCTAACATCAAGCTCGCTCCATTGGCAACGGCCGACGAGGCGATTGACGCAAAGGCGTATATACTCCCCTATCTCTCCAACAAAGCCAACAAAGTCACGGAGACGACAATCACAAATGTGTCCAAATTCCGTGAGACTTACGCATATTACACACTACCCGTACAACCCTCCGAGAAATCGGAGTCATGTCCTGTCATGAACGAACGTGGAGAGCTGTTAGGACTCCTACAGCTGGCGGCAAACGAGAACGACAAGAACTGTTATGTGCTGTCTGCTGCCTATGCCAAGAGCCTCGCGACGACAGCGCTTTCTGCAACAGCCTCGGATTATCGGGACATCCTCATCAAAAAAGTGCTCCCAGGCGATGCCTCACAAGCCAATAGCTTTATCTATCTCATCGGCACTCGCGACTCTGCGCTTTACTTGTCCTATGTGGAAGATTTCATCCGCGCTTTCCCGACTGATGCCAATGGCTATTCGATGAAGGCCGAGTTCCTGTCCGCACAAGGTCGGTTTGCGGCTGCGGATTCCTGTTGGGATGCGGGCTTACAGGCTCAGGCACCAGAAGATGCCATCCGCTATTCACGCGCCCAGGCTATCTTCCAGATTGCCCAGTCTAAGCAGGAACTTCCTGATTTCTGGACCATTGAACGTGCGCTCCAGGAGATTGATGCCGCCATCGCTGTGGAACAGCTGCCTGTTTATATCAGCCTGCGTGCGAAATTGCTCTATGCCTTGAAGCGTTATGAGGATGCCTGCCAGCAGTTCCTGCAGGTGAACGAGACGAATCTGCGTTCTGCAGATTATTTTCTCTATGCTGCCCAATGTCAGTTGATGCTTCGCGATACAACGGCTGTATTAGCCTTGCAGGACAGCGCCGTAGCGTGCTTTACAAAACCTTATATGGAGAATGCGGCACCGGCTCTGCTGATGCGCGCAACCACATTGGTCAAGGTGGGACGCTACCGCGATGCGGTACGTGACCTGAACGATTACGAACATCTGAAGTCTAAGGAACTGACGGCAAACTTCTACTACCAGCGCGAGCAGACAGAGCTGCAATGCCGGATGTACCAGCAGGCTCTCAACGATATTGAGACCGCCGTGCGGATGGAACCGCGCGAACCGCTCTATCACGCAGAACTGGCCTCGGTCAATTATCGCATAGGACAGATCGACGAGGCTGTTGCGGCAGCCCGCCAGGCCGTTGCCATTGATGATCAGTTTGCAGATGCCTATCGTATTCTCGGTGTATGCTTACGCAGTCAGGGCAAAGAGCAGGATGCCCGTGCCGTTTTCCAGCGGGCGATAGATCTCGGCGATGAGATGTCCAAAACATTGATTGATAAGAAACCCTAATTCATCCAATCATCAAGAGTTCCCCAATATGCGCCTGATCCTCCTCGTCATAGGCAAGACCACAGACAAGCACGTACAAGTGCTGATCGACGACTACGCAAGTCGCCTCTCGCATTATGTACCCTTTCAAATGGAGGTGATTCCTGAGCTGCGCAACACCAAAGCGTTGACCATCGAGCAGCAGAAAGCGCAAGAGGCCGATCTCATCAAGAAACAGCTACAGCCAGGCGATTACATCGTCCTTCTTGACGAACATGGTGCCGAGCGCAAGAGCACCGAGTTCGCCGCATGGCTGCAAAAACGCATGAATGCGGGAGCACGCAGAATCGTCTTCATTGTCGGAGGACCCTATGGATTCGATCCATGCATTCACACGATGGCCCATGAAGAGGTTTCCCTCTCGTTAATGACCTTTTCCCATCAGCTCATCCGCGTTCTCTTTGTGGAACAGCTCTACCGCGCCCAGACCATCTTGCGCGGAGAGCCCTATCATCATGAATAAAGCCAAACGTTATATTGCAAATCAGTTATGAAAAATGTCTCCGGCGCTGCGTATGCCGCCAGTAAATATAATGAATACACCGTACGCGAAGAGACTACGCTCCTCGAGTTCATCATCAAGATGACCAGCGTCTCGCGGAATCGTG
Organism: Bacteroidaceae bacterium; assembly: GCA_024698925.1. GTDB lineage: Bacteria > Bacteroidota > Bacteroidia > Bacteroidales > Bacteroidaceae > Physcousia. Next base: position 35,388 of record JAILQO010000030.1, on the reverse strand, counting down.
CCAAGGATATTCTCAGTGGTCACGGCATTACTGTAGATCGCCGTAACACGACGCGCTACGACGAGCCGCTTCGTCCAGGCCAGATTGTACGGATCAGTAAGCACAAGCGCTCCAACCAGCTGTTAAACCGCTATGTGAAAATCGTCTATGAGGACAAGGACTTAGTCGTCATCGAGAAGAGCGAGGGTATTCTCTCGATGCCGGCTACCGCCAAGCAGTACTCTGCCAAACAGGTCCTGGATGAATACTTTGCCAAACGTCATTTTAAATGCACCGCACATACCGTACACCGCCTGGATCGCGAAACCAGCGGTTTGATGATGTACGCCAAGAATCGTGAGATAGCACAGATTCTGGAAGACAACTGGCATGACATCGTCTTCGACCGTCGCTACGTGGCCGTCGTTAGCGGTAAGCTTGAGAAGGAAGGCGGGACCATTGAGTCCTGGCTGAAAGATAACAAGGCGTACATCACCTACTCTTCGCCTGAGGATCCCGGAGGTGGCAAGTTTGCGATCACGCATTATCATACGCTCAAGACCACCGACCGTTTCTCGCTCGTGGAATTGAAACTGGAGACGGGCCGCAAGAACCAGATCCGTGTGCACATGCAGGATATCGGACATCCCGTCCTGGGCGACCAGAAGTATGGCAACGGTTTTGATCCGATCGGACGGCTTTGTCTTCACGCATACCGGCTGAATTTCTATCATCCCCGCACAGGCGAGGTCATGGATTTCGAGACGCCGTTCCCTAAAGAGTTCATGAAGCTCTTTGCGAATACGCCTAAACCGGCAACCGAAGAAACATCTCCTGATGAGACATCCGAAGCAGAATAATTAAACAATAAATTCATAATCAACTAAAAACTACACACAATGAAAAAGACTATTATTTTTGCAGCTTGCGCAGCTGCCATTTGCAGCATCATGAGTTGTGGTGGCATGATGGGAGTGCCCGTTGTTACTACAGATTCCAGCACCGGACAGACTACCGTCGGCACCGTTGGGGCTACTGATGTCCTCGCAGCTGTATTAGGCGGTACTCAGGGTACGACCACGACTGGCACAACAGGCAGTACACAAACCGTTACGGATGCTGCCAACAGCATCCTGGGCAACCTTCTCGGTGGCTTGCTCAGCAACACCATCACAGAGAAGAGCTTCGTGGGCACATGGACCTACCAGTCTCCTGAAGTTCGTTTCGAGAGCGAAAGCATATTGGCACAGGCTGGCGGTGCCGTAGCAGCCAACTCCATCAAGACCAAGCTGGATGGCTATCTCACCAAGGTCGGCATCACCAAGGGTGCAACAGCCTTCACCTTCCAGGAGGACAAGACCTTCATTATTTCTTCCGGCAACAAGGCCATTGCCACAGGTACCTGGAGCTATGATAAGACAAATAAGATCCTCAATATGCAAAGCACTCTCGGTCTGATGAACCAGAGCTGTATCGTGGGCATGGACGGCACTAATCTGTGCCTGCTCTACGATGCCGACAAACTCCTGACAGCTCTCACCTCCGCAGGTAGCATCTTGGGCAAAATCAGCGGCACTTTAGGCACGATAACGAATGTCCTTGGCCAGAACTACAACGGCATGAAAATCGGCTACAGCCTCAGCAAATAAACCATCCGTCTTATCCAATCACTATGAAATCACAACTGAGATTCATCCTGGCTGCCGCCGTAGCACTTCTGCTCGGCGGTACCAGCTGTACTCGTCGCTATGAAAGCGTGAAGGGCGATCCGATGCAAACACGCATCTATACGCTCAAGAATGGACTCAAGGTTTATCTCTCAGTCAGCAAGGATGAGCCACGCATCCAAGCTAACATCGCTGTGCGCACAGGTTCTCGCAACGATCCTGCAGAGACAACAGGTTTGGCACACTACCTCGAACACCTGATGTTCAAAGGCACCAACCATTTCGGCACAACTGATGCTGAAGCCGAGGCTCCTTTGCTTGACGAAATAGAACAGCGCTTTGAGGCCTATCGCCAGCTGACCGACCCAGCAGAACGCCGACAGGCATACCATGAGATTGATAGCGTCAGCCAGCTCGCAGCCAAATACAATATCCCCAACGAATACGACAAGTTGATGGCACTCATCGGCAGCGACGGATCAAATGCCTATACCTCCTTCGATATTACATGCTATGTGGAAAATATCCCGTCCAACGAGGTTGAGAACTGGGCACGAATCCAGGCAGACCGTTTCCAGAATATGGTTATTCGTGGCTTCCACACGGAGCTGGAGGCTGTCTATGAGGAGTATAACATCTATTTGAGCAATGACGGCGAGAAGATGAACAATGCACTGCTCTACAAGCTGTTTCCCACCCATCCTTATGGCACACAAACTACCATTGGTACACAGGAGCACTTGAAGAATCCTTCGATTGTCAACATTAAGAACTACTTCAAGAACTACTATTGCCCCAACAACGTCGCCATCTGCATGGCTGGCGACCTTGATCCCGACAAAACGATTGACATCATTGAGAAGTATTTCGGAGATTGGGAACCTAACCCCGACTGCAAGCAACCTGAATATGAACCAGTAGCAACGCTGACAGCACCTGTTGATACTACCGTCGTTGGACTTGAAGCCGAATCGCTTTATATGGGTTGGCAGTTCCCTGGTGCCAAGGATTGTGTCAGCGACACACTCGCTCTCATTAGCGAAGTCCTTTCTAATGGTCAGGCCGGCCTTATCGACTTGGATATCAATCAGCAAATGACGATGCTCGAAGCATGGGCCGGACACGACGCTTTAGCCGACTATGGCATTTTCCTCATGGGAGGCTCACCACGTGAAGGTCAGACGTTGGAAGAGGCACGAGAGTTACTTCTTGCGGAGTTGAATAAGCTCAAGTGTGGCGATTTCCCCGACGAACTCATCCCTGCTATCATTAACAACATGAAGCTCAATCAGATGAGGGCTTTGGAGAGTAATAACGCGCGCACCAGCATGTTTCAGGATGCCTTCATCAACGGCATTGAATGGAAGGATGCTATCAGCCGTATAGACCGCATTGCCTCCCTCACAAAAGAGGACATTGTGGCATTTGCAAACCGTCATTTCACGAACAACTTCGTCACCGTCTTCAAACGACAGCAGGAAGATCCCAACATCAAGAAAATTGATAAACCTGAGATTACTGCTATCCCCGCCAATCGCGATGAAATGAGCGCTTTCGTTAAGGAGATTCAAAACACCGAAGTTCAGCCCATCCAGCCTCGCTTCGTGGATTTCACGAAAGACTTGACCGTCCAACTTCCTGTTGTCTATAAGCAGAATACCGAGAATGGCATCTTCAGTCTCGTATTTCGTTTGCCTTTCGGTTGTGCCGCCGACAAACGTTTGGACGCCGCATGCGAAGATTATCTTGAACTACTTGGAACAGATAGTCTTACGGCAGAGCAAATCAAGCAGAAGTTCTATGGCTTAGCATGTACGTTTGGCGTTAATATAGGTGATTATCAGACGTCTATCTCACTTTCCGGTCTTGACGAGAACATGTCCGAGGCACTTTCTCTCATGGAATATGTTCTGCAAAATGTCAAGGTGGACAATATGGCTTACAACGCTTACATCGCCAATGTGGCCAAGGCTCAAGCTGATGCCAAGTTAGAACAAAGGACCTGTTTCTCGTTCCTCCAATCCTATGGCATCTATGGTCTACGCAACAGCCGACGTAACACGATGACCGCTGCCGATTTGTCGCAAACCAATCCAGAGGAACTCGTAAATCTCATTCACGACCTGCTCAAGTATGACCACACCGTGTTATACTATGGTCCGCGAAGCTTAGACGACCTCACTGCTCTATTGCAGAAAGAACTCAACCAGCCTGCAACGCTGAAAGCGCCTCTCGCTTTTGAAGACTATCAGGAGCTGACAACACCTGAAACAGAAATTCTGCTGGCTCCCTATGATGCCAAGAACATTTATATGATGGCTTTCAACAACGACAACCAGCCTTGGCAACCTGAGAAAATGCCTGTGGCCGCACTCTTCAATGAGTACTTTGGTGCAGGAATGAACGGTATCGTCTTCCAGGAACTGCGCGAGAGCCGCGGCCTCGCCTACAGTGCTGCTGCTTACTACGATCAAGCGCCAAGCCGAAAAGGCCATCCAGAGACCAGCTACACATACATCATCTCACAGAATGACAAGTTGATGGACTGCATCAATACCTTCAATGAGATCCTCGACACCATTCCTCAAAGCCCTGCCGCCTTTGAGATTGCCAAGCAGAGCCTCATGAAGCAATTGGCTGCACAGCGCACAACACGCTTTGGAGTGATCAACGCCTGGTTAGCTGCTCAGGAGCGTGGTATTGACTACGATATCAACGAGAAGATTTACAACGCATTACCCGACATCACCCTTCAAGACATCGTGGCCTTCGCTAACGAGCGTATGGCCCGCAAGCCGCGTCGCATGATGATTCTCGGCAATGAACGAGAACTAGACATGGCCAGCCTCATGAAGGTAGGGCCTGTCAAACGCGTCAGTCTCGAAGAAATTTTTGGATACTAACACAGTAATACTAGACAATGAGAAGAATACTATTAACCTTTTCATTGGTCGCCACCAGCGTGGTGGCCAATGCCCTCTCCCCTCTTTGGCTGCGTTCCTCAGCCATCTCCCCCGATGGCCGCACCATCGCTTTTGCCTATAAAGGTGATCTGTTTATCGTTCCCGCAACAGGCGGTCAGGCTCGTCAGCTGACCAGCAACGCCGCTTGGGATGGTCGTCCCGTATGGAGTCCGTCTGGTAAACAGATAGCCTTTGCCAGCGAGCGTGAAGGGAGCATGGATCTATACCTCATGAGTGCCAATGGCGGCGAACTCAAACGCCTCACCACCAGCTCCGGTTCAGAGGTTCCTCTGACTTTTCTCAATGAGGATGAGGTGTTGTTCACGTCCACGGGAATACCGACCATCGACAATCGTCAGTATCCCTCAGGCACCTATACACATATTTATAAGGTAAACACGCGCGAAGGTTCTCGACCGCAACGCGTCTCCGACCTTTCTGCCGGCAATGTCACAGTAGGCCCGGACGGCTCCCTCATTTACGACGCTGTAAAAGGCTACGAGGACCCTATGCGTAAGCACATGACCAGCTCCATCGCACGCGACCTGTGGCTCGTCTCTGGCAAGGGATTCAAGGATTTTCGTCAATTGACAACGACGCAGACGGACGACCGCAGTCCCGTCTATGTTGCCGCCACCCGCCAGCTCTATTGGCTTTCCGAGTCCGATGGTACGTTCAACGTCTGGTGCATGACGCTCGATGCCAACGCCAAAGCCCGCCAACTGACCTCCTTCAAGGAGATGCCTGTTCGTTATCTCTCTGCTGCCGATGACGGTACACTTTGTTTCTCCTGGGACGGTGAGCTTTACACGCTCCCCACAGGCGGAAAACCGCAGAAAGTGAAGATCGACATCATTGCGGACTCCAACGAGAAAGATGCCCTACACTTCGTCTTTAGCGGCGGCGCCACTCAGGTGTGTCACTCTCCCAAGGGCAAGGAAATCGCGTTTATTCTCGGCGGCGATGTTTACGTCACCAGCCTTGACTATAAGACAACAAAGCAAATCACCGACTCGCCCTACCGCGAGCGCCACGTCTCTTTCTCCGAGGACGGTCGCAGCCTGGTATATGACAGCGAGCGTAACGGCCGCTGGGGACTCTATCGTGTCAGTATCAAGGACAAGGACGAGAAACTCTTCACCTATGCCACCGAGTTGACTGAGGAAGAGCTCCTCACGCCGGAGAATGAGACCTGCTTCGAACCGGAGTATTCACCCGATGGCAAGAAGATTGCATTCTTGCGTAACCGCCAGGAGGTGTGCGTCATGGACGCCAAATCCAAAGCCATCACCACCGTCATGCCTGGCAAGTTCCAGTATTCCTATCGCGATGGCGATCAGACCTTCTCCTGGAGCCCCAATTCCAAGTACATCCTCTCACAATATATCGGTTCGGGAGGCTGGAATCTCACGGATATTGTGCTGTTACAAGCCGATGGGAAGGGCAAGATCACCAACCTCACGAACTCCGGTTACGAAGAATCCAGCCCACGTTGGATTCTTGGCGGCAAAGCCTTCATCTTCCAAAGCGACCGCGCCGGCATGCGAAGCCACGGTTCATGGGGTGCAGAACGTGACCTTTATGTGACGTTCCTCAACGATGAAGCCTACGAGCGCTTCCACCTGAACAAGGAGGAACGCGAGCGCTTCGACGAGGCCGAGAAGGAGGCCAAGGATAAGGAGAAGAAGGCTCAGGAAGAGAAAGACAAGAAAGAGAAAGAGAAGGCCGAGAAGAAACGCGCCAAGATGAGCGACGAGCAGAAGAAGAAGGCCGACGAGAAGGAAAAGGAGAAAAAGGAGAAGGAAGAGAAGGAGAAGGCTAAGGCCGACAGCATCAAAGCTGCCAACCCCGACTTCAATCTTGACGACCTCGAACTTCGTACCATACGCCTTACCTTCAATAGTAGCAGCATCGGTGATGCTGTGGTCAACAAGGAGGGCACGAAACTCTACTACGTTGCCAGCAACTACCCCAACGGTTCTGCGCTTTGGGAACGCGACCTCGACAAGGGTTCCACGATCATCAAGACCCAAGGGGTATCATTCTCCGACTTCGACCTGACCAGCGACTACGCCACCGCTTACTATGCTCAAGGCGGCCGCATTAAGAAGCTCGATATTGGCGGCGGCAGGATCAGCGACGTGGATTTCGAGTGTTTCCACAACGACTACCCCGCAGGATGGCGTGAACAGACTTTCGAGCACATCTGGCTTCAGACCCTCGAGAAACTGTACGACCCTGACATGAACGGCGCCGACTGGCAGATGCTCCACAAGCGCTATGCCCGCTTCCTACCGCACATCAATAACAATCGCGACTTCGCTGAGATGTGCTCCGAATTGCTCGGCGAGCTCAACGTCTCTCACACAGGCTGCCGCTATTATCCCAATGGTACGGGCAATACACTCACAACCGCCAACCTCGGCGCCTTTCTGGACGAAGACTACGATGGCGACGGACTTCGCATTGCCGAACTGTTGCCTGGGACTCCGCTGACACGCCAAAAAGGTATTGGCGCAGGCTCTATCATTACCCACATCGATGGAAAGAAGATTGAAGCCGGCAAAGACTACTACCCGCTCTTAAGTGGCAAAGCCGGACGCTACACACGCCTCACCATCAAGAGTGCCAAAGGCGAGACAAAGGATTATACCGTACGACTCGAGACATCCGTTGGTGACGCCCTCTATCGTCGTTGGGTTGAGCGCAATGAGAAGTTAGTCGATAGTTTGTCCAAGGGCAAGCTGGCGTACGTTCATATTGAGAAGATGAACACGGGTAGTTTCCATGAGCTATATCGCAAGCTACTCTCGGAGAAGAACCGCACACGCGATGCCGTCATCGTAGATGTTCGCCATAACGGCGGCGGATGGCTCCATAATGATGTCTGCGAGCTGCTCTCCGGAACGACGGTGGCTACCTATACCCCGCGTGAACAGTACATCGGTAACGATCCTTACAACCGGTGGACCAAGCCTTCTTGTATGCTTATCTGCGAGGACGATTACAGCAACGCCCACGGCACCCCCTGGCTTTACAAGGAGTTGGGTATCGGCCAGTTGATCGGCGCACCCATCCCTGGCACGATGACTGCCGTGTGGTGGGAGTCTATTGATGACATTACATTCGGCATTCCTGAGGTGGGGATGAAAGACCGTCGCGGCAAGTATCTCGAGAACCAACAGCTGGAGCCGGACATCCTCATTGTCAGCCAGCCGCAGGATCTGCTCTTCGGCCGTGACCTGCAACTGGAGAAAGCCGTTGAAGTGATGTTAAAAGGCAAATAAGCCACCAAGTGAAGAAAAAGCGCGAAGATTTCGCGCTTTTCTTCGTTTTTCTCAGCATTATTTTGTACTTTTGCCCGCAAATTCAGATAGTATATGAAACTCATACTTCTATCCACCCCTGATTTCTTCGTTGAGGAAGATACGATTATCACGGCCCTCTTCGAAGAAGGACTTGATTTGTTCCACATGCGCAAGCCGGACTCCGAGCCAATCTACTCCGAGCGCCTGCTCTCGCTGATCCCTGAGCAATGGCACAACCGCATCGTCGTGCATAATCATTTCTACCTCGTCGAAGAGTTTGGCCTGCGTGGCATCCATCTCAGTCAGCAACACAACCAGCTGCCTCAGAACTATCACGGTACTCAAAGCCGCTCAATGCACTCTCTGGAAGAGCTGCACGATCGCGCCAATCTGGACTACGTTTTCCTCTCCCCCGTGTTCGATAGTATCTCCTACCCCGACCGTCACTCCGCCTACACGCCACAGCAATTGCACGACGCCACCCGCGCCGGTATCATTGACCGCAAGGTGATGGCCGCAGGCGGTGTCAAGAGCGAAACACTACCGCTGCTGAAGGACTATGGCTTCGGCGGTGCCGTTGTTCTCGGCGACCTATGGACACGCTTCAATATTCATTCGGGTCTGGATTACAAAGAAGTCATCGCACACTTCCGCAAACTGCGCAAGGCTGCAGAATAAGTAGCAAACATTATCAGAATCTATTATACCACCCTCCCAACAATGAGCAACTTCCTCGTTTTCTCGGGCACAGCCACCCGCTATCTGACTGAAAAGATTTGTGCAAGCCTCGGCATCGAAATGGGCAAAGTCAATGTCACTCGTTTTGCCGACGGCGAGTTTTCAGTTTGCTACGATGAGACCGTTCGCGGCCGCGACGTCTTCCTCGTGCAAAGCACCTTCCCCAATTCCGACAACTTGATGGAGCTTCTTCTGATGATTGATGCCGCCAAGCGCGCATCCGCCCGTTCCATCAATGCCGTCATACCTTATTTTGGCTGGGCTCGACAAGACCGTAAGGACCAACCGCGCGTCGCGATCGGTGCCAAGCTGGTGGCAGATATGCTCAGTGTGGCTGGCATCAACCGCCTCATCACCATGGACCTTCACGCCGATCAGGAGCAAGGCTTCTTCGATGTGCCCGTAGATCACCTCTACGCCTCCAGCGTCATGGTACCGTACATCGAGAGCTTGAAGCTTGAGAATCTCGTCATCGCCACGCCCGACGTCGGCGGCTCCAAGCGCGCTTCGTCCTACGCTAAGCATTTTGGTTGCCCCCTCGTACTCTGCAACAAGACCCGCCGCCGCCCCAACGAAGTGGCTTCCATGCAGATTATCGGTGATGTAACAGATGCCAACGTCGTGCTGATTGATGATATGGTGGATACAGCCGGTACCATCACCAAGGCTGCAGATCTGATGATGGAGAACGGCGCACGCAGCGTCCGCGCTATCGCCAGCCATTGCGTCATGAGCGGTCCTGCCAGCGAGCGCGTCCAGGCCAGCCAGTTGGAGGAAATGGTCTTCACCGACTCCATCCCCTACTCCAACCGTTGCGCCAAGGTGAAACAAATCACTATCGCCGACCTGATTGCCGAGACCATCCGCCGCGTGGAGGACAACCAGAGTATCAGCAGCCAATATCTCCTGTAATTCCACTTTTTCCCATTCATCTTGCAATCGCTACGAGAACTATATCGCATCGGCATCGGGCCCTCCAGTAGCCATACGATGGGCCCGCAAGCCGCTGCCATTCAGTATCTTGAACGTCATCCCGAGGCTACAGCTTTCGATGTAACGCTCTATGGTTCCCTCGCCGCAACCGGCAAGGGCCACATGACGGATGTCGCTATCTTTCGCGTCCTTGAACCGAAGGGAACCGTCACCCTTCATTGGGAACCAACCGTCTTCCTCCCCTTCCATCCCAACGGCATGAAGTTTGCCGTTCGCCAGCCCGATGGAAGCCTCTTTGACGAATGGACAGTCTATAGCGTGGGTGGTGGTGCACTTTCCGAAGGGGATTCATCAACTGCCGCCCCGGAGCCATCGATTTATCCCCTCAACACGATGAAGGAAATCATAGCGTGGTGCCAGCAGACGGGTCACGCCTTCTGGGAGTATGTCGAGCAGAGCGAAGGCCCGGCTATTTGGGACTACTTGCGCGAGGTGTGGCGCGTCATGCAGGAAGCCGTAGAACGCGGCGTTGACCACGAAGGCGTCCTGCCCGGCCCGCTGGGTCTGCAACGCAAAGCACCTATTTATTATACCAAAGCAAAGGGCTACAAAGCCAATCTGCAAAGTTCCGGCTTAGTCTATGCCTACGCCCTAGCCGTGAGCGAGGAGAACGCCTCCGGCGGCCTGATCGTTACCGCTCCCACTTGTGGCTCCTGTGGCGTCCTTCCCGCCGTGCTCTATCATTTAGGACACAACCACACCTTCTCCGAGGAGCGCATCCTCCATGCGCTGGCCACCGCGGGTCTCATCGGCAATCTCGTCAAACATAATGCCAGTATTTCAGGTGCCGACGTAGGCTGTCAGGGCGAGGTGGGTGTTGCCAGCGCAATGGCCTCCGCCGCCGCATGCCAGCTATTTGGCGGCAGTGTGGCACAAATAGAATACGCTGCCGAGATGGGGTTGGAGCATCACCTCGGCATGACTTGCGACCCCGTCTGCGGTCTGGTACAGATTCCTTGCATCGAGCGCAACGCCTTTGCCGCAGCCCGTGCCCTTGATGCCAATTTCTATGCTTCCCTTTCAGACGGGCAGCATCGTGTCAGTTTCGATCGCGTTGTTCGCGTGATGAAACAGACAGGCAAAGACCTACCTTCGCTCTACAAAGAAACATCCGAGGGCGGCCTTGCCAAACTCAGCGAAGACTAATCAGACAATTCCTTGAGCCATCATCGCCTTGGCCACCTTCATGAAGCCGGCTATGTTGGCACCTTTCACGTAGTTTACATATCCGTCAGGCTCGGTGCCGTACTTCACGCATTGGGCATGAATGGCGTGCATGATCTTATGCAGACGCTGGTCCACTTCCTCTGCACTCCAGCTGATGTGCATCGCATTCTGGCTCATCTCCAAACCGCTTGTCGCCACACCACCGGCATTGACGGCCTTGCCTGGTGCAAAAATCATCTTGGCGGCAAAGAACGCGTCGATAGCCTCAGGCGTACAGCCCATATTGGAAATCTCGCCAACGCATTGCACACCATTGGCAATCAGCTGTTTGGCATCCTCGCCGTTCAGTTCGTTCTGCGTCGCACAAGGTAGCGCGATGTCACACTTGACCTCCCACGGTTTCCTGCCGGCATAGAACGTCGCCTCAGGAAATTCCTCGGCGTAGGGCTCGCAGATATCATTGCCGCTATTGCGGAGCTCCAGCAAATAGTCAATCTTCTCGCCGCTGATGCCTTCGGGGTCATAGATATAGCCATCAGGGCCGCTAATGGTGATGACTTTGGCGCCCAACTGCGTCGCTTTGGTAGCAGCGCCCCACGCGACATTACCGAAGCCGCTGATAGCCACCGTCTTGCCCTGAATGTCCTTGCCGTGTGTATTCAGCATCTCGTTCACGAAATAGAGACCGCCAAATCCCGTCGCTTCAGGACGTACCAGAGAGCCTCCGTATTCGAGTCCCTTACCCGTCAGCACACCGCTCCAGTCGCGCGTCAGCTTCTTGTATTGTCCAAACAGGTAGCCAATCTCACGTGCACCCACACCGATATCGCCTGCAGGGACATCAATCTCAGGACCGATATAGCGGTACAACTCGCTCATGAACGCCTGACAGAAGCGCATGATCTCAGCATCACTCTTGCCGCGCGGGCTGAAGTCCGAGCCGCCCTTTCCACCACCCATTGGCAAGGTCGTGAGCGCATTCTTGAACGTCTGCTCAAACCCAAGGAACTTCAATATACTCAAATTCACGCTTGCATGGAAGCGAAGGCCGCCCTTGTAGGGACCTATCGCGCTGTTGAACTGTACACGATAGCCGAGATTGACCTGCACCTCGCCTTTGTCATCCACCCAAGGCACGCGGAATGTAATAATACGTTCCGGCTCCACCAGCCGTTCAATCAGCTTAGCCCGTTCGAATTCAGGATGTTGGTTATACACTTCTTCGATACTCATCAGCACTTCACGCACCGCCTGCAAGTACTCTCTCTCGCCTGGATGTTTGGCCTCCAGATTTGCCATAATCGTTTCGATCTTCATGATGTAAAGAGGTTTTATTAATTAGTTAAATCGATTAGTTATTCTTGCGCAAAAGTACGTAAAAATCCATTCTCAGCAAAAGAAAACCGACTTTTTTACATCTCCGCCCAGAGCGGCCTCTTGAACGGTTTGAACACTATTTAGAGAAAAAACGAAGCAAAAGGGATAAAAATTTTGTCGGGTCGGAAACTTTTTGCTACCTTTGCCTTGGAAAACGTCAACTAAAAGAAATTTTTTACATGAAACGCTTCATCTTACCATTCTTTGCATTTTGCGTCTGGCTACTGCCTGTTTCAGCCGATAACCTAACCCTTGAGGACATTTCACGCGGCATTTATTCCGCCAAAGGCGTTTCGGGTGTCCGTCCATTGGCCGATGGCGAACGGTATGCCCGTTCCGATGGCCGCAAGATTACCGCCTATTCATTCCAGACTGGTGAAGAAACTGCCGTTCTCTTCGATGTCAACAACACCCGTGGCGACGTCCGCATCGAGAGTTTCTCTGACTATATCATGAGTCCCAACGAGCAGAATATCCTTATCCAGACAGACCGTCACGGCATCTACCGCCATTCCGCTACAGCCACCTATTATATATATAATGTGCGCAACCGTACCCTCGAGCCGCTTTCCGAGGGCGGCCCACAGGAGGTTCCCGCTTTCTCCCCCGACGGCAATATGGTTGCCTTCGTTCGTGACAACAATATCTTCCTCGTGAAGTTGCTCTACGGCAACAGCGAGATTCAGGTCACGAAGGACGGCGAGTACAACAAGGTTATCAACGGCAAGCCCGACTGGGTCAACGAAGAGGAATTCACCTTCTCGCGCGCTTTTGATTTCAATGCCGACAACTCGATGCTGGCTTGGATCCGCTACGACGAGAGCGAAGTCCCCGAGTTCTCGTTCCCGCTCTATCGTAGCACCAATCCCTCGCGCGATGAGTTCGCCACCTATCCTGGCATTTATTCTTACAAATACCCGATGGCCGGCGAGCAGAATTCCCGCGTCACCGTCCACACGTATGACATTAAGAGCCACCGCATCCTGCAGATGAAACTGCCGCTCGAGGCTGACGGCTACGTCCCCCGCATCCAGTTCACCAGCAACCCCGAGAAGCTGTTGATTCTCACCCAGAACCGCCATCAGGACCGCCTGAACATCTACGCCGCCAACCCGCGCTCCACCGAGTGCAAGCTCATTGTGCGCGACCAGATGGACAAGTACGTCACCGAGGAGCCCTACAAGAACCTGCAGCTCTTTGCCGACGGCTTTGTCCTCGCCAGCGAGCGTAGCGGCTTCAACCACCTCTATCTCTACGACCTCAACGGCACCCTTCGCCGCCAGATCACACAGGGCGACTTCGTCGTCAAAGCCTTCTACGGCTACAATCCCCAGACGGGTGACTGCTTCTTCGCCGGCAACCAGGAAGGCGCTATCTATCAGGCCGTTTATCGCGCCGACGCCAAAGGCAAGGTCACCAAGCTCAGCCAGCAGCAAGGCACTAACAGCGCCATCTTCTCCAAGAACTTCCGCTACTTCATCAATACCTTCAGCAACGTCACCACGCCCCCCATCGTGACTCTCTGCGACGCCAAGGGCAAGACCCTCAAGACCCTCGTTGACAACGCCGACCTGGTCGATAAGCTCTCCGCCATGAGCGCCCAGCTCCCCAAGCCCGAGTTCTTTACGTTCAAGACTGGCGAGGGCGTCGAGCTCAACGGCTATATGGTCAAGCCAGCCGACTTCTCCGCCTCCAAGAAATACCCCGTCGTGATGTACCAGTACAGCGGCCCGGGCTCCCAGCAGGTGCTGGACCAATGGAACGTGGGCAACATGGGCGGCTGCATGTTCGAGCGCTATCTGGCCCAGCAAGGCTTCATCTGCGTCTGTGTGGACGGTCGCGGAACCGGAGGCCGTGGTGCTGAGTTCGAGAAGCAGACCTATCTGAATCTGGGCGATCTCGAGTCCAAGGACCAGGTGGAAACAGCCCTCTACCTCGGCTCTCTCCCCTATGTGGACAAGAACCGCATCGGCATCTGGGGATGGTCGTATGGCGGCTTCAACACCCTGATGTCCATGGCCGAGGGTCGTGGTGTCTTCGCAGCCGGTGTGGCCGTAGCGCCTGTTACCAACTACCGCTTCTACGACACAGTCTATACCGAGCGTTATATGCGCACACCCAAGGAGAACCCCAAAGGCTATGACCGCAACCCCATGACCCGCGCCTCGCAGCTCCACGGTGCGCTCCTGATCTGTCACGGCACGGCCGATGACAACGTCCACTATCGCAACACCGCCGAGTTCGTGGAAGCCCTAGTGCAGGCAGACAAGCCCTTCATGCAGCTGGTCTATACCAATCGCAACCACAGCATCTATGGCGGCAACACACGCCTTCACCTCTACCGTAGCATTACGGACTGGTTCAAAGATAAGATGAAGTAAATCAGCAATCCAAACGTATCCCCCTATGGCCCGTCTTCGCACCCTCATCGTTGGTTTGCTCACCGCTATGCCCCTGCTTGTGGCCCTTCATGCCTGTTCGGGCAGCAAGCGTGATGCCATCGGCCAGACTGAAGTCCTCATCGAGACCTCAGAGGGTGACATCGTTCTGCGTCTGTATGACGACACCCCACTCCATCGCGACAACTTCATCCGCTTGGCAAAGGCCGGCGCCTATGACGGCATTCTCTTCAACCGAATCGTACCCGATATGGTTATCCAGGCAGGCGATACATCCCTGCGTGCCACTTCTGCCCCCTCGCCTGTCCATGTTAAAGCTTCCGAACCAGCCCCCTCCACCATTCCAGCAGAAATCATCTACCCGCGTCACTTCCACAAGCAAGGCGCCTTAGCAGCAGCCCGCGAGCCAGATAGCATAAATCCCAGTCGCGAATCCAGCGCCCTGCAATGGTATATCGTCACAGGCAAGAAACAGAGCTCCGCCGAGTTGGCCGAGCTGCGCGTCCTCCTTTATGAATCGAAGGTCGCCGCCACGTTCCAGAAGCTGCTAAATGACAACGCTGAGGAACTGACTCGCCTGAAAGCCACCGACTATGCCGCATGGCAGGAGATGCTGAACCGCCTGCAGACAGAAGCAGAAGAGACGATAGCCAAAAATCCGCCGCGCCCCTTCACTGATATCCAGAAACAAACCTATGCCCGCATCGGCGGAGCCCCCCACCTTGATGGAGAATACACCGTCTTCGGCGAAGTCGTTGATGGGATGCCCATCGCCCTGCGCATCGGCCGAACACCCGTCGATGCCAAGGAACATCCCCGCCGCCCTGTCACCATCAAGCGCATCACAATTCGGTAAATAGCGAAAAAACTATATATAGCATAAGAAATCCGGGCCCCATGCAAGGTCCGGATTTCATGTTTAGATCAGTGGGCCATGGTCCATGCACGATGTGGTTGTGAGTGCGGTGAGTTGTATGCAACTGTCTTACCATGTTTTTTTTGATTAATATGTCTGCAAATTTACAAAAAAATTGGAACGGAACTGGGTTTAAGGGGAATAATCAATCAACTGCCCCATTATTTTAGGCGATTTTACACGAAATTGGGGTGATAAAGAGGAAAGACAAACGATAACTGGCGAGGGCTTAAGCCATGAGGTCGCTCATCACGTCGTCGGATATCATCAGGGCGGATTCGGAGAGACGGAGGGAAGAGAACGATGAATGATGAGTGACGAATGACGAATGAGGGTTGCTTTGGTGAGAGTGAAAAATAAGGCGGCCGGAGTGGAGATGGGGGGCGGCAGCAGCGAGAAGGGCGTCAAGGCGGGATTGGCCGAAGCGGGCAAGGAAGCAGTTGAGGTCGATGCCCTCGCGCGTGCGGAGTCCACACATGACGGCTTCGTTGTGTAAATCGGTTGTTGTCAGCGTTTCATAAGAGCAGGGAACGGCGCCCTCCCGACCTCCACGAGGGGAGGAATAGTAGGTGACGTAGTCATCGAGGTTGGGGAGGTTGGCGCGACGGGTGCGGTCACCATCATAGCTATGGGCACCAGGGCCGAAGCCCAGATAGGGCTCGCCAGTCCAATAGCTGCTGTTATGGCGTGAGCGGTAGCCGGGAAGGGCGAAGTTGGAGATCTCATAGTGCTCAAAGCCTGCCTCGCGGGCGCGCTGACAAAGGCGATTGTACATGGCGACGGAGAGCTCGTCTGAGGCCTCGCGGACTCGTCCCTCGTCGCGCCAGCGGGTCAGTAGCGTCCCTTCCTCGTAGCTGAGGGCGTAGGCGGAGAGGTGCTGGATGCCAAGGGAGAAGGCGGTGTCGAGGTCGCGCTCCCATTGCTCCAGCGTCTGGCCAGGAAGACCGTAGATGAGGTCGATGCTGATGTTGCGGATGCCTTTCGCCTGCAAGGCATGGATGGCGCGGATGGCGGTAGTGCTGTCGTGGCGGCGACGGATCAGGCGTAACAGGGCATCGTCGAAGGTCTGGATACCGAGAGAAACGCGATTAACAGCAGACAGTCCGCTGGCCTCAGAAAAATCCAAGGATGGGCCTATGTCATCGGGATTCATTTCCATCGTGACCTCGGCATCGGCAGCGACATCGTAGTTGGCATAGGCGCAGTCGAGAATCTGGCGCAGCAGGGCGACGGGCAGGACGGAGGGAGTGCCACCACCTATATAGATACTACGTACACGCGCGTGTGGAAGTTCCGCTCTCCTACCCTCCAGCTCGCGACAAAGGGCGGCGACGTAAGCCGTAGCCTCCGACTCGCGCGTCGTGGAGAAAAAGTCGCAGTAGGCACAACGCGAACGACAAAATGGGATGTGGATGTAAATACCCGGCAAGGCGTTATTTAGTTTAATGATTCAAGAGTTTCAGGTTTCAAAATGATAATGAATTCCTGTTTCGTGATGCAAAGTTACAACTTTTTAGCAAAAAAAGGTCAAAAGATAAAAGCAGTTTGAAGATTTATTGCTAACTTGCGGGCGTTTTAACGCAAAAATGGCCGGAAAAACTACTTTTTGGCCATGAAAAGCTACTTATAAACACAACTAAATATAATCTATAAGTCTATGAAAACTTATCAGACGAAAGAAATCAAGAACATTGCCTTGCTTGGCAGTGACGGGGCTGGAAAGACCACCCTCACAGAAGCGCTGCTCTTCGAGAGCGGCATCATTTCACGCCGTGGACGCATCACGCAGAAGAACACCGTATCGGACTACCTGCCCGTTGAGCAGGAGTACGGCTACAGCGTCTTCGCTACGCCTTTCCACGTAGAGTACAACAACAAGAAGCTGAACATCATCGACTGCCCGGGTAGCGATGACTTCGCTGGTGCTGCGCTCACGGCTATGGGAGTTACGGATACAACGGTTATCCTTCTGAATGCCCAGAACGGCGTTGAGGTGGCTACACAAAACCACTTCCGCCTCACAGAGAAGATGAACAAGCCCGTCATCTTCCTCGTCAACCGCCTGGACGATGAGTGTGACTATGACCACCTGCTGGAGCAGCTGCAGAGCGTTTACGGCTCCAAGGTAGTGCCCGTTCAGTATCCCATCAAGACCGGTCCGGATTTCAACGCACTCATCGACGTGCTACTGATGAAGAAATATTCATGGAAGCCCGAAGGCGGCGCTCCCATCATCGAGGACATCCCCGCCGACCAGATGGACAAGGCCATGGAGATGCACAAGGCACTGGTAGAGGCTGCTGCCGAGCATGACGAGACCCTCATGGAGAAGTTCTTCGAGACCGAGGAGCTCAGCGAGGACGAGATGCGCGATGGTATCCGCGCCGGCTTGGCCGCTCGCGGCATGTTCCCCGTCTTCTGCGTATGTGCTGGCAAGGACATGGGTGTTCGTCGTCTGATGGAATTCCTGGGCAACGTGGTTCCCTTCGTGGATCAGATGCCTGCTGCCCACAACACACGCGGCGAGGAAGTGAAGTGCGACGTCAACGGTCCCACAAGCCTCTACTTCTTCAAGACTGCCGTAGAGCCACACATCGGTGAGGTTCAGTACTTCAAGGTCATGAGCGGCGTAGTCCGCGAAGGTGATGACCTGACGAACTCCGACCGCGGCTCGAAGGAGCGCATCGCTCAGCTCTTTGTCTGCGCAGGCGCCAACCGCACCAAGGTCAGCGAACTCGTAGCCGGCGACATCGGTTGCAGCGTGAAGCTGAAGGATGTCAAGACGGGCAATACCCTCAACGGCAAGGACTGCGACAACCGCTTCGCCTTCATCAAGTACCCCGAGCCTAAGTATATCCGCGCTATCCGCGCTGCCAACGAGGCTGAGACGGAGAAGATGATGAACGTGCTCCAGCGCATGAGCCAGGAGGATCCCACATGGATGGTTGAGCAGAGCAAGGAACTCCGCCAGATTCTGGTCAAGGGTCAGGGCGAATTCCACCTCCGCACCCTGAAATGGCGCATGGAGAACAACGATAAGATCCAGATTGTCTTTGACGAGCCACGCATCCCCTATCGCGAGACCATCACGAAGGCTGCACGCTCCGACTATCGCCACAAGAAGCAGTCCGGCGGTGCCGGTCAGTTCGGCGAAGTGCACCTCATCGTAGAGCCCTATGCCGACGGTCAACCCGTCAGCGAGGTCTATCGCTTCGGTGGTCAGGAGTACCGCATCAACGCCAAGAGCGAGGAAATCATCGATCTGGAATGGGGCGGCAAGCTGGTATTCATCAACAGCGTTGTCGGCGGCGCTATCGACGCCCGCTTCATGCCCGCTATCCTGAAGGGTATCATGAGCAAGATGGAGCAAGGTCCTCTGACCGGTTCTTACGCTCGCGATGTACGCGTTATCGTCTATGACGGTAAGATGCACCCCGTGGACAGCAACGAATTGTCCTTCATGCTCGCAGGCCGCAACGCCTTCAGCCAGGCCTTCAAGGAGGCAGGACCGAAGTTGCTGGAGCCCATCTACGACGTGGATGTCTTCGTTCCCAGCGACAAAATGGGTGACGTGATGTCCGACCTGCAGGGCCGTCGCGGCATGATCATGGGTATGACCTCAGAGAGCGGCTACGAGAAGCTCACCGCCAAGGTGCCCTTGAAGGAGATGTCCTCCTACTCCACCGCCCTCAGTTCCATCACCGGCGGCCGCGCCAGCTTCGTCATGAAGTTTGCCAGCTACGAACTCGTTCCCATCGACGTGCAGCAGAAACTGCAGAAGGAATTCGAGGAGAGCCAGAAGGAACAGGATTAATCTCCACGCATACCCTTTCCAATATGATAGGGGCTTCTTCGAACGAGCTTCGAAGGAGCCCTTTTTCTTCACCAACACAATCAGCAAACATGATGCGATTCAAGAATCTCGCCACGCTGTTGTTCATGCTCATACCCTCATGGGTAGCGGCACAGAACATGACTGTTTATGTGAAACACTCCAGCGGACTTGTGCTCACCAAGGATGCCTCCAGCAGCAAAGGCGTCATCGTGGCATCCGACGATGCCCGCGTGAGGCAACTGCAGCTGAAGACGAATGATGACGGCACTTGTAACATCGTCTATACCGACGACAACCAGGCATCAAGCTATCTGGCTCTCAGCGGCAGCTGGAATACCACCTTCCAGACCAACGCCGATGCCGACGAGGCCCGCTTCACCGTGGAAGCCGCCAGCACGGGACAGATGATCCGCCTGCGCTGCAAGAAGAACGGCAAGTATCTGGGAACGGACAATACCACCAGCGGCTCGTCGGTCTTCGCGGACAAGGACGGCGCTGACAGCAAGCATTGGTGGTACCTGGCTGAGACGGCCGACCAACCCGTGGAGGCCATCACCTACAACTACCTGGTCAGCGCTGCCGACCGCCGACAAGTCAACGAGGGCTGGGGCGTCTCGCTCTGCTGGTGGGCGAACATGTGCGGCAAGTGGAGCGATGACAAGATTGACCAAATCATCGACTGGCTGGTCAGTCCGACGGGACTCAACTACAACATCTTCCGCTACAACATCGGCGGCGGCGATGATCCCGAGAACCGTAATTGCACCCTTCACCACATGGGTAACGGCAAGGGCTTGCGCGCCGAGATGGAAGGCTTCAAGGACTGCACCGAGGACAGCTACCATTGGGACCGCGACGCGGCACAGCGCAAGATCATGCTGAAGATTAAGGAGAAACGGCCTGATGCCATCTTCGAGGCCTTCTCCAACTCCTGCCCTTACTATATGACCTATAGCGGCTGCGTAGCCGGTGCTGCCAATGGCGGCGACGACAATCTTCGGCCGGAGTACTACGAGGAGTTTGCGCACTATCTCGTGGATGTCTGCAAGCACTACAAGGACGAGTACGGGATTGAATTCAAGACGCTGGAACCGTTCAATGAACCCAACACCAACTTCTGGTACGCCAGCGGCGTGCAGGAAGGTTGCCACTTCGGTTTCGCCTCGCAGATTGCATTCTTGAAAGTGCTGGCGCCGATTCTTCAGGAGTCAGGACTCAACACCATCATCGCAGCGGCCGACGAGACGAGTGTCAACACCGCCGTGGACGGATTCAAGGAATATGAGAAAGCCGGCGTGCTGGATCTCGTAGGCCAATGGAATACCCACACCTATTCCGGCAGCAATACGGCTCGTGCACAATTCGGCTCAATGGCACGCGATGCCGGCAAACGGTTGTGGATGAGCGAGGTCGGTTCTGGCGGATCGGGCATCAACGGCAACCTCAATCTGATGCAGCGCCTGATGGATGATGTGCGTTATATCATGCCACAGGCGTGGATTGACTGGCAGTATGTCGAGGAGAACGGCGACCAATGGTGTACGGTTCGCGGCAGCTTCAAGAACCAGACCTACGAGCGTGTCAAGAGCTACTACGTCCACCAACACCTCACACGCTTCATCCGCCAAGGCTACACCTATATTTCATCGCTCAATGCACAGACGCTGGCTGCCATTAGTGCCGAGAACGACACGCTTGTACTCGTGGCCTTGAACAACGGCGCTGGCACAACACGCCACAACGCCAACATCTTCTTTGCCACGCCGGATGCCGCTGCGACGAAAGCCTATGTCACGACGGCAAGCCGCAACCTGAGCAAGTTCACGAAGTTTGAGTTGCAGGACGGCGTACTTTCCTTTGAGTTGGAACCGCAGAGCATCGTTACCTTCGTCATCCCCGTCAGCGACGTCGCCGTATTTCCAAGGGAGATTGAGACGGACGTGCCGTACCTGATCATCCCGCAGTACAACACAGAGACGGCCTTGACCGTAGGCGACAGGAACTCGGTGGTGCTGGGCGAGGTGACTATGGACGAGGCGCAACAATGGACCTTTACGAAAGCGACAGGCGGCATGAAAGCGCAGAACGGACTCGGCAAGATGCTGTATGCTGGCTCCAGTACCTACGAGCTGGCTACCTCGCCAAGAGTAGGCACGACACTCTCCGTGAAACCCGTAGAGGACTACCTCTGGCGCATCATGACAAGCGCCAGCAAAGCGCTTGAGCTCAAAGACGGAGGCTACACCTCGGGGACTGTCGTGGGACATGCAGTCTATGGCAACTCCGTCAGCGCCTGCCACCGCAACTGGCATCTGCTGCGTCTGCCACAGGCCCCCGTGGATGCCATCCGCGACATGCCGACAGCGGATTCCGAAAGCGTGCGCCAAGCGGCAGCAGCCATCTACGACCTCTCCGGCCGCAGGCTCTCCGTTCAGCCCAGCCGCGGCATCTACCTGCAAGACGGCAAGAAGCGGATGATTGTCCACTAATCGCGGACAGCGCCCACAAAACAAGAAAAGAGGATGTGTCACCGATGGCACATCCTCTTTCTTATTTCTGTCGCGTCTCTTGGGGCTTCTGCTTATCGCGTCTCCTGAAACTTCAGTTCGTAGAAGCAGGGGTAAACATTGTTTGATGCATCGCTGTGTCCCTGCGAGTGTGGCACGATCAAGCGCACCTTCGCAATCTGCTGCTCGGACGTCTGGCGCCCTAACCGCACATACGTGAAAGGCACCAGCCAACCAGCGGGGACGCTAAGGGAGCCGTAGGTGGTGTACATCTTGCTGCGATAGCCGCCTGACGTGTTGAAGGATGCCGTAAAGGTGCCAGAGGTATTGGTCACGTCCATGACATCCACCCAAGGCTCATCGTCGGCAGAATACTCATTGGAGGTCTGCACGGAATCGCGCATAATATTAAATTCGGTGTAGCGCACCAGTACGGGCTTCGTCTCGCCCGACGCCAGCCGCTCGCCTACGCCCTCGCGCACCATCTGCATATACACGCCAGAACTGTTGAAGAGGACGTACTGGTTCTGGTCCGTAAATGTGCGGTAGCCCTGAGCGGCAAACGTCTCCTCGCTAATGACGTTGATGCGACCTACGTCGATGAGCAGGACGCCCTGACGATCGGTAATCTTGACGTCGCGGCTGATGAAGTTATTGATGGCATCACGCTCGCGCTCCTTCTGGTCTGCATACGTCTCGTCGCTACTGCAGGCTCCCAGCAGGATGACACCCATGAGAAGCATGACGGAGGCGCGTAGAATATATGATAATGTTCGCATAGAATCGTACGATAAAACCGTTTTCTGTTGAATTCGGGCGCAAAGGTAAGCATAATTTGCGACTTTCAACTCATGATTTACGATTTTTATTATATAAAAAAACGGCAAAATCGCTTGTCAATTCACGGAAAAGCAGTACCTTTGCAAGCCGATTATTATCAAGAGTCCACTCAAGTGGCTCACTATCTGCGTGTTAATAGCTTTTCTCATTGGCCTGGGAAAGCGGTTAGAGAATCGCAGAAGTACAATGCGCGCTGGTGAAAGCCCAGCAAAAGACACATTTTAGTAGTAAAAATTTAAAAAAT
This sequence comes from Bacteroidaceae bacterium, assembly GCA_024698925.1. Taxonomy (GTDB): domain Bacteria; phylum Bacteroidota; class Bacteroidia; order Bacteroidales; family Bacteroidaceae; genus Physcousia. Next base: position 12,455 of record JAILQO010000030.1, on the reverse strand, counting down.
TATCAACGAAGAATGGACACTTTAAGTTACAAGACCATTTCTGCCAACAAGGAGACCGTTCAGAAAGAGTGGGTCGTTGTCGATGCAACGGACCAGGTTCTCGGTCGCCTCGCCACGAAGGTTGCGAAGCTGCTTCGTGGTAAGTACAAGCCTAATTTCACGCCCCACGTAGATTGTGGCGACAACGTCATCATCATCAACGCCGAGAAGATTCAGCTGACCGGTAAGAAGATGACCGACCGCGTTTATCTCCGCTACAGCATGTATCCCGGTGGTCAGAAGGCCAGCACTCCCGCTGAAATTCTCGCAAAGCCCAACGGTGCTGACAAGCTCCTGCGCCGCGTCGTGAAAGGTATGCTTCCCAAAAACAAATTGGCCGCTAAGCTGCTCAACAACCTCTACATTTACGAGGGTCCCGAGCACAAGCAGGAGGCACAGAGCCCCAAGGCCATTGATATTAACCTCTACAAGTAAACAGAAATGGCAGTAGTAAATGCATTAGGACGCCGCAAGAGCGCCGTTGCCCGTGTTTATGTGACAGAGGGCACAGGTAAGATTACCATCAACAAGAAGGACCTGACGGAGTACTTCCCCAGCACCATCCTTCAGTACGTCGTAAAGCAGCCTCTGAATCTGCTCGACGTCGCAGAGAAGTACGATATCAAGGTAAACGTCTTTGGTGGCGGCTACACCGGTCAGAGCCAGGCTCTCCGTCTCGCCATCGCCCGTGCACTCGTCAAGATCAATGCCGAGGACAAGAAAGCCCTGCGCGCTGAAGGCTTCATGACACGTGATCCCCGCGAGGTGGAACGCAAAAAGCCCGGACAGCCCAAGGCACGTCGTCGCTTCCAGTTCAGCAAACGCTGATTTATTTTACGATTTGATGATTTACAATTTAACGATTACTTGTTGGCGGAAGCTGCTTGAATCCTTAAATATAAAATCTTTGAATCTTTAAATCGGCAAGCGTTTAGTATCTAAATCGGGCGGATACTTTTTAGTCTACCGCGCGATTGGTTAACAATTAACCCAAAAGAAAGTAAACCACACATTATTTAATTAAGACTATGTCAAGAACAAATTTCGAAACACTTCTGGAGGCTGGCTGTCACTTCGGTCACCTCAAGCGTAAGTGGAATCCCGCCATGGCTCCTTACATCTTCATGGAGAAGAATGGCATTCATATCCTCGACCTCCACAAGACTGTCGTGAAGGTTGACGAAGCCGCCGAGGCGCTGAAGAACATCGCCAAGAGCGGACGCAAGATCCTCTTCGTTGCTACTAAGAAACAGGCCAAAGCGGTCGTAGAAGAAAAAGCTACGTCCATTAATATGCCTTACGTCATCGAGCGCTGGCCCGGTGGTATGTTGACCAACTTCGCCACCATCCGCAAGGCTGTGAAGAAGATGGCTAACATCGACAAGCTCACAGCAGACGGCACATACGCTAACCTCAGCAAGCGCGAGGCTCTGCAGGTTAGCCGCCAGCGTGCTAAGCTGGAGAAGAACCTCGGTTCTGTGGCCGACCTGACCCGTCTGCCCGCAGCCCTCTTCGTGGTTGATGTCCTCAAGGAGCAGATTGCTGTTCGCGAGGCTAACCGCCTGGGTATCCCCGTCTTCGCTATCGTTGACACCAACTCCAACCCCGACAACGTTGATTTCGTAATCCCCGCTAACGACGATGCCAGCAAGAGCATCGAGGTGATCCTCGACGCTTGCGTTGCTGCTATCGCTGAAGGTCTCGAGGAGCGCAAGGCAGAGCGTGTTGACGCTGAAGCCGCTGGCGAGAAGGCCGAGAAGGGTGGCAAGCAGAATGCTCGCGTAGAAGACGAAGCCGAGGAAGAGGCTGAAGCTGAAGAAGCTGAGGCAGAGGCATAAAGTGAAAAGTGAAAGAGTGAAAAGTGAAAAATATTAGTCACTTTTCTCTTTCACGTATTCACGCGAATAAATCGGTAACTTGAATTTATCACTATTCAATTATTCATTTTTCATTTAGACAAAATGGCTGTATCAATCAAAGATATTCAGAAACTGCGCGAGATGACTGGCGCAGGTCTGGCAGACTGCAAGAAGGCTCTCGAGGAGAGCAACGGCGAGATCGAGCCCGCTATCGAGATTATCCGCAAGAAGGGTCAGGCTGTTGCTGCTAAGCGTAGCGACCGCGAGGCTTCCGAGGGTTGTGTTCTCGTCAAGGTTGATGGCAACTTCGCTGCTATCATCGCCTTGAAGTGTGAGACCGACTTCGTGGCCAACAACGCTGATTTCGTGAAGCTCACTCAGGACATTCTCGACGCTGCTGTTGCTGCTCGCTGCAAGACGCTCGACGAGGTCAAGGCTCTCCCCATGGGCAATGGCACCGTTGCTGAGGCTGTCGTAGATCGTAGCGGTATCACCGGTGAGAAGATGGAGCTCGATGGCTATAGCGTCGTCGAGGGCGAGTGCATCGCTGCCTACAACCACCAGAACAAGAACACCCTCTGCACCCTGGTTGCTCTCAACAAGTGCGTTGAGGACGCTACCGTCGGCAAGAACGTTGCCATGCAGGTTGCTTCCGCTAGCCCCGTAGCTGTTGACGCAGCTGCCGTTCCCCAGGAGACTATCGACAGCGAGCTCCGCGTTGCTGTTGAGAAGACCAAGGAAGAGCAGATTGCCAAGGCTGTAGAGGCTGCAATCCGTAAGGCTGGTGTCAATCCCGCTCACGTTGATAGCGAGGACCACATCGAGAGCAACATGGCTAAGGGATGGATTACTCCCGAGCAGGCTCAGATGGTTCGCGAGATCAAGGAGAAGGTTGCTGCTGAGAAGGCTGCTAACCTGCCCGAGCAGATGATTCAGAACATCGCTCAGGGTCGCCTCAAGAAGTTCTTCAAGGAGAACTGCCTGCTCGAGCAGGAGTTCATCTGGGACAAGAACATGACTGTTGAGCAGTACCTCCACAGCGTGGATAAGGAGCTGACTGTGACCGCTTTCAAGCGCTTCACACTCCGTGCTGAGTAAGACATTCACTCATCACACATACAATCCAGAAGCCTGTTGCTCCAAAGCGGCAGGCTTCTTTTTTTGTCATTTTCCTTGGCCATCTCATCATTTCTATTTATTTTTGCGTCCAGAAAAACAATTGCGCAATATGGCCAAGGACAAAATCATGTACGTCTGCGACAACTGCGGACAGGAGAGCGCCAAGTGGATCGGCAAATGCCCATCCTGCGGACTATGGAACACCTTCAAGGAATTCAGGACGGCCCCTGCCACCCCTTCGCGTAAGGGCGGAGGGCTCCCTTCCATGATAGGGAATGTAGGGAGCGGTACGTCTTCTCCCCTGCCCCTCTCCGACATTCGTGCCGACGAGGAGCCACGCATTGACATGCATGACGACGAGCTCAATCGCGTCCTTGGCGGCGGCCTCGTGCCAGGTAGCCTCGTTCTGCTCGGCGGCGAGCCCGGCATCGGTAAGAGTACGCTTGTCCTGCAGACCATTCTGCGCCTCACCGACAAGAAAGTCCTCTATGTCAGCGGCGAAGAGAGCGCCCGCCAGCTCAAGCTCCGTGCCAACCGCTTAGTGCCCGACGCCTCCGCTTCGGCCAATCTCCTCGTTGTCTGCGACACCTCCCTCGAGAACATCTTCCAGCACATCGAGACCGAGAAGCCCGACCTGGTCATCATCGACTCCATCCAGACCATCGCCTCCGAGACCGTCGAGTCCTCACCTGGCAGCCTCTCGCAGATTCGCGAATGTGCGGCATCATTATTAAGGTATGTGAAGCAGGCAGGAGCGGCTTCGTCCAACGGCGGCTATCGCGAGGGCGTCTGCAGCATCATCCTGATTGGTCATATCACCAAGGAAGGCACGCTGGCAGGCCCCAAGGTGCTGGAGCATATCGTGGACACCGTCCTCCAGTTCGAGGGCGACCAGCACTACCTCTACCGCATCCTGCGTTCGCAAAAGAACCGCTTCGGTTCCACCTCAGAATTAGGCATTTACGAGATGCGTCAGGATGGACTGCGTCCCGTTTCCAACCCCAGCGAGCTCCTGCTGACCGACAATCAGGACGGCCTCAGCGGCATCGCCATCGCCGCGGCCATCGAGGGTGTCCGACCATTCCTCATTGAGACACAAGCCCTCGTCAGTACTGCCGCCTACGGCACAGCGCAACGCTCAGCCAACGGCTTTGACTACCGTCGTCTGAACATGCTTTTGGCTGTTTTAGAGAAAAGAGTCGGTTTCAAATTGGCCCAGAAGGACGTATTCCTGAACATCGCCGGCGGTCTGCGTGTCACCGACCCCGCTATCGACCTCGGCGTCATTGCCGCCATCCTCTCCTCCAACGTCGATAGCGCCATCGAAGCTGGTGTCTGCCTCTGCGGCGAGGTCGGTCTTTCAGGCGAGATACGACCCGTCAGCCGTATTGAGCAACGCATTGCCGAAGCCCAGAAACTCGGTTTCCAACGCATTCTCATTCCGGCGGCCAACCTCAAGTCCGTCAATCCCCATTCTTATCAGATAGAGATTACCCCATGCCGCCGCGTTGAGGACGCCTTCCGCGCCCTCTTCGGCTGATTCCTCAAGATTCCTTAAGGGACATATTCGTAGCAACCGGCATCGGGTGCATTATCCGCCGTGCGGCTACGTCCGAGCCGGTCTGTGGGATAATCTGCCGCATACTCCACATCAGCACATCCACGAATAGGTGATGTGGCCGTTGGCGTGAAATCATAAAGCAGATTATGCGTATCCGTCAGGCGGAAATTATGCTCATTGCTTTCTGAAGGCCGATCCGTCGGGTCGAGCGTAATATGCTGGAAGCAAGGAGCATAGATTTCTTCTTCAGGAATAATGGTTGTCATGAAGCAGTTGTAGAACAGGTAGTTAACCTGCGGGTCATCCGTCTGATGCAGGTCATGTCCGGATGACTTGACATTGTCCAGCGCAGGAACCAGTACGACATCGTCTCCGTAGCCAGAGATGACGCAGTTGATGAAGTCGGCTCGCAGGAGTTCATAGAACGCGTCATCCTTCGTGCAGCTGATATTCACGGCTTCGCCGCGGTCGCTATCAAAGTAATAGAACTGCGCCAGCGTGCAATGAATGAACTGCACATCGCCGCCCAGCAGGTTCACACAATGGCCACACGTATTGGATATTTCCGTATTGACGGCATCGATATAGCAGAGTGTCGCGTCCAGGCCGTCCCCATTGATGTTATGAATCCGGCTGTTGGACAGCTTCATCTTGCGGCCGCTGGCGGTATTCGCCTCGCAGCGGATGCCGAAATCAGCGCCGTGAAGGTCTATGTACTCCAGGCTGTTGTTGCGGCTCTCCGGCGCTATCGTGACACCCTCCCATCGCCCGGGCAGACGGTCGTACGGCAGATAGTCAAACATGTGGTCCGTACGGTCGCCGCGCAGCGTGACGGGCTGCGCCAGCGTGCCGGTAGCCTTCAAGGTTCCTTGGACATACAGTCCTGCACCTTCGTGGAACAGGAGTTGCGCGCCAGCCTGCAACGTCAGCGTAGCGCCTTTGGCCACCTTGAGCGTATCATAGACTACGTAAGGCCGTTGCGCCGTAAAGGTGTGATTACCCGTCAAAGTCCGCTTCTGCAGGAAATAGGCATCGCGCCCCACGACGCTGATTGGCACACGCTGCACGACGCCGCTCTCCAACGTCAGCACCAAGTCGTCCGTGACCAGATGGGGATCGTCGCTGTCCGTATCGGGTAGTGTCGCCTCGATGCGCACGATGACGCTATCCCGCCGCCGCACCTCGAAGTCGGTGACGCAGCGGTCGGCCGTGCGGCTCATGTCCTGTCCGTCTATATTGACGCGGAAGGGGCTGGTAGCGCCGGCTGCCAGTCGTACCTCGTTGATACGCACGCCCTTGTCGCCACGATTGTAGATGACAAGGGTCTTGGTGCTGGAGGGGACGGTGGTGATGAGCGTATCAAACTCCACCTTCTCCACGCTGAAACGCAACGTGGCGCTCCGCTCAGTCGTGAAGGAGTCATAGTCATCGCAAGCGGTGAGCCAGACGCTCATCGCCGCGAGGATGAATATCGGGAGTTGTTTAAACATTCTCCAGGATAGCCAGCAGATGGCGCCAGACCATATCAACGGTTGGAATCAGCAGACGCTCGTCAGGCGAGTGTACACCACGGAGCGTAGGCCCGAAGCTGACCATATCGAGGCCCGGATACTTCTCCGAGAAGAGGCCACATTCCAGTCCGGCGTGAATACCGCGCACAACCGGTTCCTTCTTGAACAGCTTCACATACTGCTCGCGGGCGATGCGCAGGATCTCGCTCTTGGGATTCATGGCCCAGCCCGGGTACCCCTCGCCTATCTCCACCTCTGCGCCAGCCAGCTCAAAGGCGGCGGCTACGGTGTTGGCCATATTCAGTCGGTTGCTGAGCAACGAGCTGCGCTGGCTGCTGATGATGGTAATCACGCCCGGCTCAGTCTGCTTGATGCTGGCCAGATTCGAGCTGGTCTCAACGAGCACGATGTCCTGACTCATGGCATACACACCGTTATCGACAGCCTGCAGGGCTGTAATCAGGCGGCAGCTGACATCCTCCGGCAGTACCGTAGCGGCTGCGTCGGCGCTCTCCAGCAGGAACTCCATCGTGGGCTCCGTGACTGCGAACTCCTCCTGCACGTCGGCCGCAAAGATATTCCACGCCACACGCGCATCCTCCTTATATTTCGTGGGGATGGCAACCAGACACGAAGCCTCGCGCGGGATGGCGTTATGGAGGCCGCCAGCCTGGATGTCGCTGAGGCGCAGTCCCCACTTCTTCATGCCGTCGTAGAGGTAACGCACCAGCAGTTTGTTGGCGTTGGCGCGTTTCTTGTCGATATCGTCGCCACTATGGCCACCCGTCAGACCCTTGATGGTCAGCTGCAGGAAGAAAGAACCTGCTGGCGCAGCCTCGGGCTGGAAGCGGAAGGTGGCCGCCGTGCGGCAACCGCCTGCGCAGCTCACGAAGAGCTCACCCTCGTCCTCCGAGTCGAGATTGATCAGCATCGAGCCCGTCATGAATCCCGGCTGCATCCCCTCGGCACCCGTCAGTCCGGTCTCCTCGTCGCGCGTGAAGACGCACTCCAGCGGGCCGTGTTTCAGCGAGTTATCAGCGAGGATAGCCATCTCCATCGCGCAGCCAATGCCGTCGTCAGCGCCCAGCGTCGTGCCCTTGGCCTTCATCCATTCGCCATCGACGTAAGTCTGGATGGCATCGTTGTCGAAGTCAAAGTCCACATCGTTGTTCTTCTCGCAGACCATATCCATGTGGCTCTGCAGGATGATGGTGGGTCGGTTCTCCATTCCGGGCGTAGCGGGCTTACTGATCAGCACGTTGCCCGTGGCATCCACTTTCGTAGGCAGGCCCAGGCTCTCGCCGAATTCCTTCAAGAAGGCAATCATCTTCTCCTCGCGCTTGGAAGGGCGTGGAACTGCGTTGATGCGTGCAAACATTTCGAACACGCTGGCGGGTTTGAGTTCAATCTTTTCCATGTAAATATACTGCTAATTTTGGTTAAAGTCTGTTGTTTTGGCGCGCGGAAAGGCTTTTTGCAGTATCTTTGCGTCGCCTTTGCAGCGACAAAGGTACAAGAAAGCGCGTTTCCAGCCAAAGAATCTATAATAAAAGAACGTTTTAGATGGTCAAATTATTGCTTATCACCGCCGGAATTGTTGGCTTGGCAGTCCTTCTGCTGGCCTTGAAGCTCATCCTGAAGGGCGACGCCAGGGGTCCGATGACCCATATCGGTGCCTCCAAGGCGATGCGCCAACGCGGCATCCATTGTGTGGAGAGCATGGACGCCATCGAACGTCACCAGCTGGCCCACAAGCCCCATGCTCAGGAGCGCGTGAAGTAATCATAAAATCGGATAATTGAATACATAAAAATAGAAACAACAGCAATGAAGAAAATGTTTACCCTTGCGTTCTGCGCCCTCGTAGCGCTGACCGCTTGCAACAACAACAAGGAAGCTAACGTCGCCGAAGAGAAGACCGCCACCGAGGCTGAAGCTACAGGACTGAAAATCGGCTATGTCGAGGTGGACAGCCTCATGAGCCAGTACCAGTTCTGCAAGGACTATAATATCCTGCTCAACAAGAAGGGCGAGAACGCCTCCAACACACTCCAGCAGAAGCAGCGCGCCCTCCAGCAGCACGCCACAGCCCTGCAGAAGAAGTACGAGAGCAACGGCTTCACCACCCGCGACGAACTGGAGCGCGCCCAGAACCAGCTGGCCAAGGAGCAGCAGGATCTGGCCGAACTGGAACAGCGCCTCACCAACGAGCTGGCCATGGAGAATGCCAAGCTCAATACCGAGCTGCGCGACTCCATCCAGGCTTTCCTCAAGGTCTATAACAAAGCCAAGAAATTCGACTACATCCTCTCCAAACAAGGCGATAACATCCTGCTGGCCAACAAGAAGTACGATATCACCAAGGAGGTCGTAGCCGGCCTGAACAAGCGCTACAAGGCTAAGCCCGACGTGCAGATCGTGAGTACGCCGAAGGACGAGGCCAAGAAGGCAGACAAGGAATAAGCCGGACAGACGATGAGGTACTTCGAACTTTCCTTCGAAATGAGCCCATACAACGAGGCGGCCGCAGATGTGCTGGCCGCCTTGTTGGCCGATGGGGGTTGCGATACCTTCGAACCCACCGCGAGCGGCCTCAAAGCCTATGCGTTGCAGGACACCTATGACGAGGCCGCCATTCAGGGCGCTATCGCCACTACGACCGCGACCTTTGCCGACGAGAGCCTCAGTATCACCTACACCTGCACAGAAGCGCCTGACGAGAACTGGAACGCCACATGGGAGGCCGAGCACCACTTCGAGCCCATCTCCCTGCCGGATGGCCAGCAACTGCAGATCATTCCCCGTCAGGCCTTCGGCAGCGGCGAACATGCCACCACACGCATGATCCTCGGCCTGCTCGCCGAGCTGCCCCTCGCCCACACCACCGTCATCGATGCCGGCTGCGGCACAGGCATCCTCGGCATCGCCGCCCTGAAGCTGGGTGCTGCCCGCGTCTTCGCCTACGATATCGACGAGTGGAGCGTCCGCAACGCCGAGGAGAATTTTGAGCTCAACGGCATTTCAGTTGACAAACTGGCCCCTCAACCTTCAGCGTTTATCGCCCTCGGCGATGCCTCCTGCCTGGCTCAGGCGCCGCAGGCCGACATCCTTCTGGCCAACATCAATCGCAACATACTCTTGGCCGATATGGCCGCTTTTGTCGCCCATGTCAAGAAAGATGGTTGCGTTTTGTTATCAGGATTTTACGAGCAAGATATTCAACCGTTACTTGAATGTACGCAGCCCCTCGGTCTGACCCTTCAGGCTACCCGCTGCGACGGCGACTGGCGCGCCCTTTTGCTCCGAAAATGAAGACAGCCATCATAGGCGGTGGCGCCGCCGGATTCTTCCTCGCCATCAACCTGAAAGAGATGTGCCCGCAGATGGACGTTACCATCTTCGAGCGCAGCAGTCGCGTCCTGCGCAAGGTGCGCGTCTCAGGCGGCGGGCGTTGCAACTGCACCAACACCTTTGCCGATGTCCGCGACCTCAGCGCCGTCTATCCGCGTGGGCACAGGTTGATGAAACGCCTGATGAAAGGCTTCGACCAGCGCGATGCCTATGCGTGGTTCGAGCGCCACGGCGTCCCGCTCACCGTGCAGGATGACCAATGCGTCTTCCCTGCCGCGCAGGACTCGCAAGCCATCATCGGCTGCTTCCTCTCCTACTGCCAACGCCTCGGCATCAAAATCCGCACGGGCTGTACGCCCCTTCCCCCCTTCACCAGCGCCGCAGGTGCCCTTCCCCCTTCTCACCGCTGCGAAGCAGCTTTCACCAGCGCCGCAGACGCCCTCACCCCCTTCACCAGCGCCGCAGGCGCCCTTCCCCCTTCTCACCGCTGCGAAGCAGCTTTCACCAGCGCCGCAGACGCCCTCACCCCCGTCACCAGCGCCGCAGGCGCCTTCACCGTCGAAGGCACCGCCTTCGACTTCCTCTGCCTCACCATCGGCGGCCAGCCCCGTCTGGAGGGCCTGCAATGGCTGGCAGAGATGGGCCATGAGATTGAGCCACCCGTGCCGTCGCTCTTCACCTTCAGCATCGCCGACCCCGCGCTACGCGCCCTGATGGGCACCGTTGTGGAGGACGCTACGGCCTTCATCCCAGGCACCGGCTACCGCGCCAGCGGCCCTCTGCTCATCACCCATTGGGGCATGAGCGGCCCCGCCATCCTCAAGCTCTCCAGCTACGCCGCACGCCACCTCGCCGATGCCGGCTACCGCACCCCCTTGGCCGTCAACTGGACCAGCCGCAACGAGGATGCCGTGCGCCAGGAGCTGCAAGCCCTCTTCGCTGCCCATCCCCAGAAACAGCTCACCTCCCTGCGCCCCTTCAATCTCCCTGCGCGCCTCTGGCAATACCTTGTTGCCAAAGCCGTTGGCGAGAACACTCCTACCCCCGCCGCCCTCTCCAAGAAAGCCCTCAACCGCCTCGTCACGACGCTCACCGCCGACAGCTACACCATCGCCTCGCGCGCCCCGTTCAAGGACGAATTTGTCACCTGCGGCGGTATAGCCCTCAGCAGTGTCAATCCAGCCACCTTGGAGAGCCGCTCCTGCCCCCACCTCTATCTGGCCGGCGAACTGCTGGACATCGACGGCATCACCGGCGGCTTCAATTTCCAGGCTGCCTGGACTACCGCCTACACCATCGCGCAGGCCATCGCACAGAATTGTCGAGAATAGAATCCTATAAAAACGAAGATCAATGAGAAGCGAAGAGATACACAGCTGTCCGGAGTTGATGGATTTCATCCAGAAAGTAGGCTTCCTGCCGCTGCTGGATAGTGGCATTCGCGGCTACTCGGCCGAGGACTTAGTCGATGAGGACTGTCGCTACGTGGTGTTCGATGATGGCGGCTGGGATTGGCCGCTGTGGAAGTGGAAGGGCCCTATCGTCACCGATGGCCGCTGCGTGTATGGCAAGTTCTTTGCCGGCAAGGCGGGCTTTGTGAGCAAAGAGTGGTGGCCCGACCTGTGTAATTACCGTCGTGCTTCGAAACCCGCCCCCGCCGAGGGCACGATTGAAGATGCCATCCTGCTGACGTTGGCCGAGCACGGCAGTCTGATCACGCGCGAATTGCGTGCAGCCTGCGGCTTCGACGGGTCCAAGATGCGCAGCAAGTTTGATAGCTACATCACGCGCCTGCAGATGGCCTGTCGCATCGTCACCGAGGACTTCGTCTATCCCACAGACAAGCATGGCCGCGAGTACGGCTGGGGCTGGTCGCTGCTGACGTCGCCCGAGCGCCTATTAGGGCGCGAGATGTGCCAGTGTGAGCGCACACCCCAGGAGTCGTTCAACCGGATGTTTGAGCACCTGCGCAGCCTGTTGCCCGAGGCCACGGAGCAGCAGATCACGAAGCTTATCAAGTGACCGCCATGGTATTTAAAAAAGAGAACCGACAGCGCTCATAGTCTGCCGGTTCTCTCGTTGTTTGGGTAATTAATATTTTTCACTTTTCATTCTATCACTTTTCACTTAGAGTGTGAACGGTCCTTGGCCCATGCAACTAGTCGTCGTGAGTGCGGTGAGCGCTGCCGTAGCAGCGGCGATGAGGATGCGGAGGATTGCCTCCCAAACAGAATTCTTTTTCATAGTCATAATTTTTTTTGAACCACGGATTGTACGGATTATACGGTTTCTTGTCCACGAGTCTTTGTTCGAACACGAATATCTCGAATCTCACGAATGCGTTGCAAAAGGCTTCGCGGCTTTTGAATGCATTCCTTCCATCACGCATAAGAAACCATTTTCGTCACTCGGCACCTGCGTAGCGTGCCGCTCTAATTCGTGAGATTAGTGAGATTCGTGTTCGTAAATCTAGAAAAAGCCGTAACCTCCGTAAAATCCGTAGTTGTTTAATAATTCGTATTCGTGGTTGAGATTGTTTTTCGTGGTTTAAAATCTTAGGGTCGCCCGTCCCCTCCCATCACCTCTCCCTTCTTGAAGGGTCAAGCGTCCCTTCGGGCCGAGCGGGGGAGAGGCTGGGAGTGGGCCGTTCTTTACCCTTCGTCGCCATCGTCGGGATCAGTACTACCGCCGTTGCCTCCGGTGTTACCACCATTGCCGCCCGTGTCGATGGTGCCGGTGCCACCACCCTGGTTGCCAGTGTTAGTTCCGCCGTTCTGGCTACCGCCCTCGCTGGAACTATTGGAACCATTGGAACTGTTGGAATCGCCATTCTGGCCCTGTCCCTCCTGCTCTGGGTCTTCCACATCGTTGGTATCGGCGCTGGTGACGCGCTTGACGATGTTGCCGTCCTTGTCGTAGCAGGTGATGGCGATCTTGGTGGCCTGCAGCTCGTCCTTGACTTCCTTGGAGGGGGTGAAGATGACGCGGCGGGTGGTGATGAGGCCGGTCTTCACG
>JAILQO010000009.1 GCA_024698925.1 Bacteroidaceae bacterium | reverse complement strand
CTACCCCGTCCTGACATCGCAGGGCGTAGCGGACGCCAAGGACTTCAGCGCGCAGGAGAACATCACCCGACTGGGCGTCGCCTTCCTCGCCGACCAGAGCAAGAAGTCCACCTACAAGGCCGCCGCCATGCGACAGGAAACCACCCTCAGCACCAGCCTCTACAGCGACCTCACGGGGGAGAATGAGGATAGCCTCACCCCCGACCCCTCTCCCGAGGGCGAGGGGAGCCAGAATGGCGGTTCCAACGGTTCCAACGGTTCCAACGGTTCCAACGGTTCCAACAGTTCCAATGGTTCCAACGAGGGCGGTAGCCAGAGCGGTGGCGGCACGGGTAGCATAGACACCGGCGGCAACGGAGGTAGCACCGATCCTGACGATGGCGACGAAGGGTAAAGAACGGCCCACTCCCAGCCTCTCCCCAAGGGAGAGGTGATGGGGGACGGGCAACCCTTAAACTCTTGCGCTCGGCGCTTGCGACGCTCCACACTTGGAGAACCCTTAAACTTTTCAGTTATGAAAAAGAATTCCGTTTGGGAGGTTGTGGCGAAGATGGTAGTAGCCGCCCTCACAGCATTTCTCACCGCCCTCACCACCACGTCGTGCATGGTGACCATGAAGTAAATGACTGAGTGTCATTTACGAACGGGCTTCACAGCGCTTGAATAGTGCAAGATGGTTTATCCTTATCGCAGCAATGGACGCTAAGCGCGTGAGGGAAAGGCCCATTCATCTAACAAACAACGAGAGAACCGACAGACTACAGAGCTGTCGGTTCTCCTTTTATTTCCCCAGCAGGGATGCGTTTATTCTGCTGTAATAGCGTAATGCTGATTAGCGGATGAAGAGTAATTCGCGGTACTTGGGCAGTGGCCAGAGGGCGTCATCGACGATGAGTTCGAGCTTGTCGATCTGGTAGCGGATGGTGTCGAACATCGGCGCGATGGTGTCATGATAAGCGATGGCCTTCTGGTGCTCGTCCTCAATCTTGTTGGCCACCTTGCGGGCTTCGACGAGTTCTTCCACTTTGGTCTCAATCGTGGCGGTGCGCTGTGCGATCTCCTCGATGAGCTTGAGGTTGCGGGCGTTGAGGGTAGCGGCTTTCTCAGCGGGGAAGGCGGTACTCATGCGCTCCACATTCTTCAACAGGGCGCTCTGGTAGCTGGTAGCCACGGGGATGATGTGGTTCATGCTGAGGTCGCCGAGCACGCGGGCCTCAATCTGAATCTTCTTGGTGTAGGTCTCCCACTTCACTTCGTTGCGGGCTTCCAGCTCTTTCTTGGTCATCACGCCAAGGCTCTCGAACATGGCGATGCTGTCAGCATCCAGGTAGCGCTCGAAGATGACGGGGCAGGAGGTCTCTGCGTCGAGACCGCGCTTGGCAGCTTCTGCCTTCCACTCGTCGCTGTAGCCGTTGCCGTCGAAGCGGATGGGCTTGCAGGTCTTGATGTCTTCGCGGAGCACGTCGATGATGGCGTGGAACGTGGGGTTGTGGCCAGAGCCGGAGAAGTCCTTGCTGATGACGGCGATGCGGGCATCGACACGCTTCTTGAAGTCAATCAGAGCCTCGGCTACGGCGCTGTTCAGCGTGATCATGGCGCTGGCGCAGTTGGCCTCGCTACCTACGGCACGGAACTCAAAGCGGTTACCCGTGAAGGCGAAGGGGCTGGTGCGGTTGCGGTCCGTGTTGTCAATGAGCAGCTCGGGAATCTCGGGGATATCAAGCTTCATGCCTTGCTTGCCGTCCATCGTGAAGAGGTCTTCCTTGTCGGCTTTCTCGATGTGGTCGAGCAGTTCGGAAAGCTGTGTGCCGAGGAACGAAGAGATGATGGCTGGGGGCGCCTCGTTGGCACCAAGGCGGTGTGCATTCGTAGCACTCATGATGGAAGCCTTGAGCAGTCCATTGTGCTTATATACGCCCATCAGTGTCTCCACGATGAAGGTGGCGAAGCGCAGGTTCTGCTCGGGCGTCTTGCCGGGAGCGTGAAGCAGTACGCCGGTGTCGGTGGAGAGGCTCCAGTTGTTATGCTTACCGCTACCATTGATGCCTGCGAAGGGCTTCTCGTGTAACAAGGCGCGGAAGCCATGCTTGCGGGCCACGCGCTTCATGAGTGACATGAGCAACATGTTATGGTCAACGGCCAGGTTGGTGTCCTCGAAGATAGGAGCCACCTCGAACTGGTTGGGTGCTACCTCGTTGTGACGGGTCTTGCAGGGAATACCCAGCATCAGCGCTTCAATCTCCAATTCGCGCATGAAGGCGGCCACGCGCTCAGGAATAGCGCCGAAGTAGTGGTCATCCATCTGCTGGTTCTTAGCCGAGTCGTGACCCATCAACGTGCGACCAGTCAGCAGCAGGTCGGGACGGGCAGCATAGAGACCCTCATCTACGAGGAAATATTCCTGCTCCCAACCCAGATTGCTGGTCACTTTCTTGACGGCGGGATCGAAGTAATGGCACACCTCTGTGGCTGCCACATTGACGGCTTTCAACGCACGTAGCAGGGGAGCCTTATAGTCAAGCGCCTCGCCGCTATAGGAAATAAAGACGGTGGGAATGATGAGCGTGTCGTCCATGATGAAGACGGGGCTGGTGGGGTCCCAAGCTGAGTAGCCGCGTGCCTCGAAGGTGGAGCGGATACCGCCGCTGGGGAAACTCGAGGCGTCGGGCTCCTGCTGAACGAGCAGCTTGCCGCTGAACTCCTCGATCATACCACCCTTGCCATCGTGTTCGATGAAGCTGTCGTGTTTCTCTGCTGTACCCTCGGTAAGCGGCTGGAACCAGTGCGTGTAGTGTGTCACGCCGTTTTCCTTGGCCCACTGCATCATGCCCGCAGCGACTGCATTCGCTATGGTGCGGTCAAGCTGAGCACCGTTGTCGATCACGTCAATCATCTGCTCATAGACATCCTTGGGCAGGTACTTGTACATCTTTTCGCGGTTGAAGACATGCTTGCCAAAGTACTCGCAAGGTCTTTCACTCGGGGCTTCTACGTCGAGCGGCTTCTTCTTGAACGCTTCGCCGACAACTTGGAATCTCAATTCGTTTGCCATAACCTCAGTAATTTACAATTTGACGATTTACAATTAACTGTTTATTGTTTACAATTTGTTTGCTTTTCTGTGCAATTGCTATCATTATTATTAAATGATGGTGCAAAAGTAGTGCATTTTGTTATTAATTCAAAGGGAATATAACCAAAATGTATAAATTTAACTCGATTTTCTTGATTTGTGTCACGAATTTCCTTGTTTCTATTGCAAAATGCTCAATATTTAATAAAAATAAAGCCCCCTGATTGCTCAAGGGGCTAGTTTGGGGTGTTGCGGTCTCTTTTGGGGCTTATTTACCCTTCTCGACGAAGCGGACGAAGGCCTCGTTGCACAGACGGTTGCCGCCAGGGGTGGGGTAGTGGCCGGTGAAGTACCAGTCGCCTTGATGGTCGGGGCAGGCGGCGTGAAGGCCTTCGATGGACTGGAAGACGAATTCTACTGGGGCCTGCATACCCACGGGGCGCAACATCTCGGCCATCTTGCGGTTGATGTCCTCGACGGTGAATGGCTTATAGATGGCGCAAACGGCATTGATTTGCTCGGCCTTGGGCTTCTGTAACTCGGCCCGACAGGCCTCGTAGGTGCGTTGGACAAGATCCCATAAGCCGCGCTCCGTCAGTAGCTCGATGGTGGCGCGGAAAGCGCAGAACTCCTCCAGGCGCGCCATGTCGATGCCGTAGTAGTCGGGGTAGCGGATTTGGGGCGAGCTGGAGACCATGACAATCTTCTTGGGGTGCAGGCGGTCCAGGATCTTAAAGATGCTTTCCTTCAGGGTGGTGCCACGAACAATGCTGTCGTCGATGATGACCAGGTTATCCTCGTATGGCCGCAGTGAACCGTAGGTGATGTCATAGACGTGGGAGGCAAGGTCGTTGCGCGAGCCGGCTTCCGTGATGAAAGTGCGTAGCTTGATGTCCTTCCATGCTACCTTCTCGCTCCTTACGCTGAGGCCCTTGCTGCGCAGTCCATCCATCATGCCGTAAAAAGCTACCTCGGCCGTGTTGGGGATGAAGGAGAATACGCTATGGTCTGTGTCGCCGTCAATGGCTTTCAGGATGGGCTCGGTCAATTGCTGTCCCAGCTGCTTGCGCTCGTGGTAGATGTCGCGGTCGGAGCCTCGGCTGAAGTAAATGCGCTCGAACGAGCAGCGTGATTGCTTCTGGGCTTCCAGTATGGTCTCAAGGCCCGATGTGCCATCCTTGTGAACAATCAGCGCTTGGCCGGCGGGCAGTTCGTGGACATCTTCCACTTGCAGGTCGAAGGTGGTCTGCAGCACGGCACGTTCGCTGGCAACGGCTATCACCTCATCGTCCTTGTAGAAGAAGGCGGGCCGGATGCCCCACGGGTCGCGCATGGCAAACATCTCGCCCGAACCGGTCATGCCGCACATCACATAGCCGCCGTCGTAGTCGGCCATCGTTGTGCGCAGCACATTCGCCATCTGCACATGCTCCTCGATGTAGCGTGTAATGTCCGTGTTCTCCAGCCCCTGCTCCTTGGCTTCCACGAAGCAACGTTCCACCTCGCGGTCCAGGCGGTGCCCCATCCACTCCAACGTGATGTAGGAGTCGCTGTAGATACGCGGCGACTGTCCCTGCTGCACAATCTTCTGGAATATCTCGTCGATATTGGTCATGTTGAAGTTGCCGCACAGGCACAGGTTCTTGGCCCGCCAGTTGTTGCGGCGCAGGAAGGGGTGTACGTACTGCAGTCCGCTCTTGCCAGTGGTCGAGTAGCGCAGGTGCCCCATATATAATTGACAATTGAAAATGGATAATGGATAATTGGGACCTGCGGTGTCATTGTCCATTGTCCATTGTCCATCGTTCATTCGCTGAAAGACTTCAGAGATGGCATCCTTGCCCAGCGCCCGCTCGCGGAACATATACTCGGTGCCGACGGGTGCATCCATGTTGACGCAGGCGATACCGGCTCCCTCTTGGCCGCGGTTGTGCTGCTTCTCCATCATCAGATAGAGCTTGTTCAGGCCGTACGCCTGCGTGCCGTATTTCTGCGCGTAATAGCTCTGCGGCTTCAGGAGCCTTACCAATGCCACGCCACACTCATGCTTCAATTGTTCCATGAATTTTCAATTTTCAATTCTCAACTTTCAATTCTCAATTTTCAATTCTCAACTTTCAATTTTCAATTTTCAATTCTCTAAGCAAGTCTTGATAAAGCTCATGAACAAGGGGTGGGGATGAAGCACCGTGGAGGAGTATTCGGGGTGGAACTGCGAGCCGATGTACCATTTCTTCTCCGGAATCTCTACAATCTCGACCAAGTCTGCGGCGGGATTGATACCCACGCATTTCATGCCTGCGGCCTCGTATTCCTCCTTGTATTTATTATTGAACTCATAGCGATGGCGATGCCTTTCGCTAACAATCAATTTTTCACTTTTCACTTTTAATTTCTCACTTTCATAGGCTTCTGCGGCCCGGCTGCCTTCCTTCAGCTCGCAGTCGTAGGCGCCTAATCGCATGGTGCCACCCATTTGGGTAATCGATTTCTGCTCCTCCATGATGTCGATGACATTGTGTGGTGTCTTATCGTCCATCTCTGCGCTGTTGGCATCCTTGTAGCCCAGTACGTTGCGTGCAAATTCGATGACCATCATCTGCATACCCAGACAGATGCCGAAGGTGGGGATGTCGTGGGTGCGGGTGTATTCAGCAGCAATGATCTTGCCTTCAATGCCGCGCTGGCCAAAACCTGGACAGATGACAACACCTGCCATCCCGCTCAGACGCTCGGCTACGTTCTCGGGCGTGATCTCCTGGCTGTTGATGAAGTGGATTTTTGCCTTCACATTATTATATATACCTGCCAGATTCAGGCTCTCGCGGATGCTCTTGTAGGCGTCTTGCAGGTCATACTTGCCAACGAGGCCGATGTGCACTTCCTTGGTGGCGTTGCGTTGCTTCTCCAGAAAGTCGCGCCAGGGTTTCATGGCGGGTGTCTCGCCAACGGGAATGCCGATCTTGCGGAGGATGGCTGCGTCCAATCCCTGATGCTGCATGTTCACGGGTACCTCGTAGATGCTGGGCATGTCCTCGCTCTGAACAACGCATTCCAAA
Organism: Bacteroidaceae bacterium; assembly: GCA_024698925.1. Classification (GTDB taxonomy): domain Bacteria; phylum Bacteroidota; class Bacteroidia; order Bacteroidales; family Bacteroidaceae; genus Physcousia. Next base: position 7,992 of record JAILQO010000009.1, on the reverse strand, counting down.
TCGACGTTGCAGAAAGATGCCACCTTCAGGCGCATCGCGTCGTCAAGGTGGCGTTCCGTGCGGAGTACAAGGATGTCGGGCTGAATACCCATGCCCTGCAGTTCCTTCACGCTGTGCTGTGTAGGCTTTGTCTTCAGCTCATCGGCGGCCTTCAGGTAGGGCACGTAGGTCAGGTGTACGCAAACGGCGTCGCGCCCAAGCTGCCAGCGCAACTGACGGATGGCTTCCATAAAAGGCGCGCTCTCAATGTCGCCGATGGTACCACCCACCTCGGTGATGACAAAGTCAAGCTGCTCATTCGTTTCGTCCTCTCTCAGCATCCTCCGCTTAATCTCATCCGTGATGTGCGGCACCACCTGGATGGTCTTGCCAAGATAGTCGCCCTTGCGCTCGCGATCGATAACCGTCTTGTAGATGCGTCCGGTGGTGATGCTGTTGTGGCGCGTGGTGTGGATGCCGGTGAAGCGCTCATAGTGACCCAGATCCAAATCCGTTTCCATGCCATCGGCCGTCACGTAGCACTCGCCGTGCTCGTAGGGGTTCAGCGTGCCTGGGTCGATGTTAATGTAGGGGTCGAACTTCTGGATGGTCACTTTGTAGCCGCGTGCTTGCAGCATCTTGCCGATGCTGGCGGAGATAATGCCCTTTCCTAACGAGGAAACGACACCGCCCGTAACGAAGATGTATTTTGTGTTCATCGTGTGGCTTAAACTGGTCTTAAATTGTCATTTTGTTTAAATTTGTCGCAAAGGTATGACATTTTGATGTAATATCCAAAATATTACAAACAAAAAGTCAATATATTTTTATTTTTCTTTGATATATTATTCTATCAAGTCGTACAAATAAAATATCAAGCCTTGAAAATGTAACCAAGGCTTGATATCTTATTTAATGTATTGTTCTTAGTGTTGGATCAGAGGCTGAGGCTGAGACCGAAGAGGAGGTACATCTTCTCGGAACGGGGGTTGGCCGTCAAGCCCGCAAAGACGGGGAGATGTAACTTGTCGTTGACGGCAAAGTCCTTGGTAGCCTTCAGGCTGACGTTGGTGACGCAGAAACCGTTAGCGCCGTAGGAGGTCGTCTCCCAGGGTACAGCGCCGATGGTGCCTTCCCAGTCGAGACCGCCGAGCGTGAAGGGGGCTGTGAGCTCGAAGTAGCTGCTATAGGCGCGCTTGCCGTTGGCGTTGGTGCCGTCGTCACCAGCGAAGTTGGTGTACCATGAGGCGGAGAGGAATCCGAAGTCATAGCCGATGCCGGCCTCGAAGATATGGGTCGTGCTGCCATCCTTGTACTGGAAGTAGCTGCCTTTGGAGAACCAGTAGTCGGTGACGCCAACTGTTAATCCTTTGAAGGTGTAGCTGAGGGTGAGGTCCAGCTCCTTGTCGTCAGCGGCATTGGTGATGCCCACGCTGCCCCAGCCGGAGAGGCTCAAACCCTTCCATTCCACACCAAGGGTGGGCTGTAGGCTGGTGTTGCCGAGGTCCTGACCACGCCAGATGTATTGGTTGACGACGTCGGCGCCGAGGGTTGTGGAAACTGTATCTTGTGCGCTCGCCGTAGTCATTCCGATTACGGACAGAGCTATGATGAATAACTTTTTCATTGTTTATCAGTTTTTATAATTATTAATTAGTTGTAGCAGAGTTCTCCATGTTCGTAGACATCCAGTCCTTCGTCCTCAATGCGAGCGGGAACGCGGAGGCCGTGCAGCTTCTTGATGCCATAGAAGAGGGCAATGCCGCAGGCTGCAGCCCAAAGATCGATGACGAGGACACCGAACAGCTCAGCGCCGAAGAAGCCCCAGCCGTGACCGTAGAACGCACCACTCTCAGTGGCCAACAGGCCAGTCATGAGTGTGCCAAGGATGCCGCAAACACCATGGACGCTGGAGGCGCCGACGGGATCGTCGATGTGTAGCTTGTGGTCGATGAACTCAATGCTGAATACAAGTACTGTACCGCAGACGAGGCCGATAATGACGGCTCCCACGGGTGACACAAGGTCGCAACCAGCCGTGATGCCCACGAGACCTGCGAGTACGCCGTTCAGCGTCAGTGAGAACGACGGCTTCTTGTACTTAATCCAGGTAAGGAACATGGTGGCTACGCCGCCTGCAGCGGCTGCAAGGTTGGTGGTCAGGAAGACGTGGGAAATCGCAATGCGGTTAACCTCGCCGGAAGCGGCAAGCTGTGAACCGGGGTTGAAGCCGAACCAGCCCATCCAGAGGATGAATACGCCGAGGGCGGCGAGTGTCAGAGAGTGACCAGGAATAGCACGGCTGCTGCCGTCCTTGGCGTACTTGCCGCGACGGGCACCCAGGGCAATGGCGCCGATGAGGGCCAGTACGCCGCCTACGCTGTGTACGATAGCGGAGCCCGCAAAGTCATGGAACACGCTGCCGAAAGTGGTCATCATAAAGCTGTCGGCGGCATCATTGCAAAGCCAACCGCCACCCCAGGTCCAGTGACCCTCGATGGGGTAGATGAACAGCGAAATCATGGCGCTGTAAATCACATACATAGAGAACTTGGTGCGTTCGGCCATAGCACCGCTGACGATGGTGGCACTGGTGGCGCAGAAGACCGTCTCGAAGATGAGGAAGCCCTCTACGGGAAGGTCGCCGCTATAGAAACTGAGGTCACCCCAGTTGGGCAAACCGATGAAGCCGGCGCCGTCTGATCCGAACATGAAGCCGAAGCCTACGAACCAGAACAACAGCGATCCGAACATGAAGTCCACAAAGTTCTTAAATAGGATGTTGACTGTGTTCTTGCCGCGTGTAAAACCTGCTTCGCACAGCGCAAAACCGGGCTGCATGAAGAACACTAACATGGCTGCCAATAACATCCATACTGTATCTAATGAAAGTGCAATGTCGTTCATAATAGTTCTGTTTAGTGTTGTTATCCTTTATTTCTTGTCTCTCAATACCGTGTCGCCATTCTCGCCAGTACGGATGCTCCAAGTGTCAATCATTTCGCTCACGAAGATGCGGCCGTCGCCGACCTCACCCGTATGGGCTGTATCGATGATTACTTTCACGGTGGGTTCTACGAACTGGTCGCGGCACACGATTGTAACAGCCACGCGCTCGATGACATCCGTTGAGTACTGCACGCCGCGATAGATACGTTCCTGCCGGCTCTGGCCGATGCCGTGCACGTCGTGGTACTCAAACCAATCGATGTCCGAGTTGAGCAAGGCCTCTTTGACGTCCTCAAACTTGGTCTTCCTGATGATCGCTTCAATCTTCTTCATACCTTAAACATTTTAATGAATTAGCGTCCTATTTGTATCACATTGCAATGAAATCGCTGCAAAGATAGTGCAAAACGATATTGAAATGCAAATAATCTAAGCAAAAAGATAGTTGTACATGCTCAAAAATTGACATGCGTCAACAAATTTTAATAATATTGTGTGATTTTGACGTAAAAAGGTTGCTTATGTGTACAAAACGACATACCTTTGCAGTGAAATAAGACATTAAGTAAGTGAATTTATCTAAAAAGGACGCAAAATGAAAGAAAAAATCCACTTCACGAAGATGCACGGCTGCGGCAACGACTACATTTATGTCGACACCTCTTTATATAATATAGAGAATCCGGCGGCGGCAGCCATCGCATGGAGCGATCGGAACAAAGGAATTGGCTCGGACGGACTGGTGCTGATTGGACAATCATCGCTCCCCGAAGCTGATTATACGATGCGCATCTTCAACGCCGATGGATCAGAGGCTATGATGTGCGGCAACGCCAGTCGCTGCATCGGCAAGTACCTGTTTGAGAAAGGACTAACGAAAAACACACAGATAAGACTGCTCACGCTTTCTGGTATTAAGGTGCTTGACCTTCATGTGAAAGACGGTATCGTGGAAAGCGTAACGGTCGATATGGGAGAACCCCTCTTTGAAAAACCGCAGCAGTTTTTGCCTTGCGGCGAAAAACTGTCTGCGGGGACTTTCGTTTCTATGGGCAATCCCCACTACGTCGTCTTCGTGGATAACGTAGAGACACTTGACATCGCTCATGATGGAGCAATACTTGAACACCACCCTGCGTTTCCCGAACGCGCCAATATCGAATTTGCCGAAATGCGTCCTGACGGCATTCGTGTGCGCGTTTGGGAACGCGGCAGTGGTATCACGATGGCCTGCGGAACAGGCGCCTGTGCTACAGCGGTGGCAGCCTGCAAGACTGGACGTGCTGCTCGTACAAGCCGCATCATGATGGACGGAGGCGAACTGGAGATAGAATGGCGCGAGGCTGACAACCATGTGTACATGACGGGGCCGGCAGCGTTTGTGTTTGAGGGAGAAATCGAATTGCCGGAATAACGAAATAACGTAATAACGAAAACAATGATTAACGAAAACTACCTGAAGCTCTCCGAGTCCTATCTCTTTTCTGAGATCGCGCGGAAAGTGAAAGCATACAAGGCCGAAGAGCCGGAGGCAGACATCATCAGCCTGGGCATCGGCGACGTGACACAGCCGCTCTGCCCTGCTGTCATCGAAGTGTTGCATAGGGCAACAGACGAGATGGCTGTGGCGTCATCGTTCCGTGGCTATGGCCCGGAGCGCGGTTACGATTTCCTGCGCGAGGCTATTGTGAAGAATGATTTCCTGGCGCGCGGCATTGAGATTGATGCTGATGAGATTTTTGTCAGCGATGGGGCCAAGAGTGATACGGGCAACTTTCAGGAGCTATTGGGCAAAAACGTCCGCGTAGCCGTAACAGACCCCGTTTATCCTGTGTATGTGGACTCCAATGTAATGGCAGGACGCGAGATTGTCTATCTGCCCTGTACGGCGGAGAATGGCTTCGTACCGGAGCTTCCCGCAGAGCACGTGGACGTCATCTACCTCTGCTATCCTAACAACCCGACAGGGACGTCGCTCTCGCATCAAGAACTGTATAGGTGGGTCGAATACGCTATCAATAACGATGCACTCATCCTTTATGATGCAGCCTACGAGGCGTACATACAACGCGCGAAAGTTCCACATAGTATCTACGAGATTCCTGGTGCTAAAGAGTGTGCCGTGGAGTTTCATAGCTACTCCAAAACTGCTGGCTTCACCGGTATCCGCTGTGGCTATACCGTCGTTCCCAAACATGTTGCGATGAAGAATGCAGAGGGCAAGCGCGTTGCACTGAATCCGTTGTGGAACCGCAGGCAATCAACCAAGTTCAATGGCACGAGTTATCTTAGCCAAAGGGCCGCAGAAGCCATCTACACGCCCGAAGGCAAACAACAGATCAAGGCCACGATTGGATACTATATGGAGAACGCTCGCCTGATGCGCGAGGCATTGGTCAAAATGGGCTTCACGGTCTATGGCGGCGTGGATGCACCTTACCTATGGGTGCGCGTGCCAAACCTCACCCCCAACCCCTCTTCCGTGGGCGGGGGGAGTTCATGGGAGTTCTTCGACTGGATGCTTCATTCTGCCCATGTCGTCTGCACCCCTGGTGTCGGTTTCGGCTCCGCAGGCGAAGGTTACGTTCGCCTCACAGCCTTTGGCACACGCGAGAATACGGAAGAGGCGCTTCGCCGAATCAATGATAAATTGTAAAAACTGAAAAATGTCAAATATGAATCAGCAAGGATTATATCAAGAAGCTTATGAGCACGACGCTTGCGGCGTGGGTATGGTGGTGAATATTCATGGTGGCAAGAGTCATGATCTGGTTGACAATGCACTGAAGGTGCTTGAGAACATGGAACACCGTGGCGCCGAGACACGCGACAAGACCGGTGATGGTGCGGGTATCATGGTACAGATACCCCATGAGTTTATTTTGTTACAGGGCATTCCTGTGCCAGAGAAAGGAAAGTACGGCACGGGCCTGGTATTCCTTCCGAAGGAAGAGAAGGCGCAGCAGCAGATTCTGAGCGTGATGATTGAGGAGATTGAGCGCGAGGGTCTGCAGCTGATGCATTTGCGCACGGTGCCCACCAACCCCGAGGTGCTGGGTGTGGCTGCCAGAGAGGTGGAACCCGATATTAAGCAGATATTCGTTACAGGTGTATCGGAAGACGATGTGCCCGTATTCGACCGTATATTATATAAGGTTCGTAAGCGCATAGAGAACCGCATTGATGATGAGGATTTTTATCTCTGTTCGCTGTCGAGCAAAAATATTATCTACAAGGGAATGCTTACCAGCGGACAACTACGTCGCTACTTCCCCGATCTTTCGAACGATTACTTCACGAGCGGACTGGCCTTGGTTCACTCGCGTTTCTCAACTAATACGTTCCCCAAATGGAAGCTGGCACAGCCTTTCCGCTTGCTGGCCCACAACGGTGAGATTAACACCATTCGTGGTAACCGCGGCTGGATGAAGGCAAGAGAGTGTGTGCTGAGCAGTGAGGCGCTGGGCGACATCAAGGACCTGCGCCCGATTGTGCAGGACGGCATGAGCGACTCGGCCAGCTTGGACAATGTTTTCGAATTCCTGATGATGAGTGGACTCTCGTTGCCACAGGCCATGGCTATCCTGGTGCCTGAGAGCTTTAACGATAAGAACCCTATTTCAGAAGATTTGAAAGCCTTCTACGAATATCACTCTATCCTGATGGAGCCGTGGGACGGTCCTGCAGCACTGTTGTTTAGCGATGGTCGCTACGCAGGCGGTATGTTGGACCGCAACGGCCTGCGCCCCAGCCGCTACACCATCACCAAGCAAGGTATGATGGTGGTAGCCTCTGAGGTTGGCGTGATGGACTTTGAGCCTGGCGACGTGGTTTCGAAGGGACGCCTGCAGCCAGGAAAGATTCTGCTGGTTGACACGCAGGAAGGCAAGATTTACTACGATGGCGAGATTAAGGAGAAGCTGGCCAAGGCCCATCCTTACCGCGAGTGGCTGGCCGAGAACCGCGTGCAGCTTGAGAAACTGAAGAGCGGACGTAAAGTGGACAACGGCGTGAGCGATCTCAACGCTAAGCTGGTGACTTTCGGATTCGGTCAGGAGGATATCGACAAGACTATCATCCCTATGGCCACAGCTGGACAGGAACCTGTAGCTGCTATGGGTAACGACACACCACTAGCAGTCATCTCAGACCGTCCACAGGTGCTGTTCAACTACTTCCGTCAGCAGTTCGCACAGGTCACCAACCCTGCCATCGACCCTATCCGCGAGGAACTTGTAATGAGTCTTACCGAATACATCGGTGCCGTGGGAACCAACATTCTGACGCCCGACGCATCGAACTGTAAGATGGTGCGCCTGCCACAACCAGTTTTGACCAACACACAACTCGATATACTTTGTAACATCCGCTACAAGGGCTTCAATACCAAGAAGTTGCCTATCCTCTTTGAGATGGCAAAGGGCGAGGAAGGTCTGCGTAAGGCTCTCGACGATCTGTGCCACCAGGCCGAAGCCAGTGTAGACGAGGGTGTGAACTACATTATTCTGAGCGACCGCGACCTGGACGAGAGGCACGCCGCCATCCCATCGCTGCTGGCCGTTAGTGCCGTTCATCATTATCTGATTAGCGTGGGTAAGCGTGTGCAGACTGCCCTGATTGTTGAGAGCGGTGAGATTCGCGAGGTGATGCACGCCGCCCTGCTGCTGGGCTACGGTGCCAGCGCCCTGTGCCCATACATGACGTTTGCCGTGCTGGATGACCTGGTGAAGCATCACAAGATTCAGGAGGAGTACGCTACTGCCGAGAAGAACTATATCAAGGCCGTAGATAAGGGCTTGAAGAAGATTATGTCGAAGATGGGTATATCTACCATCCGCTCTTATCGTGGTGCCAAGATTTTCGAGAGCATCGGACTGAGCGAGGACTTGCTGCGCCGCTACTTCGGTACTGAAGTAAGCACCATCGGCGGTGTAGGTCTGAAGGAGATTGCCCGCGATGCCATCGCTCTGCGCAAGGAAAGCCTCACCCCCAGCCCCTCTCCAAAGGGCGAGGGGAGTGGTTACCTGCCCAACAACGGACAATTCTCATGGAGAAAGGATGGCA
>JAILQO010000062.1 GCA_024698925.1 Bacteroidaceae bacterium | reverse complement strand
TATATTGTTATTCCACACGAGAATGCGTTAAGCCGTTCGCCCATAATGCCCTTCATCACCTCAAATACTTTATCGCCTGTGCAATGACTGGTGTAGAACAGAAGACCTTTTTGCGAGGATTTATCATATTCAAGCAGGCGTTTACTTAATGCTGAAAGTTCTTCCTCAGTCTCCATACCATCCAACAGGTGAAAGCCGCCGACAATGGTATGAACGGGGTAGGGGCATGCAGCCATAATGTTCTCCAGTCCGCTATGAGCACAGCCTGTGAAGAGCAGCCCGTCAACATACAGAGCCAGTTCGTGGCGAAAATCGTCGTGGACCATTTGCCCGTTAACATCTTCTATAAAAAGATTCAGGTTCCCTTTGGGCATTGGATGAATCTGAGGAATATGAGCTATGGCATAGATGTCTTCAGATACGTTGCAGTTTTTGTTTACTAAGATAAGTCTATCTTTCTTAATGTCAGCAAATTCTGTTGTTATGCTATGCACGTTCCCACGCTTGGAAAAGAACTTACCGCTCATAGCATCAGGCGAGACGATGACCTTGGCCTTTTGGTTATGCTCCAAGAAGTAACGCAAGCCCCCTGCATGGTCGCTATGCCCATGGGAAATGAAAACGTAGTCCACCGTGCTGAGGTCGATGCCCAGCAACTCTGCATTTTTGATAAACACATCACTCGCTCCTGTATCCAGTAAGATCCTATGATGTTCTGTCTCTAACAGGATAGACAGCCCGTGCTCCGTTTTTAACGAGGCATCACAGCTCCGATTGTCCGATAATACTGTCCACTTCATTTGCTGAGCGAAGGAACAACGAATACGGGTTGCTCCTCGTGATGATCGCAGTCGTGATGGTCGCACGATTCGAGTGAATCCTGCAGTTCACCATTTTGATAAGACCTGAGCACATCATCTACTTTTCCGTGGCATCCCCTGATGACGGTTATGCCGTGAGCCGACAACTTATTGTAGGCTCCCATCCCCATGTTGCCCGCCAGCATCAGCGTGGTTCCCATTTCCTGCATCACAGATGCAATGTTTGATTTGCATCCGCAACCTTCAGGCGAATCCATGCGTTCCTGCTTCTGGACATTATTCTCATCATCGAGCGTTACTATGGTATAATAGGCACAGTGCCCAAAGTGGTCATCGACCATATTCTCACGTGTAGGAATTGCTATCTTCTTCATCCTTCTCTAAACTTTAAACTTTAAACTCTAATCTCTAAACTCTAAACTCTAAACTAAAAAATGCCGATAAACGAATCACCCCATCACCACATCAAGTACCATCATCAGGACAAAGCCGATGGCAAAGCCGATAGTGCTGAGATTGGAGTGCTGACCAGAGGAGGCTTCTGGGATAAGTTCCTCTACTACCACATAGAACATGGCGCCTGCGGCAAAGGCAAGCATGTAGGGTAGGGCGGGCACGAGCATTGAGGCTAGCAATAGGACGGCAATGGCTCCGATGGGCTCTACGGCTCCGCTCAATGAACCGATGAGAAATGACTTCCACTTGGAATTCCCTGCCGCCCGCATCGGCATGGAGATGATGGCACCCTCTGGCACATTCTGAATGGCGATACCTACGGCTACGGCCAGCGCACTGGTTAATGAAATGCTCGTCGCGCCGCTGTCAGCTCCTGCAAAGACCACACCCACGGCCATACCTTCGGGCAGGTTGTGGATGGTGACGGCAAGGGCCAGCATGGCAGTTTTCGACAGATGAGAGCGCATACCCTCGGCTTTATCTGTACCAATATGCAAGTGAGGTGTCAGTTCGTCAATCAGCAACAAAAAGCCCATACCGAGTAGGAATCCCAAAGCAGCAGGAAGCACAGACCACGCGTTAGCCTCATTATGAATTATGAATTGTGAATTATGAATTGACGTCATCTCCATGGCTGGAATCAGCAGCGACCATACCGATGCTGCCACCATCACACCCGATGCAAAGCCGAGCAGCGTCTTCTGCAATCGAGCCGACATTTCGTTTCGCATGAAGAACACGAAGGCAGAGCCGAGCATCGTGCCCAGCAATGGAATCAGCAGTCCGATGGTTAATTCATAATTCATAATGCATAATTATTATGTCGCAAAGGTACGACAAATAAATAAGGTACACAATACCCAAAACAGATAATGTGAAAAAAGGAGAGCCGAAGCCCTCCTTTGCAGCCTTCAGGTTTGACCTTCGGTCGAGACTGCTCACGATGATTTCATCGACCTCGAACGCGACTCGGCCATTAGAGTGCGAGCACTCATGGCTCTCGCTGCTTACTCGGTTCGGCAATGCTTAAGCTAGCTTATCATTGCTCTCGCTCAATCGCAGCCTTCAAGTTTCAGAGGTCTTCGACCCAGTTTCAGGTTTCATATGGCTTTCGCCCCGGTTTCAGGTTTCATAGGTCTTCGACCTTGGTTCCAGGTCTAAAGTCTAGAGCCTAAAGTCTAAGGTCTAATTAAGATTCACGCAGGAGCCCACTTGCAACGGACGGGCGACACGATGGCACCCTCCTTCTTCAACTCGGCAAAAGCCTTATCCACTTCCTTGCGGTCAATACCTGTGATTTCCGCAATCTTGCCAGCGTTAACGGGAGCACCGAACTCACGCATGGCCTGTAATACTTTCTCTTTCATGATGTTTAAGTTGTTTAGGTGTTTGGGGTTAAGGGTTAATAATTATTACTCGCTATAGTTATGATCCACTACGATGACTACCTGTGTATCTGGTACTAACGGCTGAAGTTCAGTAGTGAGCTGACTGACAAAGGCAGCATCGTCGTGGACGGAGATATCGGGGACTACATCAACGGAGAGATATTTGCTCTTCTCTGAATAGTAGAATCCGTGCACTTGCACAATGTCTTTGTGAGCTGCGAGGGTCTGCATCACCTTCGCCTGCAATTCTGCACGGTGGTTCTCGCCTGTAGCGATGGAATATACACCGACAGTCATGATGATGCCGTGACGCTCGTACATCTGTGTGGAAATCCGTCGTGTCAGGCCGTGAATATCGTGGGCCGCCATGGTATCATAGACGTTGATATGCAGCGAACCAATCTTTACGTCTGGGCCATAGTTATGCAATATCAAGTCGAACACGCCATGTACGCCCTCGAAGTCAGAAACCTCCTTCTGAATCTGTTTGGCAAAGTCTGCCGAGATGCTCGTGCCCAGCAACTCGTTAATGGGCGAGGCCAGCATCTCGATACCAGCCTTTATGATAACAATGGAAATCAATGCGCCCAGAATGCCATCAAGCGATACGCCCCACAGCAGCATAACGCCTGCCGAGACGAGCGTAGCCAACGTGATGACGGCATCGAACAGCGCATCAGAGCCGGAGGCAATCAGTGCGTCACTCTTCAGTTGTTCGCCCTTGCGCTTCACATACTGGCCGAGGACGAGTTTCACCACGATGGCCACCACGATAACCACCAGCGTCGTCGTAGTGTACGAGGGTTCCGTAGGGTCGAAGATTTTCTTCACAGATTCGATAAACGAGGTGATGCCAGCCGACAGCACGATTACGGCAATGATAATAGCGCTGAAATACTCTATACGCCCGAAACCGAAGGGGTGCTTCCTATCGGCAGGTCGCTGAGATAGTTTCGTGCCAACGATGGTGATGACGCTCGACAGTGCGTCGCTCAGGTTGTTAACTGCATCCATCACGATCGCCACGCTACTGGCCAGAATACCCACGGCAGCCTTGAAGCCTGCTAACAGCACATTAGCGGCGATGCCTATCCAACTGGTGCGAATGATTTCTTGACTACGATTCATGATATTTTCTATTGGATGTTGCAAATATAAACAAAAAATCCTAAAGCAAAAGGATATTGCCCTAGGATTTATGTTTAATTGTTTTTTTCTTCACTAGCCTATAGCCAGCGCATAGCCTTTTAGCATCGGTGCGGCGGGTAGCGCTTTGCCATTCTCCACTACCGCCATGGCGTAGCCTATCAGCAGCCAGTCCGTGGGACACTCTTTGGGCGATACTCACCTTTTCTGTCTTGATATTCAACCAATGCAAATTTGCATCCGTTGACTTTCTCCCATGCAGGCTCCATCTTGCGAATGGCTCTCATCAGGTCGAAATGATTTTTACCTGTCAGCTCGGCAATTTCGAGCGACGTCATTGTTTGTTCTTTATTTATATTTATAAGTTGTGTCATAATTTTGTTGAAATTTACGAGCCTTGGAAAAGCGAAGTGTTGTTTGAGCTCATTTCATCCGGATACTTTTCTCCGCTCGTCTTTCAACTCTGGTTTAATACATTATTTATTTACTTTAACGATTTCAGTTGCAAGGATTTCTTGAAACACCTGCCCCTGATACTCGTGGGTAGAGAAACGAAGGGTGGCTGCAACCACATCACCCTCTTGGAACCTGCACGCCGCCAGATTGCCCAGCATAGCGCACGCATACTCATTTTCGAACTTGCCGCCCAGCTCCTTCAGCACAATGTTGCACTTCTGAATCTGACCAGCCTCAGCTTTTGCTGACTGTACGCTGAAGGCCTCGCCCTGGCGTACCACTCTAAGGATTTTTGTTTCCATTGTTATATGTTAT
>JAILQO010000061.1 GCA_024698925.1 Bacteroidaceae bacterium | reverse complement strand
AAGGTCGGTGAAGATGCAGACATACCATTCATAATCTGTCAGTGAATGGGTCTTATCCACAAAGTCGATGAAATGGGGAAAAGCATCGGTGAAAAGGCGGAATAAATGCTCAAGCTGCTTGGGCGAAGGGGTGGTTGTACGGCCAATTGCCGCATCTGTTATCTGTCGGACCAAATCATGAGAATAGTAATAACCTTCTATGTTCTTCTCCTGCAAGGACTTTGCCAGGATATTAAGCTGTTCTTTTTGTCCTGACAGCTCCTGTAATTCCTGCTGAATCTGTTCGGATTGGACTTGATGCAACCGGTATTTGTCCTCCAACTCCCTATACGCATTACTGACGGCGATATAGTTTTGTTGGGTGATGTTCAAAGCATGCTCACGTTTACGCTCTTTCTTGAGCATCCTGGAATATGAGTAATAGCCAATAGACACAAGCAATAAGATGATAGCGATGCAACCATTGATGACCGTTAAGCGTCGTTGCGCTTTGGATTGTGCTTCCTGTGCCGTTCGTAAGTGGCGGTTATAGTTATAGAGGAACAGGGATTGTGCTACGGCTTCTGTCTCCTTCATGTCCAAATAGTCGGATAATGCGTCCTCGAATAGCTGCGAATATTTGAAGATGGAATCTGGAATAGCTTTATAGCGATATGTCTCCAGAAGCCCGCGATAGGCATCTAACGCATTTTCAGGAAAAAGCAAAAGCTTCCGGAACCAGAGTTCTGCAGAATCTATCTCGCACACACCGAGGTAATAGGCACCTTTATCATAATAGTATATCTCACGGCCTCGCTCAATATTACCCAAGGAGTCAAAAAGCATCGATTCCTGCTCATAGATATCCATCTTTTCCTTAACATCATCAAACTGATGATTGCAAACAGAATAATGGATATCCGATGCATATACTTTTGCTGCCTCACATGGTAATTGTGCTTTCAAGTATAAATCTCGTGCTCTTTTGATACACTCTTCTGCCTGTTTTGCTTCATCTTTTGCGAAATAGACATCCGCGGCAAAAAGGAAGCTGCGAATATACTCTTGATCATCTTCTGCACGTTGAGAACATTTCCCATACAGATACCATGCTTCCAACTCTTGGTCATATAGGTGCTGCCTCCCGAACAACTCTGCCATCTGTCCATAGACAGCACTCAGAACATAGAAGTCGCAGTCGGCGGCGGTGGTGTCAGCACGTTCTATGGCGGTCTGGTAGTCTTCAATCGCCTGTGGTGCCTCACCTATGTCGGCATGGGCACGGCCCAAAAGGTAGTAGGCAAGGAGGCGGTCATTGGCGTTGTGCCAAGGGTGGTCGAAATAACGGACAAGGGCACGGGCTGCACTGTCGGAGGTGAAGATCGTGTAAGCCTGATTGTCGGCCTGCAGCTGCATCAAGGCGGCGTGCATCGTACGGTCACGGCGTATGCCAGCCATGATGCCATAGCCCAACAGCATCACGCCCGCAATGGCGATGACGCCGCAAATCATCCGTCTGAAGGTACATCTCTTGTCCATCTGTCTGTCTTTTCGCCGCAAAGATACATAATATATTGGTACGTGCGCATAAAAACAACAAAAAAGGGGCAAAATATTTTATTCCTATTTGTGTAAAACGATACAAATAATTGATATTTAGACGCTTATTAGAACATCACATTTTTTTCTTATGAACAACGAGGCACCTTCCACCATTTGATAGTTAATCGGCTATATAATTGGTCGTTAGATGCGTGGAAGGTGTGTCCAAACTCTCCACTAACCCTCCACTGCCTCTATTTCCCGTCAGTGGAAGGTTAGTGGAGAGTTTGGACACACCTTCCACGGTGTCAATGGAATGAGAATCAATCGGATAACCCCAAAATGGTGGAAGGTGCCTCGTTGTTCATAGAATTTTTTTTGCGGAACAGTAGTCCCGCGATGAGCAACAGGCCGTTTCTCTCACAGCGATATGCCTTCTTACTATTAGGGGGATAAGAAATGTATAGGTTTTAGGGTAAGAAATGTATAGGGTTCTGGGTATAAAAGGTATACCTTTTTGGGTCGGATTACTTAAGTAAAATGGATCAAAATACTTAAGGGCATGTTATTATCTACGTAACGGCAATGTGTCATGAGTTAGGATACATCCGCGTTTCGGGCTTCTTTCAGTTGGCGGCTGATGTCCGTCACGCGCTCGGTTGTCAAGGGATAGAAGTGACAGGTGAGAATGGCAATGAGGGCGACAGCGGCGGGGATGAAGGACATGAGCAGACGGAGGCAGGTGAGTGCTGATTCGGGCTGGGAGATGAGCGCCTGTGTGGCAATCTGCTCATCGGTGCGAGGTACATAACCACAGGCGGAAAGGAGCCATAGGACAGCGGCTCCGCCGATGGCACCGCCAAACTTCTGTGCCATAGAACTGGAGGAGAAGATGAGGCCTGTGGAGGCTGTCTTGTAGCGCAACTCGGCATAGTCGCTGACATCGGCGTACATCGACCAGATGAGCGGCGACATCACACCCGTGAGCATGCTGATGAGAATCTGGAATAGTAGCATGAGCCAGAATCCCGCAGGAGAAACGGGGATAAAGAAGAAGGCGATACTCAACACAAAGAGTGCGGTATTGACACCCATAAACAGCGATTTCTTGCCGAGGCGACGGGCGAGGGGAACGGTGCAGGCTACGCCCACCATGTTAGAGATTTCGCCAACGCTAAGAAACAAACCGGCATAGAAGAGAAAGCCTACCCCCAGCCCCTCCCCAAAGGAGGGGAGATGAAGCCTTGCGTCAAAGCCGATAATGTCGGCAAAGAAATAGGCGACGGTGGCACCACGGACCGTGCAGAAGAGATTGAAGCATAGGGCGGCACCGATGAGTAGCCACCACGGACGGTTGGAGAGTAACGAACGGAAGTCCTTGCCGATACTGACTGTTGAGACGGTCTTCAAGCGCTCGCGGGTCAGTAGAAATGTGAGGATGAAAAGGACGAAACAGGCTGCGGAAATAACCATCATAGCCCCTTGCCAAGCATCTGCCGTACTCCATTTCCCATGATCCATTATCCATTTTGTAAGCGGCTCCCATGCCGCCAAAGCGATAAATGAACCGCTGTAGGCAAAGAACATACGGAAGGAAGAAAAGACGGTCTTCTCCTGCGAGTCGTCGGTCATCACTCCCAGCATAGCACCGTATGGTACGTTGATGGCTGTGTAAACAGTCATCATCAGAATATAGGTGACGTATGCATAGATGAGTTTGGCACCATACGACCAGTCGGGGGTGGTGAACAGCAGGATGCCGCAGATAGAGAAGAACGGTGCCACCCAGAGCAGATAGGGACGGTACTTCCCCCAGCGGGTTTGCGTGCGGTCTGCTATAATTCCCATCATGGGGTCGCTGACGGCATCCCAGATGCGGGTAACAAGGACCAAGATACCGGCATCCACCAGGCTCAAGCCAAAGACATTGGAGTAGAAGAAGGGCAGATAATACGAGAACACCTTCCAGAACATCGACGATGACATATCGCCGAAGCCGTAGCCGATATAGACCCACCCCCGACCCCTCCCGTGAGGGAGGGGAGCGGGCTGGCGCTTAGATTCTATTTTTTTAGTCATATTCTGTAGTAATAGAGGTGTCAAGAGGACTGAAACTCCCCTCCATCACGGGAGGGGTCGGGGGTGGGTCTTCTTATTCTTTGCGATCAACCGCTTGATGGTTTCCACGCTGGCTGCTGTGGTGAGGCCGTCCTCGGGGGTGTTCATACAATAGTCAATGAGGCGGTCGAGGGAGCTGACAGCCACATGCAGGCGGGTGTCGGCGGTGGCATAATAGATGAGGACGCGATCGTCGTTGTCGAGAATCCAGCCGTTGGAGAAGGCTACGTTCATCACGTCGCCCACGTATTCCTGTCCCTCGGGCACCAGGAACCAGCCGCCTGGTTGTGCGATGACGTGTGTGGGATCATCAAGGGCTGTCATATACATATATAATACGTAGCGTAGGCCGTCGGCAGTGCCACGCACGCCATGAGCCAGATGTAGCCAGCCTTTCGAGGTCTTAATGGGTGCAGGTCCCTCGCCGTTCTTCACCTCTTGTATCGTGTGGTAATGGCGCGCGTTGATGATGATCTCCTCCTTGACCTCTGCATGTGTGATGTCTTCCACCAGTGCCCAACCAATGCCGCCGCCAGAGCCTGTGTCGATGAAGCCATCCTGCGGGCGGGTGTAGAGCGCATACTTGCCATTCACGAATTCAGGATGCAGCACCACATTGCGCTGCTGGCTACGGCTTTTGAGGTCGGGAAGGCGTTCCCAACTGATGAGGTCTTTGGTGCGTGCGATGCCGGCAGTCGCAGTAGCGGCACTAAGGTTGCCAGGCTGTGAGTCATCGTGACGCTCGGCGCAGAACACACCGTAAATCCAACCGTCCTCATGCTGTGTGAGGCGCATATCATAAACATTGGTGGCGGGTACGATGTCCTCGGGCATGGTGATAGGCTCATCCCAGAAGCGCCAGTTATCAATGCCATTGGGTGACTCGGCTACCGCAAAGAAGCTCTTGCGATCGGCTCCCTCTACACGGCACACGAGTAGGTTACGCCCATTCAGTTTGATGGCACCTGCATTCAATACAGCATTCATCATAATGCGCTGCATCAGATAGGGGTTGTCCTGTTCCGAGAAATCATAGCGCCATTCCAATGGCGTATGCTCTGCGGTGAGGATAGGATACTTGTATTTCTCATAAATGCCGTTGCAATACGGTAGCGGCTCATTCTTGCGAGCAAGTAGCTCCTCGTGATGCCGGCGAAGGGCTTGAAGTTGTTTGTTGAATGTCATCATTTATGGAATTCTATCTAACCGACGTAAATCGGGTAATTGTTTTAATAGTGGTTGAATCGCAACTGAACACGGAATTAAGTCCTTGCTGTTCTTGAGCCGGATCGCCCAAATAAGGATCGCCCACGAGCCACTGCTGGTGTCGGGGCCTTGCTTCACCTCCCCAAGCCCAGAAATTGCAGCCGGCCACGGCAGACTCCTGCTGGATGAGAGAGAAAATATAGGCGTAATAACGGTCGCGCGCCTCGGTGGGAGATGCCGGTTCGAAGCGGAAGTCGTCGCGCGGATAACCAAACTCCTCGATGACCAGCGGCTTGCCAAGCCGTTTGGCCAAGCGGAAATGCTGCTGCAGGTAGTCGGCCGTCTTGACACATGCTTTGGGCACGTCGGCCACCAGCGATTGCTCGTGAGCCCACCCCCAGTTAAAAGGCCAGACATGAGCAGTGAGATAATCGACATTCGGATCCTTGCTGATCTGCTCGTAGAGGGCGGAATCCATCTCGCACCCCCAAATGCCTTCCGAGCCGATAGAAATGAGGTGATGGGAATCAAGTGAGCGTATGAGTGCAGTGCTCTCTGCCAGCCATTGTGCAAAAGGCTGTTTCTCGGCATTGCCAAAAGCACGGGGCTCATTGCCCACCTGCCAGGCCATAATAGTTGGATCGTCCTTATAGGCAAGACCTGTGTATCGATTGGTACGTGAGAGGATGAACTTGATGTACTGATAGAAGAGTAGGTGAGCGCGCCCGTTGGTGGCAAACTGAGCAACATACTTCATAAACGCGGGATAACCGTCCTCGTTGGGACGCGGAGCCCTGCCTGCCCCAGCATGTTCAAGATAGAAGCCGTATCCCCCGCTCCACTCCCAGGAATTGTTCAGATAGAGTACCGCTTTCATTCCTCGTTTGCCCATTTCCATAAGCAGAAAGTCGAGGCCGGCCAGGATGGTGTCGTTATAGACGCCCGGAGCACGCTGCAATGTAGGTTCGACCTTGGTCCGCACGCCATGTTCGCCATCGCTACCCACTAGAATCCGCAGGTTGTCGAGCCCCAGTGCATGAAGGTTGTCGAGCTCGCGGCACAGACGCTGGCGGTCGCCCCCTTGTCCCTCCGATCCAAGGATGGCGCCATACCAAAAGTTGGTGCCGACAAACTTATAGGGCTGGCGGCCTATGAGGAACTGCCCGTCGCGCTGCTGGACGAAGGAGTGCACTTCCTCCTTTGAGGTGCGAAAAACCATGAGTGCTGCGAGTGCCAACGAGCACACCGCATATAACATCTTATTCATCATAGGTTACTGCTTTATGACATCCTTAAGCATTAGTATCCGCTTGTCCTTGACCATCTTCACGAAGTCCATGGCATCCTTGGTTTCCAGCGCAGGTGCGAAGTACTGGTGCTGGTCAGCATTACGCCACACGAGGAAGTAGCAGAGGGGATATTTTTCAATCTGAGGCTTCAGTACACGTGTCCACCACGTGGGATCCGGTATGTTTTGATAGCCGCACTCGGTGAGGGCAATTAGTTTGCCTTTCTCCGCTGCGAGAGCGCTAAGGGTGGTGAGATCCTTGTTGAGTGTGGCGATGAAAGCTTGTTCGCCGTTGCGCTGCTGGTAGGCATCAAGACCGATGATGTCTACACGGTCGTGACCGGGGTAGGTGTCGAGCACGTCGGGTTCGAAGCCGTAGTTGGGGCTCCAACTCCATAGTATGTTATAAGGCAGCGTACGCGTGACGTAGTCCTGCGTCATGTTCCATAATGCCTTATACTCCTGAGCAGAGCAGAGCCCGCGTCCCCACCAGAACCAACCTCCGCTGTTCTCGTGCCAGGGCCGGAAGATGAAGGGTATGGGCTGTCCCTGCTCGTCGCAGAGTGAGGCAAGGAAGGTGGTGAGACGCCCCAGCCATATCTGGAACACCTCGTGGCTTTGGCCTCCAGGAAGCACGGCAGCCACGGTGTTCTGTCCACGTTCCTGAGCGTTGACCCATGCCGTTCCGCCCGTATGGGGGTTGCGTGGATGCCAGGAGATGGTGACGATACCGCCACGGCGATGCTGAGCTATGATCTCGCGTCGCATAAGGTCGAAGGGCACGCTGTCGAGGTTTTTTTCGTCACCCACTTCTATGCCGCCCAGTTCGAAACCCATGACGGCGGGATAGTCACCCACGAGGTTCCGAACATCGCTGCGCCCCTCCTCATAGCTCCAACCAAGTCCATAGAATGGGTCGTCCTGATGGCCGAACATGATGCCTTTTTTCTGTAGTTTCCCGAGTCTGGCTATGAGCAGTTGCGCCGTAGTGGTCCGTTTGGTGGTAACGGGCGTGAGGCGATATGAGACGACGTCGCGTGCAGGCACCGTTAGTTTGCGCCAGACCTTGTTTGCGAGCGAAGTGAGACCTTCGTCTTTGTGTGTCCATAGGTCGCGAATTTTATAAACCTGCGTATAGAAATGAGTTCCCAGGCGGCTCACCTCAGTGTCGATGAAGTTGAAATGTTGCCAGTTGAGGTCGTAGTTGACGGCCTCCTTGGTGGGGTTCAGGATGGTCATGGCCCAGTCGCCTCCTGTCAGCGGTTTGAACCAGAATTCCAATCCCTGCTCGGTAGCTACGCGGAGTCCCTGGACTCCTAATTCGTCCTGATCCACGGCTATCATCTCGCGATTCATGAGGATAGCCTTCGTCTCCTGACTCATGGCACGGAGGTCGTTGCCAAGGATGAGTGGCGAAGCCATCATGCACCACATGGTGAAATGCGCGCGGTCCTCGTTCACCGTCATGCCATTGCCCACTTCGAGCATATCGGGGTCGTTCCAATGTCCAGGCCCTGCGTATTTGCGCAATGGCTCGCAGAGACGTATGCATTGCATGACGCCAATGTCGGTGAAGCCCTGAGGATGCACGCGTGTGGAATCGAAGTTGCACCAGATATCAGGTCCTATACGCCAACTATGGCCGATGTCGCGAGCCCAGAGCCAGGGTTTGTTGTTGCCCCACTCGCACATACTCAGGAAGATGGGCCGCCCTGATGCTCGCAAAGCATCGCTCATCAGCCTGTAGGCCCCACGGGCGTTGACATCTTCGGTGTTGCACCAGTCTTCCTTGAGGTAGTCCACTTCCCAGCGGGCATACTGAAGCGCGTCTTGGTATTCGTGGCCGAGGCTGCCTGGACGTCCGGCGCAGGTGGCCGTTCCGCAGTCGCTGTAGATACCCAATTTCAAACCCTTAGCATGGACATAGTCTGCCAGCGCCTTGATGCCGCTGGGGAAACGTTTCGGATCAGCCTGGATGAAGCCGTCGGTATCGCGCTGTCCGTGCCAGCAGTCGTCGAGGTTGATATAAGTGTATCCTGCATCACGCATTCCCGTTTCCACAAGGGCGTCGGCGATACCTCGAACAAGTTCCTCATTAATGTTGCCGGCAAATTTATTCCAAGTGTTCCATCCCATCTGCGGACGGTCGCCTATCTTTTCCCATTTTTGTGCCATCAGGCTGTGAAATTCCATCAGTAGAAGGATGATGAATGCGAGTTTCTTCATATTGAGTTTTATGTTTTATGATTATTATTTCACGTTATCGCGCGCATAGTCACGGTTGCCACGGCGAGGAATACAGGGGTCGGATGACAGGAATTGCCGTCGCATTAGCCTGTGTGCGGCCAAACGGGGTGATGTGAAGATTGTCAAAATAGGGGGTAGAGACGGTGCGCTCGTGCAGGGGAGCTATGAGCCCTGCCATGCCTCGGCCGTAGTGGTCAGAGGTGGCCTGCACCACTTCTGCTCCATCAACGTAACCCGTGATGTGGTCACCATCGAAGCGCAACTTGAGGTTGTGCCACTGGCAGGCGGCTACGCCGGATACCACAGCTTCGGCAAACGTGTATTCGCCACCAATCTCCACGTCCTTACGGGCGAGGATGAGGGCTTGCTGTTCCTTGTCGCCAATGAGTTCTTTCTTGTCGAGCTTTCCGCGGGTGAGGATGAGCGTCACCTTCCCTTTGTCGTCCATCTTCAGATAGTAACCCTTGGCCCAGATGCCATAGCCAGAACCCACGTCGCAGAGACGACCCATCACTCCGGCCTCGTCGCCGGGATTCAGATATACGTCGGCACTGACTTCGTAGTCCTGCCAGTCGGCATCGCC
>JAILQO010000051.1 GCA_024698925.1 Bacteroidaceae bacterium | reverse complement strand
GGCCACGCAGCTGGAAGCGGCCATAGACAAGGCCCGACGCAGCGGGGACAAGGCCACGCTGAAACGCCTCCAGAAGGAACTCAACCAGACCAACGCACAAATCAAGCAGATTCAGTCAGCAACGGCATCGGCAGAAGATGTACTGCGACGCCTGGATCGGGCAACGCCCAAGCAGTTGAATCAGACGCTGACAGTGCTTCGCCGCCAGCTCAACGGAATAGAGCGGGACAGCGAAGCATGGAATATCCAGGTGCAGAAAATCCAACGGGTAAAGGCTGAGATTGACCGCGTAAATGCGGAACTCAGGCAGTCGGAATCTCTGCTGCAACGGGTGAACAGAGGCTTCAATGAATGGGGTGCTACCATCGCTACGGCTGCAGCTGCCGTGACTGGACTTGTCATGGCCGGACGCTCTGCCGTGAATGCCTACGCGGAACTGGAACAGGAAATGGCCAACGTGCAGAAGTTCACTTCCTTGCCAATGGAAAAGGTCAAGGAACTGAACGAGGAAATGAAGAAGATGGACACCCGCACATCGCTCATCGAACTGAATAGGTACGCTGAGGATGCAGGTAAGCTGGGCATGAAGTCCATCGAGGATATCATGGGCTATGTCCGTGGTGCCGACCAGATCAATGTAGCTCTCGCAGATATCGGTGACGGGGCAACATTGGTGCTGTCGAAACTCTCCAGTATCTTCGGTATCAAGGACCAACTCGGCACGGAACAGGCGCTGTTGGCCATCGGTTCCACGATAACGGAACTGTCCCAGAACTGTACGGCTGGAAGTGAGTACCTGGCTAACTTCGCACGCCGTATGGGTGGTGTGGGTAAGGCTGCTGGTATGACACTGCCGCAGCTTATCGCCATCGGTGCCGTTCTCGATGCCAACGGACAGGCAGCGGAGATGTCGGCAACGGCTGTGTCAAAGCTGATAATGGATGCCTACAAGGAGAGTGATAAGTTTGCCAAGGCTTTGAACCTGAATGCTGAGCATTTCAAGAAGGTCATGGCTGAGGATGCCAACGCTGGCTTCATCATGATTCTTGAACGATTCAAGGAGATTGGCAACATGGACGCACTGGCTCCCGTCTTCAAGGACATGGGTGAAAACGGAGCACGTGCATCACAGGTCATGGCTACGCTGGCCAATAACATCGATATGGTGAAGTGGGAGCAGGAAGAGGCACAGAAAGCCTTTGACAAGGCGACCAAGGTCACGCAGATGTACGACATTCAGAACAACACGGCTCAGGCGGGTATTGAGAAAGCACGCAAGCGGGTCAATGAGCTGGCTGTGGAACTGGGAGAAAAGCTTCTTCCGGTGATGAAGCATATCTATACCTCTACATCCATGACCCTGCGATTCCTCAATACAATGGTGACATTCATATCGGAACATCGCAAAGCCATCCTCTCTGCAACTTCTGCTATTGCCACCTATGCCGTAGTAGTGAACCTGAGCACCATCAAACTGAAGGCACTCAATGCCTGGACCGCCATCACCACAACGGCTACCAAAGCGTATGAGGTTGTCGTCACGCATTTGAAGACTGCTCATCTTGCCTTGCAAGTAGGAGTGGCCAAACTGACAGGCAACTATGCCAAGCAAAATCTTCTGATGACGGATCTGAAGAAGAACACAGCGGCGTTGACAAATGTGTATGCACTGCTGGCAGCAGCTGTCGTGGCAGCTGGAGTGGCCATCGTTACATCCTTCAATAAGCAAAGCAAGTCACAACAGCTGCTTGCAGATATTGAGTCTGAAGCCAGACGCAATACGGCTGAGGACATCAAGCGTATTGAACTGCTGAAGTCCACCATAGAGAATGAAACTTTGAGCATTGACAACAGACGTGAAGCCATCGAGGAGCTGCAAAGTATCATCCCGGACTACCACGCCAGCCTCAGTGATGAAGGGGAACTGATTGGGCATAACGCCGAGGTACTTGGCATCTATGTGGAGCAACTGAAGAACACGGCCAAGATTCAGGCGGCATTGGCAAAGCTGCCTGAGGCCGAGGAACGTCTAAGGAAGATACAGAAGGATGCTCCGACGAACCTTCAAGATGCACTATTATACGAACACTTGGAGGGCATGAATCCCGATGAAGCAGCAGGTAAGGCTAACGCTTCACCTACGGCTTATCGTGTGTTCCGTACTCAGCTTAAAGAGGCTGAAAAGGAAGTGAAGCAGTTGAACCGCATCATTGACGAACTCACTGCACAGAACCAGGCTCTTGCTGACCAGGCAACAGCGGTAAAAGCAAAAGAAGGCGAAGACGAGGACGAAGATGAAGACGAAGACGAGGACGAGAAGAACCGCGACAAGTTCAAACAGGAAAAGGAATGGAGAGAGCGGGAAGAGGCACTGATCAGAATTGCCTACGCCAAGGGCGAGGCTGATTATGAACAGTACCAGAAACGCCTCGAAGAGATAGCTGTGGAGTTCAACCGCAAGAAGCTGGAACATACGGACCTCACCAGTCAGGAACGGGTGAGCATCGAGGCCGAATACTATGAGGCGCTTCGGGCACAGACGGAAGCGGGACTGAAACGTACCCGCCAGGAAGAGGATGAAGCCTACGAAGAGAGCCGGATAGCCCTTCAGCAGCGGTACATTGACGGGGAAATGGATACTAAGACGTACCAGAGTTCCATGCAGATGCTGGAGCTGGAACACACCCGTAAGGTTGTGAATATCTATCAGGAGGGAACGAAGGAACGGCTGCAGGCCGAGAAGGACTATCATAATAAGCTGTTGGCAGACGCCGAGCGCAGACGCAGGGAGTTTGAGCAGAAGGAAAAGGAGCACCAGCAGAAGTTAGAGAAAATCAAGAAGGATTACTTTGGCTTGAACCTCGCTGAGAGGCAGCAGGCATTGTCCGAGGAACTGGCGGCATTGCAGCAGGTATATCGTGATGAGATACGCCTTGCAGGGAACAACGCCAAGGAGAAACTGCGCATCGAAGAGGCGTATCAGAAAGCCAGGGCCACACTGATACGCAAGTATGGCGGGGAAGAGCTGAAAGGGATGCAGAAGAGTACACAGGCTGTCGTTGACTGGATGGATAGTGACGGTGGGCAGGCCATCCTTCAAAGCTTCGATACGATTGTGTCCGGCATGAGCAGCATCTTCAGCGGACTGTCGGACATCATACAGTCTGAATTGGAGATACAGACTGCGGCCATCACACGCCGCTATGATGATGAAATCTCCTTTGCCGAGGGGAATACGTACAAGGTGAAGAAACTGGAACAGGAGAAAGAAAACGAGATAGCCAAGATGAAGAACGAGGCGAACCGCAAGATGTTCGCCATGCAGGTGATTCAGGCAGTGGCACAGACAGCAATGGCGGCAATCAACGCCTACAGTTCTGCGGCACAGGTGCCTATGATTGGCTATATCCTGGCACCTATTGCAGCGGCTATGGCTGTGGCTGCAGGTGCTATTCAGATAGCGGCCATCAAGAAGCAGCAACAGGCATCGGAGGCACAGGGGTATGCCGAAGGTGGCTATACGCCTAAGGGACCGAAGGATCTGGAAGTGGGTGTAGTTCATGCCGGGGAATGGGTGGCTTCACAGGCGCTGGTTAATTCGCCCGCAGCACGTCCGATGATTGATGCGCTGGACTATGCGCAGAGAACCAACACAATCGGTACACTGCGCAGTGAAGATGTCTCGCGCTCAATAACGGCTCCGGCTGTCATAGCCAGTCAGAGCACGGACGGACGTTTGCAGAAGACGATGACAGCAACAGCTGCGGCCATCGCTTCTTATTCGTCGGCGATTGATAAGCTGAACCGCAGACTGAATGAGCCGTTTGTGACTGTCAACACAGTAGAGGGTGATAAGGGCACGAAACAGGCTCAGGAGGAATATGATAATCTGATGCGCAATAAAACTCCACGCTCACAAAGATAATTAATTAATAGTTCGCGCACACGCGCATTAAAGAGATTTAAGGTATGACGATACTGATTAACAATAAAGAGGCCATCCTGAAGAAGGGAAGCAGCTTCGATTATATCTCAGAAAACAGACTGTTCACTGGTTCGGACAGCTACACGCTGACAATGACATTCCCATTGGCAGACTGTCCTCAGAACAGGGCTATCTTCGGTAACATTGACCGCAAGGATATGGCAAAGGACACAACAGTATATGATTGTGTCCTGAAGCACGGCACACTGTACCGAAGCGGAGTAATCACCATCACAGAAGTAACGGAGAAAGAGGTAAAGACGCAGTTCCTTCAAGGTCGCTCAGCGCAGAACTTTGAGCGTACCTTTGATAATACCTTCATCAACGAATTTGAATGGGGCCAGTACCCGAGAGGGTTGGCAAGGGACTTCGCCCCTGGCAGTCTCTGGGAGATAAGGGATTCGCACTTCATCACCTATACTGCATTGCCTTGGGTGAACAGCTATTCGGGCAATATACAAAATGAAGCGCGTTTCGATAGCGGTCATGGGAACTATACCTGGGTATATCGCTATGGCAACGGAGAGAACACGATGAGACTGTCATTCCAGCCGTTCCTTATCTATGCCGTCAAGCAGATCCTGATGGCGATGGGATATACCTACGACTTTGCAGATTGGGAACAGTCGTACCATCGGTTTATCCTTATCTGTAATGCGCTGCCCGGAGCATGGGAAGTGTATTCATTTGCCCGTGCGATGCCGCATTGGAGTATCACGGAACTGCTCAATCAGATTGAAAGGCTGCTGAATGCTGAATTTGACATCGACCACAAGAACAAAGTGGTGACGTTCAAATATACTGCCAGCATCATACATGATGTTTATGACGAAGTCATTGATACGGTCATTGATGAGTATAAGGTGGATATATCCTCAGAGAAAAATGACAAGTTCCTGCCTGCAAGGAAAAGACAGTATGCCGACTGCGACCACAATGCCTGGAAGTATTACTCCAGCCCGTGGGTGCTGAGGGCATTGTGGGATAGGGTGAGGACATATGCAAGAATAAGTGACTTCTTTGACACCTGTCATGACTTGCATACGCTCATCATGCAGTATAACAATAGTGGGGAACAGGCGGAGAACAAGCAGCTCATCAACGCCATCCACTATGTACGCTCAGTAGATACGTACTTCGCTTTCCGCAATACGTCGATGGTGACGAGGGAAGGAGTGGCATATCAGGATGGGGAGGTACAGTCAAGCGGTTCATATTGGGTGTATTCACGTTCTTACGCTCCAGTTCCCATCAATATCTTCGGCGACCGCAGTATGACAGGGGAAGAGGATGAAAAGGTGGATGAGTTGAAGATGGTTCCGGCGTGGATGGACGAAACAGACGCGGAACACGGATTCATGCTGTTCCTCCAGATGAACAACTATGACGAGACTGCAGAGGATAATCTTGGAGCACATGATGCCTCCAAGCTGGTGAATCCGCTTCCGCTGGCGATGATTGCACAGGGGGAGCAGCAGGGAGTGAAGGAATACTATGATAAGATATACCTTGCTTATTGGAACGGACAAGTGCCGCAAGGAGAGGTGCCTATGCCTTGGGTGGATACGATTATGGTTGATGCCAACTGGAATGTTAAGCAGTTCCCAAGTTCATTGCGTTTTGATGGACGGGATGCCATTAACTATCCGGAATACAATGTTGACTTGAAGAAGAAATATACATTCTCCTTCTTGTCTGACCATGTGCCTAATCCCCGCTCCATCTTCCATATTAACGGATTCCGCTACGTCTGTGAAAAAATAACCGCGACATTCACAGAGAACGGAATGTCGCGGAAGATGAAAGGAGTTTTCTATAAGCTGATGTAAAGAGATTGCCAGTCGTTGGAATAGGTGTAGCTGTAGGATGGTGTGGACTGGATGACAGCTTCAGGTTGTGTTTGTGTATTTGGCTTTGCCTTGGGTCTTGTCGGATACTTGATGCTTTGGTTCAAAGTCTCTGCGTGCCGCTGGATAGTGGTGGGGAGGATCTTGGCATATACCTGAGTAGTGCGAACGTCCTTCTGCCCAAGCATACGGGTAACGTTCTCTATTGGAACGTCGTGGGCCAGGACCCATGTGGCAAAGGTGTGACGTGCTACATGGGATGTCATCTTCTTATTGAGACAAGCACGGCTCTCAACCAAGTGGAGGTAGTCATTGAGCTTCTGATTGCTCATACGGGGCAAGCGGAAGTTGTACTTCTGCAGGACTTCCATGGCAGGTTCAAGGATAGGGGTGTAGAACGTGGAGCCTGTCTTCAGACGCTTCCCATCGATGTAATAGAGGTCACCTTCCTTCTCTGTCATCGTATGGAAATCGAAGAGCTGGGCATCACAGTAGGCAAGTCCAGTGAAGCAGGAGAAGATGAAGAGGTCACGGGCTTTTTCCTCTTTCAGAGGGAGGCGCAGGGAGCGAAGTAGGTTGATCTCTTCCTCATTAAGAGGGCGACGCTCCTCATACTGGCCAGAAGGTATCTTCACAAGCTTGTAGGGGTCACGGTCGATGTAGCCGTATTCGAATGCCTTTAGCACGTAGCGGTGCAGACGCTTGTGATAGTGCTTCAGGGTAGTGGTCTTGCGCTTGCCATCCTTCTGAAGCCAATTGTGGTAGTCTAGGATATTGGCCGGGGTCAAATCCTCAAAGTTCTTGATGCGGCCAAATTCAAGTAATGAGTTATAGACTACTTCGCGTGCCTGTACGGTGCGACGCTGAATCTTCTCTGCTGCCAGCTGGTCATAGAAGAATAAGATGAAGCTGTTCTTGGCCTTCGCCTTCTTTTCACGTTCTTCCTTCTGTTTCTCTACTTTGGTCTTCCTGGTTTCAACGCCAAGGACTTCATTGACGTTATCCAAGGTAAGGGGCTTGCCCATATACTCCATAGCAGAAAGCATACGTTCGTACTTCGAGATCTGTTCTTGTATAACAAAACTCTCAGTGAAATGCTCCCATTCAGATGGGGTGATTTCAGCGATGGGGATGTACTTTCTGACCCCATCAGCCAGATAAAGGCGATACTCAGCCAATCCTTTGCCACACTTGGCAACTCTTTTTCTTTTGTCAAAAATGACATCTACATGACTCGTTCTCATAGTCTTACGTAGTTTTTGGGCTCTTGATTGAATCCGCTTCAAAAGTTAAAAGATATTAAATCTTACCACTTTTGAGGTCTGAGGGCAGAATTGGGCTCATTTTGGGCAAAAATTTTTGTTACAGCTTTGTTACAGCTTACTTGTAACAAAAACTGTAACAAAAATAAACCGATTCAAACCGCTTCAAACCGCTTGAAAACAAATCAAAGAGCGCAGTTAATAATTAGGT
This sequence comes from Bacteroidaceae bacterium, assembly GCA_024698925.1. GTDB lineage: Bacteria > Bacteroidota > Bacteroidia > Bacteroidales > Bacteroidaceae > Physcousia. The sequence goes on along the minus strand of JAILQO010000051.1, from coordinate 20,542 downwards.
TAACTGGCCCTATGAGTAGAGTATGTATAAGTGATTGTTTCCTAATCTTAGGTGCCTTTGAGTTACACGTAACTTATTGGCAATTAGATTGTAATGTAAGAGCGCTAACGAGATTAAACTCGTCTCTTTCATCGTGCTGGCTGGCTGTTTTCTCTTTGGTAAAGTACGTGCGAGCCATGCTTTTTGAAAAAATAAGGGAACCTTCGAAAAGGTTCCCTAGTAGCGCCTACGGGAATCGAACCCGTGTTCCATGCGTGAGAGGCATGTGTCCTAGCCGCTAGACGAAAGCGCCAGATGGGAGCGGAAGCTGGGGGATTCGAACCCCCGGTACGGTAACCCGTACGTCAGTTTAGCAAACTGGTGGTTTCAGCCACTCACCCAAACTTCCATGGGAGTCATTCCCAGCCTTTGCAAGTACCATTTTCATGGCTCGAGAGAACTCTTTCTCTCAAATGCGGTGCAAAGGTAGATGTTTTTCTTGAATTATGCAAGGATTTTCAAAGGAAAAATGTATCTTTGCACCAAAATTCATTCTATGTCTATGAAAGAAGAAATCATGCCTCAAGGCGTTTCGTTGCTGCAACTGCCTCAAAATGTGGATAAACGCGGGCGCTTGGCTTTCCTGGAGGGAGGAACTCATATTCCCTTTGAGGTGAAGCGCGTGTTCTGGATTACTGAGGTTCCTGCGGGCGAGATGCGTGGCGGCCATGCGCACTGGACTTGCCACGAAGCGGTATTTCCTGTAGCGGGTAGCTTTGAGATTGAGGTGGATGATGGTGCGTGCGCGCGTACCTTTATTATGAATGATTCCAGCAGGGGTATTTTGATTCCAGCCGGAGTGTGGTGTGAGTTGCGAAACTTTGCACCGGGAACGGTTTGTGTTGTGATGGCCTCGCAGGAATATGACGCGAGCGGCTATGCACATGAGCGTGATGCCTGGCGCCAGATGCGTAAAAGGATTAGTGAACAATAATAAATGCGGCATTTAAGCGTTTATTATTTATAGGGTTTAATAGATTAGATATGGAAATTATACAATATACTCCCCAACAGTCCGAGGCGTGGGATCAGTTCGTCAGAGAGTCCAAGAACGGAACCTTCCTGTTAGAGCGCGCTTTCATGGACTATCATGCAGACCGCTTCACAGACTGCTCTCTGATGGTCTATGAGGATCACCTGTTAATCGGTCTCTTCCCTGCAAACTGGGACGATGAGGAGCGTGTGGTCTATTCTCATCAGGGACTCACGTATGGCGGGCTGATACTTTCGGCAGAGGTGACGCAGAAGCAGGTGTTGGCGATGATGCAGGCTATCATGTTCTGGTACATTGACTATCTGCAGGCTTACAGACTGATTTATAAGCCGATCCCGTATATCTACAGTACTTGTGGAGCAGAGGAAGACTTGTATGCGTTGTTCCGTGCAAATGCTCGATTGAGGTCGCGTGGTGTGAGTAGTGTGGTGACCATGAGTAACCCGCTGCAGATGCGCAAGCTGAGGCTGCGTGGTGCCAAGAAGGCGATTGAAAACGGTTTGTATATCGATCGAATGACGGAGGGCGACTGGGACACGCTGAAAGGCTACTGGGCCATCCTCACGGATGTATTGATGCGTAATCATGCTGTCAAGCCTGTTCATACTTTTGAGGAGATGCAGTTGCTGATGTCCCGCTTCCCGCAACAGATCAAGTTGTTCCTGGTCAGGGACGAAAAGGAGATTGTAGCAGGGTGTGTCGTATTCCTAACACGTCAGGTGGCTCACATACAATATATTGCTGCCAGCGATCAAGGCAAGGAAACGGGCGCATTGGATTTGCTGTTCCGTCACCTCATCAATGAGCGCTTTAAGCAAATGACATATATCGATTTCGGCATCTCTACCGAGCAGGGTGGTGCGCTGCTGAATGAGGGTCTGATTTTCCAGAAGGAAGGATTTGGCGCCCGTGCCGTATGTTATGACAGCTATGAGGTGGAACTGGATCGTTCTATCATTGAACAAATGCTGCCGTCAGAATCGCCTGTCCGTCACCGCGTGAAATTCTTTGAATTGAAGCGCTTGAATACGAGTTTCGAGCCACAGCTGACTGAGGCCATTACGCGTGTGTTACGTAGCGGATGGTATCTGCAAGGTACGCAGGTCAAATCCTTTGAGAAGCATTTTGCCGCTTATATTGGGGCTAAGCATTGCATTCTCTGCGGTAACGGGCTGGAGGCTTTGACGCTGATACTGCGTAGTTATAAACGTTTGCGTAGTTGGAGTGACGATAGCGAAGTTATCGTCCCGGCTAATACTTTTATTGCAACGATTCTGGCCATTCAGGAGGCTGGCTTGCAGCCCGTCCTTTGTGAGCCAACGATGACAGACTATCTTCTGGACGTGAAGCTGTTACCGAAGTTTGTCACAGAACGTACCGTTGCTATTCTGCCTGTTCATCTCTATGGCTGGGTATGCGATATGACCTCGATTCGTGCTTTTGCTGCTAAGAATAAACTGGTTGTCATCGAGGATGCTGCTCAGGCTCATGGTGCGGTGCTTGGGGACCTGAAAGCGGGTCATCTGGGTGATGCTGCTGGTTTCAGTTTCTATCCCGCCAAGAACTTGGGCGCTTTGGGAGACTCCGGCTGTGTCACAACGGATGATGATGCGCTGGCAGAGATGGTGCGCATGATGGCTAATTATGGGTCTAAGGAGAAATATGTCAACGAGGTGCCGGGCATGAACTCACGAACGGACGAGATTCAAGCAGCTGTGCTGGACGTGAAACTGCGTCGTTTGGATGCAGACAATGAACGCCGTCGCTGGATTGCAAATGCTTATATGGAAGGCATTGATAATCCTTTGATTGTTTTGCCCCGAGTTCCTAAGGATTTGCGTGAACATGTTTTCTACGTTTTCCCCATTCGCTGCAGTTATCGCCAACAACTGATGGATTATCTGCGTGAGAAGGGTATTGAGACGCTCATCCATTATCCCATACCGCCCCATCAGCAAGCTGCATTGCCGATGTTTGCTCATCTGAAGTTGCCCGTTACGGAGCATATTCATCGCGAGATTCTCAGTCTGCCCATCTCACCCATGATGTCTGAGGCTGAAATCTGCATGGTCATCAACGCCATCAATCAGTTCAATCTATAAATCATGACACTCTACGTCCTCATCTCCACGCTTGGCGAAGGCATCCGTGCTGTGCCGTCAGTATTGCTTCCTGCAGAAGAGGCTGTGCGATACATCGTCGTCTGGCAGTCTGAGGGGCAACCGCTGACAGCTTGTCCCTTCGAGTTGTCGGTGCGGAGTGATGTTCACGTGGAGATTCAAGAGGGTCGGGGGCTGTGCCGTAGCCGCAATGCTGCCATAGCTGCTGCTATCGCGCAAATGGAGGACCCGTTGGAGGACGCCGTTTTTCTGATTACAGATGATGACGTGTGTCTTCGGGAAGATGCGTTTAATCGGATACGCGAACTATACGAACGTTATCCGAAGTTGGATGTGGCCCTGTTTGGCATCAATAACAGCGTGACGGGAGAACCGCTGAAACGCTATCCCGCCAGACTGACCAGTTATGCTCATCGTCCACGCTGCTATTATCCCAGTTCCGTGGAGATGACCATGCGGAGTCGTGTCGCACAAATCGGTTTACGTTTTGATGAGCGCTTCGGCTTAGGTTCAGAGCAACTCTGCGCTGGCGAAGAGTCTGTGTTTATGACTGAGGTTCATCGTCGCAAACTGACGGCGCTGATCGTTCCTACAATCATCGGTAGTACTGATCCTAAGACAACGGGGCAGCAGGCACAGAATGTGAAGACACTTCGCTCTAAAGGCGCGCTCTATGGTTATCAGCTTTCTTTGCCGTTAGCGTGGCTCCGTAGCTTGAAGGAAGCGCTGTCGTTAGCTGTTCGGAAAGGTATCTCGCCCTTTGGGTTATTACGCGAAATATGGTGGGGCGTTCAATATATCAGGAAATGAAGCCGCTGTTGACCATCATAGTGCCAGTCTATAACCGTGCGGGGCTTGTCGTACGGACGTTGGATTCTATTGCGGCATCCACCAGTTGTGCTTTCAACTTGATCATCGTTGATAATGGCAGTACCGACGATAGTCTGTCAACATGCCAGTCCTGGACCGAGTCACATCAGGAACAGCCGTTCCCCATCGAAATATTTTCTTGTACCGTAGCTGGCGCCCCAGCGGCTCGTAATGAAGGTCTTCGTCATGTACAGACACCTTACGTCTATTTCTTTGATAGCGACGATTTCTTTTCCCCCGATTTCGTAGAAGCTATACTCCCTTGGTTGGAAAAGGGAAAATGGGATATGGTTTTCGTTCCCGTCCAGCAACGTAATGAACAGGGTGTACTATCCATTCGCTCCTATGTAGTCTCTGAATCGCCAGCTGTCCAAATACTGAATTCCATGCTCTCTACGCAGTCTCTCGTGTTCCGCACAGATTGGTTGCGCAGCATCGGATGTTGGCGAGAAGGCCTTCCCATTTGGCAGGACTGGGAGTTGGGTATTCGTGCTTTGGCTGCTCATCCTCGGATGAATTGGTGTACCCAGCGTGCTTATCATGAGATACAGATTCATCCCGACAGTATCTCGGGAAAATCGATGGCGGACACTTGGCGTCAATCTATCCAAACCATGCATCAGGCTCTGTGTTTCGTGCAGCATGAGATTGCGGACGCGTCAGTCAAGGAATACTGTCTTCGTGCGCTCTATTGGCGTGCGATGTTTATGTGTGGCTTACAGCTGCAGACGCATCATGCTGAGGGAGCTGCCACTTATGTCTCATTTGCGCAACACGAGATACCCCGCCAGAGATGGAGCGTTCGCTGCTTAGGTAGCTGCATCAAGCGTTATACGCAATGGGGTGGTCGTGGCGCCTGGCGTTTGGCCCTCTATTTCATACGAAAATGAAACAATCGTCAGCCCCTATGAAATCTTTGGTCCTTGTACCGTTAGGCGGCCTTTGTAACCGTCTGCGTGCGATTCTTTCTGCTCTTTCGATGGCGCGTGACTGTCAGGTGCCGTTGGAGATTGTGTGGTTTCGTGATGAAGGCTTGAATGCACGCTATGGCGATTTGTTTCTTCCGTTTTCAGTTCCTGAAGAGTTACAGACTCATTACCCTTTAGTAACGCTGACGGAGTCCACTTCGTGGGTCCGTTATGGTGTTGCCCGTAAGCGTAACTTATGGCTGCCGGCTCTCTACCAACGTTGTGCATTTGATACGATTCTGTCAGAACAAACGCTGTTGCCAATCCTCACGCAGGGGCTTCCGGTGAAGGATTTGTCCGTAGCTGTCCGCAATACCCTTCGTGGACGCGTCTTGATACAGACGGGCCTGAGTTTCTATCCAGCTGATGACAGCCTGTTTGTCCGCTTCTTCCGTCCTGCTGCAGCAGTGGAAGCATTGATGGCGCAACGAAAGTCTATGATTACGCCTCACACCGTAGGCGTGCATATTCGTCAGACGGATAATACTCAAGCAATCCTCCACAGCCCGCTCAGCGCTTTCGAGTCCGCCATGCGTGCAGACCTCGAGCGCGATCCCGCCACAACGTTTTATGTAGCTACGGATAATCCCTCGCTCCTACATGTGCTGGAAGCGCGTTTTCCCATTCGCTACAGCACGGCTTCGCCTTCGCGTTCTTCTGTGGAGGGGATGCAGGAAGCTGTAGCGGAACTATGGACGTTGATGTCCTGTCCCCGCTTTCATGGTTCCTATTGGAGCAGTTTTTCGGATATTGTCGTTGCACTAAGTCCTCATGGCGATATCATTCTCAAGCCTGAGTCGTAGTCCAGAAATCCAGATATTGCTGAGCGACCTTGATGTGGTCATGATGACGGCGTATATATTCTATGCTGTCGCGTTGAAGTTGGCGGATATCCTCCTTGTCTGAGAGCAGACGTGTCGCGATTTGGTCATAGACATCCTGCTCCGAAGGTCGCACGTTGATGATGGGACGTAGTTCTTGCTCGCCCAGCAAGTCATAGTGCTCCGGCTCTCCGCCGCCAATGAGAATCAAGCCTTTGGCCATTGCCAACAGTCCGTTCATGGCTGGGGTGTAGCTGTAAAGCTGATCCAAAAGCGCGTGACTGCTATTCATCATCTCTTGGTATTGCGAAAAAGGTACGCTCTCTGCCTTGACAATCTCCACGCGTTCTTTCCCGTAATCCTTCTGCAGGCGTTCCAAAGCTGCCAGCATGATGTCAGTTCCTTTGTAGGCAGAACGTGAGCGCTGGATGCCAATGAAGCAGCGTAGTGCTTCTCCGTTGGTGTAAACAGCGGATACTTGCTCCGTGGGATTGACGGCCTTGATGTTGATGGGGAAGGGGATGAAGCGTGTCTTCTCCGCAAAGAAAGGGCGGTAGCACATCTCATATTCGTAGAGCCCCGTGATGATGCCGTCGCAGTCCTCGGCAATGCGCTTGTTCAGCTTGCCTTTGGCCCCATGGAGCCATTCTTCCTTCATCGTGCGCAAGAAAGGATAGTCGCGTAGCTGACTGCCGAAATTGAAGTCGCTGTAGCGGAATGTCTTGCAGTCCATTCCCACCTTCACCCAATAGTGGTCGATGCCGAATGCACCAAGAAACATGTGTCCGTTGTGACGGCGCAGGAAACGGTAGAAAGGCCACATGCGTTCAGCCTTGAGGTCGAGAAAGATGGGATTGATGATTTGCACTACATCATACCCTCTCAGCGTAGGCCATACGCGTGCAAGATCGCATAAGTAGCGTAGCGTACCAACAGTATTCAAGCTCCTTCGCCGTAGGTCGATGTCTCGTGGATAGCCTTTCCAATGGTCTCCGTCTGAAACGACTGTGACGTCATGCCCCAGGACGCGTAGCCCTTCGGCCAGCGTCCAGTGGACATTCGAGAATTCGCCTACGAGGAGGATTTTCATACCTATCAGTCTGGGGCTTATTTCATCAGCATCTTCTTTCCGTTGACGATATATAATCCGCGCTTCAGCGCTTTGCCGTTGATGCGACGTCCGAAGAGGTCGTAATAGGTTGACGATTGGGCTGTGCGAGTGATGGATGGCGTATCCACGCCGACCGTCATTGGGTCTGGCGCTGTAAGTGTCAGCTGGAAATGGTCTGCGCTCCACCAGCCTGCGGCTGAGGTCTGTGCCTTCAAGCTCACCGTTACTTCCTGTCCGTGTGTAATTTGAATGGGAGCTGTGGTGACGAGACGCCAACCGTTGGGGTAGGGATCGCCTTCCGTTGTGGTGGCTCCCAGACCCGTGAAGGCTTGCTGCTCCGTCTTGGTACCGTCTGTGATGGCGAGGGTAATCGTGGCCGTGTTCTCGCCACGCAACAGCGCGCTGAAGGTATAAGTACCTGCAGGGAGGTTCGTCAGTTTCTGTGACATCGACGAGTTGAAGGCGTTTCCTTTCCAGATGTTCCAATACGGATTCGTAGCCGTGACGTCATAACTCTCGGCATCCGTCTTGATATCTACGTTGGATGTCGTCCATCCGTAGCTGCTCTTGTTGTTGCAGTCAGGATTAACGAGGAAACGTGTGGCATCGCGTTGATCGGTCACTTCGATGTTCATGAGCGCAGGCATCAGCTCATAGAGCGCAATGTCCGCAGCATAGAGTGCCCGTTCCGTATCCTTGGGCAGGTCGCCAGTACGCTGTAGGGTGAAGTTGTCAGCGCCAGCCCAGCGTGCCTGCATCGTTCCGAGGTTGCGCACACCGATGCGCAATTTGCCATCCTCGGGCACGAGGATATTCTCGATGGTGACGGGGGCGACGTCGTTCAGGTTGGCAGCGTCATTGGGCAACTGTGCATCTTCGGTAACGGGCCCGAAATAGAATTGCTGTGAGGATGCAGCATAAAGTCCTACTGCGCCGTTCACCTCTCCTCCAGCCTCGTTGTTCACGCAGTTGAATACGTTTGCCGTCAGTCGATACAAACCTGCGGGGATCTCCTTCAAGTCCTGATAATAGTTGAAGTTCATGTTGGCCGCTGTGCCGTTCCATGCTTCCAGGTAAGTGTCTCCACTTTCAGCTTTGGTGTAACCGGCAGAGGCCTCCTTCGTCAGTGTCCAACCATCCACATTGGTTTTGCTGCTGGCTTCAATCTCAGGATTGGCGATGAAGCCTGCCGTGCTGCTTACGATCTTGCCGCGCAGCGTCTTCACCGTGACGCGGAACTGGTCATTTTCGATGCTGGCACCTTCGACGGTGACGGTGTTGATGTTGACTTTCTCGTTGTCAAAGCGAGAGCGGCTATCTACGCGTGCAACTTCCTGCCACGTGCCGTCCGCCATCAGACGTTCCACATAGAGCTCGTCTGTCATATCCCCATTGGGATTGGTGACGGAAAAGTTGAACTTGCCCGTTGTGGCGTTCTGTGTCGTTTCCAGTGAGGGACGCTTGGCCGAGGGTGCCCACCAGAGAGGTACTTTCGTGTATTTGTTGTTATAGGCGAAGGTTGAACGATGGTCACGATAGACTTGGCCAGCTGGTGTTAGGCTGGTTCGCTTCCAATTGCTGTCTCGGTAGTACATGAAGCATTGATATACATCGTAATCGTAAATGGCATAGCGCTCAATCCAGTCACTTTCCTCCATCTTCTGAAGCAGTACGAGCAAGTATTTGCAGTATTTGTCGTAGTCCTCTACCTTTTCTCCCCATGACGAGCCAATCTCCAACTCTGTAATCCATAGGGGACGGCCTGTGCTGTTCCACGCTTCTTTGCAATGGCTGACAAACCAATCGGCATAGCTTGATTCTGTACGTCCGCTGATATCCCAGTAGGCATGAGTTACAGCGAAGTCGCAGCGATACGCCATATCATCTGCGTGACCGAAATAGTCGTTCATCCAGCTGAAATCCGTAGGCTGTGGTGCGCCGATGCGTCCGCCGCCTTCCAGAAAGTCTGGCGTAATGGTGGTGCAGTACCAACTGTCAACAGTGCCTCCGCAGTTACATTTGTCAGAAGTGTGCTGTTCAGAGTGCTCAGGTTCATTGACGGAGAAGGCTGCAGAGGAAGTCTTGCTGTTCACCTCATCCTTTGAGGGCCAGTACTTATGCTGTCTGCACGGCACATATTCCATATCCATGGTGGATTCGTAGCCAGCACTCCATGACCAGTACCATGAGGCGCGGAGATCCGATCCCTTCGTGGCGCCATCCGTATCGGCCCATCCCTTCTTGGAGAGGTACTGCCAGGGCTTGATATTGACGGAGCTGACGCGCTTGGCGAGGGCTTCTGGCAGGGTTACTTCCAAGTCGGCGTGGTCGGCGACATAGACGCGACTGTAGCCCTTTCCGTTGATGTCTGTAGCCAGGGTGGCCATATAGCCGCGCTGCAGCTTGAAGGCCGTCATCGTGTTGTTCTTGCCGCTGAGGGTCTTGTTGTTTCCAGAGTTGAGGTTGCCGTCACCATCTGTTCCGCTGTAGGTCATCACGCGTTTACCGTTCGTAGGAATCACAGCCGCGCCGTTCAGGTAAATGGCGATGCGGCAGTTGGTGCCGTTGACAGCTTTCTTGCCGTTGATGGTCACGTATTTCAGGTAGTTATTCGAGACATCGCTGGGCGTGATGTTGTCGAAGATCAGCCACGTGTGGTCGCTTCCTAAGTTGACGGACGAGGCAGAGCCCGTGATAGGGATGCTGTTGGTGGTAATATGTATGTCGATGGAATCTGAACGATTGATTTTCAGAGCATGTAACTGGCAATAGTCTATTTCCTTCACGCCTTGCGCGTTGACATATTCGGGCGAGACATAGGCCCTGCGGGATTCGTCCCATGTACCTGTGGCGGGAATGACCGAGAACTGCGCATGACTGCCCTTGGGCTTGTCATAGTAGAATACCACGTAGTCCTTGTTTTTCTGGGCGCCGTCAATGCCCAGTCGCTTGCCGCTTTTCTTGTTGATGATGGAGACATAGAGGCCCTCGTCGGTCTGCCAGCAGTAGCGGTCTGCGGTGGAGCGCTCGCTCTCAAAGACCACGCTATAGCTGTTCGAGCCGCTGGCGGCCAGGTATTTGCCGCTGCTCTTTTGTCGCAACAGGACATAACCGCTCTTGCCGGCATCCTCGGCAATGAAGACGTAGCTGTCCGCATCCGACGAGACGCCGAAGGCCGAGAGCGCGGGCGCAGAAGCAGTTGCATTGTCGCCGATCAGTTTCTCGTAGATGTTCAGCCAAAGATAGTATTCACGATCAGGCGTGAGGGCTGCCTGCAGCGTTGTCAACGTCAGCCAGGGCAGGAGCAATAACAGGAGTGCGCGTTTTGTTTGCATGTTATTTGGAGTGTAGTTAGTTCGTTTTGCGGTGCAAAGATATAGATATAATCTGGATTATGCGCGCAAAGGACGTGTGATTTTTCTGATCATGCGTCCTGCGGCGCTCTTATAAATGCGTTGTTGGAGCGTGAACCATTGGAAGCTCGTTGTGAGCCACATCCCTGGTTCCCAGCGATAGCGCAGGGGTAGGCGCGAGGGTCGAAAGGTGTGCAGGATGGTGCAGAAGCGCTCCTGCAGATCAGCTTTCTCCTCCGCCGTCAGCTCACTTTCGTGTTCCAGATAGAGACGGTAATAGGCCACAAAACTGATCCATCGCTGTCCTTCGTATGCCTTGAGGACACCTTTGCGCAAAGGCTCCTTCTTCAGCGCAATGAGCAGGGAGAGCATGGCCTCCATCTTGCTGAATCGCAACAGGTGGAAGGCATTGGTCATGGATTGCTCGTGGCGACGGTAGTAGTAAATACCGCTGCAGGCACGTACCTCGCGACTGTGCAGGTAGTGCAGACACGTGGTGTTGTCATCGCTGTAGAGGCGTGTGGCTGTGTCGAAGGGGATTGCCTTGTGGATTCTGGAACGTGTTACATATAGGCCATGTAGCTTCCATCCGTTCAAGCAGAGCTCAAAGGCTTCTTCGCCCGTGTAGGCATGTCCCGAACGCAGCGTCTCGGGCATCCCGTAGTCCTCCTCATGTCCGTCTGCATCGTAGTGAAGGGTGAGCTGGAAGAGGACGCTGTCCGTACGCGGGTAAGCCTTGAAGACGTTGAGTGCCTGTTCCAGCGCGTCGGGTGATAGCCAGTCATCCGCATCCACCATGCAGACATAAGGAGCCTGCACATGCTCCAGCGCCAGGTTGCGCGCTACGGCCTGTCCGCTGTTGACGGGTGTCTGCAGGACCTTGATGCGCGGGTCTTCCTTGGCGCGTTGGCGTAGGAGTGACAGCGTATTGTCTGTCGAGCAGTCATCCACGCAGAGAATCTGGATATCATGGAGCGTCTGTGTGCACAGCGAGTCCAGACACTGCGGCAACGTGGCGGCAGCGTTGTAGGCGGCTACGAGGATGGCAATGTCGGTCATAGGTGCAACTTCTTGCGTATCTTGTTACTGAGCCTTTGGATGATATCTGATTCGCGCAGTAGGATGCGGTAGCTACGGGTTCCGGCGATGAGGAAGAGCAGGATGCAGGCGACGAATTTCCATAGCGTGGGCAACCACAGGCAGGCTGCAACGGCCAGCGCCAGCGTGACACCTTGCTCCAGCGTGAAGCGTAGTGTGTTCCACTCGAAGCGGAACTTGTAATGGCGTGAGTAGCAGGTGTAGATCAGCAGCACATCGAAGAGTCCGGACAGCGAGAGCCCGATGCCGAAGCCCACGAGCTGCCACTGTGTGTAGCAGAAGATCATGGCAGCCAGCGAGAACAGGTCGTAGAGCACCTCCATCATCAGGTAAATCTTCGAGTCGCCGCGTGAGAGCGCAATGAAGGCGATGGGCACAGATACACAGCGCAGGAACATGTAGAAGACCATGCAGACCATCATCGCCTCGGCGGGCAGGAACTCGGTGGTATAAAGCATCTGTAGCAGATACGGCACCATCATGATCAGAGCAATCAGCATGGGACCCATCAGCAACACACAGGCGCGAATCTGCTGGTTGATGGCAGCATTGCGGCGTAGCAGGTCATGGTTCACGCTGCTCAGTCGTGGGAAGAAGTCCGGCTCCATCGCCGTGAAGACAATGCCGGCGTAGCTGATCATAATCGTGTAACCGGCACGGTAATAGCCGAGGATGGCGTCAGATGCGGCCTCGCGCAGGAACGCCTGCGTCAGCATGAACACGCCCGTGCCTGCAATGCCCGTCAGTACGTAGGGAATACCGATGCGCAGGAGCGGCATACCCTCCTGCAGTATTGCTTTCGACGTGGGTTCCACGCGCCAGGGAAATAGCGGCAGCGTGAAGGCCAGGTTGATGGCCGTAATCATCATGGCGCTGCAGTCCAGCGAGAGGATGATACCCTTCATGTGCAAGACCCATAGGAACGGAATCGTGACGCAGAACGTGGCGATGGCACCACAGAGCGAGATGATGGCCACACGCTTGAGGCGCCGCATACCTTTCAGAATGGAGACCTCGCCACCTGTGATAGCCAGGGACATGACCATCGGTGCCAGCAGTACCACCCGCCAGTCGTAGATGGCAGCAGCAATGCCGCAGATTACAAACGCCAATAGCGCTGTCCACAGGCACCACGTGCGCACAATCCTGATAAACCGTGTAATACGCGCCTCGTCGCCCTCCTCGAACAATTCTGAGAGGTGTTGGACGCTGGAGATGGGGATGCCGAGATTCGAGCAGCTGTTGATGAACTCGCTAACCGAGAGATAGAAGCCCATCATGCCGAATCCCGCTGCGCCCAGGAGCTTGGATGCCAGTTTATTGCGTACGATGCTAATGAGGATATTCAGTCCTTGTACACCGCCGAAAACGCCCGTGTATTTCAGAATGTGATCCAGACTCGCATCTTGATGTTTGTTCGTTTCTTCCACTTTTTTGATAGAATTTGCGTGCAAAGGTAACAACTTTTGTAAGAATTCCGTACCTTTGCAGCCAAAATTTACAAAATAATCAATAATCTATCTGAAAAATGGCTGGATATTTAGTAGATGACACCCGCAAGGTGACCACTCATCGACTGTTTGAGATGAAACAGAGCGGCAAGAAGATTGCCATGCTCACCTCCTATGATTATACGATGGCGCAGATTGTAGATGGCGCCGGTGTTGACGTGATTCTTGTTGGCGACAGCGCCTCCAACACGATGGCCGGTAACGTCACCACGCTGCCGATTACCATCGACCAGATGATCTACCACGCCCGCAGCGTGATGCGTGGTGTGAAGCGTGCCCTTGTCGTGTGCGATATGCCTTTCGGTACCTACCAGGTCGATCCTCAGGATGCCGTGCGCAATGCCGTGCGCATCATGCAGGAGAGCGGCTGCGACGCCCTGAAGCTGGAGGGTGGGGTAGAGATCATCCCCGCTATCCGCGGCATCCTCGATGCCGGTATCCCCGTGATGGGACATCTGGGACTCACGCCACAGAGTATCAATAAGTTCGGTACTTACGCCGTACGTGCCAAGGAGGAAGCCGAGGCTGCTAAGTTGAAGAGTGACGCCATAGCGTTGGCCGAGGTAGGCTGCTTCGGTATCGTACTGGAGAAGATTCCTGCCAAGTTGGCCGAGGAAGTGACCAAGAGCGTCAACGTACCCGTCATCGGTATCGGTGCCGGTGGCGCCTGTGACGGTCAGGTGCTGGTCATCCACGACATGCTGGGCATGACCAAGGGCTTCTCTCCCAAGTTCCTGCGTCGCTACGCCGACCTCTCTGGCGTGATGACCGACGCGATAGGCCAGTATGTCAGTGACGTCAAAAGCTGCGATTTCCCCAACAGCGAAGAACAGTACTAATTCTTATCATATATGGGCTGACGCATGGTACGACCTGCAGGGCCGCAGAATGGCAAATGGTATATTGCCTAAGGGCTTGTACATCCGTGGTGGACGCAAGGTCGTGGTGCAGTAGGTGCCCAAGCATATAGATAAAACCAACATCCCCGCTGGTTGGAATCAGCGGGGATGTTGGTTTTTGTGGTGAGGGTAGGAAAGGGGGCTATTCGTCTACCCACATGTTATCCAGTTTCTCTGCTATCTCATCCGATAGCAACTCGCCGGAGTGGCCTTTCTGCCAGTCTATGGCGGGGATAGCGGCTTGTAGTTCCTCCAACGATAAGTGAGGCGCGGAGCTTGATTCCGCATTGCAGCAAACCATATCTACATACATTCTGCGCTTTTTGCTGCCAGCCCAGTCGTCGCCAGGGTATGGGTCGGAGAGGAACTGGCCGCAGAATACGATGCCGGCCTTATCGTCGCCCGTGCGCATCATATAAAAGAAGTCGCCTCTGCGCGCCTCCTGCCATTCATAGATGCTCCAGTTCAAGCGGAACATACCATGCACGCTGTCTTCCACGCACGCCTCGAAGTCTTTCTCCGTGAACGAACTGATGGCAGGATTCCAGCGCATCAGATATGTCCTTGGGTCATTTGGTGCCGGCACCACCTCGAACGCAATTTCCCACACGCAGCTATCGCCTTCGGGGTCTTCCACGATGGGTTTGCCCTTGCCCTGATAATTGAACCGTGTGGTTGGCTCCATATCTACGTCAATGATTCGTGCCAAGCAATAGTCATCATCGCTGCAGAGTTCCAAGAAGGTCAGCGCGCTCTTGATGGCATACGGAAACTCGCCGCCATTATAGAAATAGCAGCTGTGGAAGGTGTTGGGCAGCTCTTCGGTCACCAGCACCAAGTTCCCATCGATATTCTCAAGAAACATATCCCTGTTGTCCTCATCGATATCTACAAGGATATGTGTAATCTCGCCCGAACGTACCTTCTCAATCACTTCGCTATCCACTCCGATGGCGACTCCCATCTCATTGGAATTGGCTTTTTCGTTAGTATTCATGTTTTCGTCCTTCTTTGTTGATTGCGTTTAATGGTTTTGTGGCGGCAAAGATAGTGATTTTTTTGAAAAGAATTATTAGGGAAGAGAAAATCATTTCAACTCTTTTTCTATTTTGTCGAGTTTCTTTTCAAGCTGATTCAACTTGTCAAGCACTTCGTCATTATTGTCTGCTGCCATTGCATCAACGAAAATACTATTTACAAGGCTCATTCCAATGATTCCACCCATAAAAAGAAGGATAGAGAAATAGATTCTTGCAAAAACAGCCATGGCTGTACCACCTTTAATAGCGATAGCTTCCGGCATTTCATACCATCCTTCAATAGTGAATAAGCGAAAGATCGAATAGATACTGAGAGCGGGATTCCCAAAGAACTGAGGTGCTATGCTACCGAACAAGAACGTTGTAATGATACTGCATGTCAATAGCATGACAACCAATCCTATAGTCACAATAAAAGAGGCTTTGAAAGCCATCTTTATGCCGTTTAGTAGGCTGATGATATGGGGGACGAATTTCAGCAATCTGAAGGATTTAAATGCACGCATTGTCCTCAAGGATAATAGGACGCCTGTACCAGGGAGAATATCTCCAAAGATGTTTATACAAGACGGAAGCGCTAAAAGGACAAGAATCAAATCAAGACGATTCCAACCCTCGGACCAATAACCGGAAATCCCATACACTTGTATTTTCACTATTGCTTCCACCGCAAACAGCAGTGTAAAAAAGCAGTCTAATCCGAGGAGGATTCCTCCTTGATAGGGGGAGAAGCCGCTAATAAATATAATGCCAGTGTTGATGAGCACCAACACCAGCATTATATGATCATTCGTAAAGAAACGTTTGACAAGCTCCATTATACGTATCGTTTAGCAGCTTCTAATAACTGCTTCTTGAAGTTATATATGTCATCCAATTTATTGATGGGTTCCATTTGTTCGTTCCTATTTTCATCGACAAAACCAATACGTTTGTTATTGGTGTTGTTAAAATGCAATCTGCAAATAGGTCGACGGTTATTATCGTCTGCAAAGATAGCGAAATATGATTGAGAGTCGCGATAGGTCACGCGCTCCGCAGAAATAACTTCGCAAACAATACTTTTCACAATGTAGTAGCCCTCTAACTCTTCAATGGTAGTATTAATTTTTGATGACTTATCATCCTCCTTTGCGGGCTCTTCTTCTTTCGGCTCTGTGGTAGATGTCGTCTGAACGGGAGCGCCAGCGGCCTCAGTTGCCTTAATTGCGATGCCAAGTTTCTCACTCATCACGTCGTTAATGTGGCTGTTAAGGGCTCGCTTCACGATATCTGAGAACTGATCCAAGACCTTTTGTGTAACAATGCCTTCATAAACGCGCTTGGTAAGTAGTTTTACAAGTTCTGGCGAGGGCTCTGTGAATTCTGAACGAATAACCTTCTTGACTTCTGACATGTATTTCAGTTCATTTGCACTGCTTAGGATATTATCCAGATCAAAGTTACCTTTGCAGAATTTCTTTACTTCCTCGATTTGAGTTTCACGAATCTTCTCCAAATTGAACTCAAGGAAGGGGACATCGTCCATAATATTCTCTTTAATCAAATCTGCATAGAATCTATAAACAATACCATTTGTCAGCACCCCAAACTTTGCTTTCGAGGAGACGTAGTAACGTTTTAATTGATTGTCATGCAAGTTCAAATCCTGCTTCCAATGTTTACACTCAATCAACATGATAGGCGAGCCGTCTTTCATGATGGCATAATCAATCTTCTCTCCCTTCTTTTTTGTAATATCACAATCCATCTCAGGGACAACCTCCAACGGATTGAAGACATCATATCCCAGCATCTGAATAAAAGGCATGATAAATGCATTCTTGGTGGCTTCTTCCGTCAGGATGGAATCTTTCAAGGCTGATACGCGTTCAGCTAATTGGAAAATGGAATCTTTAAAGTCCATGGTTTGTTGTTTACTTAGCCTGATCTTCCCAGTCCCACAGAAGACCCGTTATCATGCATGAAGCGTGGAACTGTATCCACTTCTTTGATTGAGGTCCTGAGAAAACCTTTTAGGAAGAAATGGCCATAGTCCACGCTAACGCATGGAAGCCATTATGTTCTCTTGCCTAATTAGAAATTTCTCAGGTTTCAATCACAAGACGAGCATAACGCTTCGCTTTAATTCGGAAAGAATAGAGGGCACCTCCGCTGAGTTTGCGGTATCGAAATCGACACTTTCATGCCCTTTCGAGGGCAAAGATACAGATTATTTTTGAAGTGCAAGCAAAAAGAAGGAAAAAATGCCAAACATCCAATCATTGATATCATATAGTCATATGTATAATTTATGAGATAAATGTATGTTTTCGTTGCTGTTTTGTAAAGTAATTTCATAAACCCTTTATTCGTAATCAAATAAATCGCCTTTTATAGGAGATACCACATGTTTGGGTGCTATTATTTATTCTGCCTATAAAAATCTTTCAAAGACCAATCAGCTGTTATTTCAACAAATCAGAGGAAACGTTGCTTCAACAAATATGATGTATAGTGCGCGCCCTTGACGTTCGCATGCAATTTTGCTATAATACCCCCCAAAAAATGTTTGAGCACATCGCGAAATAGATAAAAGTTTGGAACGAAATAATAACCCCAAATTTGTAGCAGTAAACTCAAGTCGGTAAAATGGCCATATTACATCCGACGCGTTCGGAATGCGAGGTCTACACGATGTACCCTTGAGTAATAATTTAAATACAATGAGACATGACACAAAACTTATCATTCTCTGTGTTTCCGCATGGGACACGCAACCATGAGGGCGATGCCGTACTGGCCACCCGTCCGTTTGGGAGTTGGAGCATACGGCAGGTGTACGACTACATCAAGTCGGAACAGGCGAAGCAGGCCACCGACACGCTACGCTCCATGCTTGGATCGGCCACAAAGTCGGAATGTAGCGACTACAAGAAGCTAAACTTCCGCTTCGTCACCTTCCGCGGTATCTTCTCTTCTCGAAAGGCAAAGGCTTTGACAAGCCTATCGCCATTTATTGTCATTGACATTGATGGACTTGCTTCTACAGAAGAAGCTCACAAATTGACACTACAACTATCTGAAGACCAACACGTTATCACAGCACTTAGCTTTATCTCTCCTGGAGGACTTGGGGTAAAATGGGTGGTGGAGATACCCGAATGGTTGGTAGACTGCGACTATAAGGAGCAGTATCTCGGACTCTGCCGTCATTTGGTATTACAATACGGCTATGAGCCAGACTGGGGATGTTCAGATGTGTGCAGAGCATGCTTCCTCGGACACGATGATCAATGTTATATCAATCCAAAATACTGCCAGAATGAAAAAGAATAATTCCACAATGACCGATCAGGAGTATTTCGGACTCCTGTGCCAACGCATCTTTGATGCAAGTGTTAACGTCGCTCATACTTACGACGAGTACCTGCGATTTGCCTTTGTGTGTTCCATCTTTGGAGAAGTAGGAAGGCAGTGGTTTCACAAAATCTGCGCCTTCGATGCAAAGTATGACGAGGCAAAGTGCGACGCTCAGTTCAACAACTGCCAAAAGACTTCGCGCCACGAAATCACTTTGGGCACTCTCGTACACATGGCAGAGCAGCATGGCATAGACATCACTCTGCCAAAGGAGGCCAAGCCCAAAAGAGGACGTCCCCCTAAGACAGACGAAGAACGCGAGGAGGATCGAAAGAACCTGTTCAAACAGGTATATGAATTTCTCAGTAGCGACTACATATTCCGCTACAACACGCTCAGCGAGAAAGTGGAGTTGAAGCCAAGGGAAGAAGATTGGCGCGAGTTCGATGACCGTGAACTTAACGATGTCCTTACACGTATGCACAGCAGAAACGTTAAGGTATCAAAGGACAACCTCAACACGTATATCAACTCTGGTGTATTCTCAACGCCCTATAATCCCGTAGAGGAATATGTTAAGTCGCTGAAGCCTTGGAAACATCGTGTTGACTACATTCGTCAGATATTCCAGTATCTGCAGTTGGAAGAAGGAATAGATACGGAGTTCCTATTTGAGTGCTTCAAGCTTTGGTTTGTTTGCCTTGTGGCTTCGTCTGCAGGATTTGATGTAACAAACCAATTGATGTTGGTGCTGGAAGGAGAGAAGGAGGGAACTGGAAAGACTGAGTTTATCCTGCGTCTTCTTCCAAAACCTTTGCGCCGCTACCTCCACAGTTCGGTACAACTCTCAACATTTAAGGACAAGGATGAACAACTTGCTATGGCTCACAGCATCATCTTCTTCCTCGATGAAATTAAGTTGAACAGCCAGACCTTCAACAAGTTAAAGAACATGGTGGGAGGTGCAGGTGCTAATACTGTGACCGAACGTGCGCCATTTGCCCACAACGAAAAGACGCGTAAGACACATGCCTCACTTGCTGCCACTACTAATCACTTGGACTTCCTGCCTGAAGATCTTGGCAATCGCCGTTTCCTGGTGTTCCCTGTTGTCGGCAGTAAGAACTACGATAGTATGCCTATTGACAAAGCTTTCGCTCAAGCCTACTACCTGGCAACACACCCACGGAGTTTTTCGACGACAATCACTCCAGAAATGATAGCCCGACTGAAGGAAATCAACATCAGATACGTTACCGAGGGCATATGTGAAGCCGTTATACCAACAGTATTGCGCAAGCCTGAGCCTAATGAACAGGGACAAGCTGCGCTTGTTGGCGAGATAATCAGTTGGATGGCATCGCGTACTGGTCTTAATCGTGAATATACACCACAAAAAGTGAACGCTGCTTTGAAGAAATTGGGTATAAAACCGACAAAGAAGTCTAATAAAGGTAATGTGTATGTGGTTAAGCGTCTCATGACTGAAGACCTCAAGCATGAGGGCGAACAGATTGCAAATCAAATATATAAAAAAGAAACGGAGCCGGAGCTGCCATTCTGAAAAGTGACGAGTGACAATCGACATTATAACTTTCCAAGAGAAAAAAAAAATACAAGATGGTATTTATGATTATCCAGTTAGAAAGTCAATGTCGTTGATGTCACTCGTCACTCATTATAATCTCCATTCCTCGTTGCGGACTACGATCCTCACCCCTCACTCGCAAATCAGCCTCGCCATATCGTTCAGCGCCAGACATTGGTCACGACGGATGGTGAGGCGTTCGTTATGGTGGTCCCAGGGGGCGAGCAGGAGGAGTTGGCCGCGATATGTCCCTCCGCTCCAAGGATTACTATTCCTTCAACGATAGGATTACTAATCCTACGAGGGTAAGAATACTATCGTTCCGCGGGAGGGATAGGAGGCGAGGAGGGGCGAAAAATGAGGTTGCCAGAGAAGGAAAATAAGGCGGGAAAGGGTGGGGAATAGGCCTATTTAGATGGCTTGAAATTGCTTGAATAAAAACTTTAAAATATGTGCAATAAATTTTTGAATTTTGTTGCATATATGAAAAGATATTTGTATCTTTGTAGCGTCATTAAGAAGGTAAAAAGATTCAGGATAACAACCAAGCGGGAGCGGCTCCCGAAGTAGTAGCCGCACAAGTATTTAACCCATAATTCAGGATAACAACATGGGAACAAAAACAATTGGCTCTATGCCGTACAGTCTGGCCCTCAGGCCAACCATTCCGGGCGACAAGAATTGCACGGAAAAGAAGATCTATGGTTCAATCCAGCAGCGTGAGACCATCGGGCTCCGCACACTGGCCCAACACATCCACGAGCACGGCTCCAGCTTCTCGGTAGGCA
>JAILQO010000025.1 GCA_024698925.1 Bacteroidaceae bacterium | reverse complement strand
GTCCAATGCCTTCATCCTTTCGCGAAACGTTTCATTTTTATAGAGCATCTCCTCCGTCATGTTCTGCTGTGCCAGCATCACCGCCTTCACCTGCTGGCAACCCTCAGGAACCCACAGATAGGCCGTCGGAGCCTTACCCGTCTCAGGCGATACATAGCCCGTCAGCGCCACAGAGTACTGGTATATTCCGCTTGTGCCCACCGCAAACGCAGTGAAGAATGAAAAATTAAAAATGAAGAATATAAGGATGATTCGTTTCATTGATTATTATTCACTTTACTTGGTGATTCTTACCCAGTCAATATCCAGCCAGCCGCGGCTCGCCTTACAGTCAATACACTCGGCTACAAAGCCGAACTTGGCACCAATCCACTTGCCCTCGCGCATCTTGAAGGGTTCTCCAGCAGCCTTGAAGTGCTTATTGTCTGAACTATAAGAAAAGTTCGCGATACCATCCCTCACAGAGAGTCGGAGGTAGAGATCGAGATAGATGGCGGGTGAGTAGGGGATGGTGTCGCGGTCGGTGGGCTGCGAGGTGATGATGGTCTGTTGTTCTTCCGATTGTCCTTCATCTGCACTCATGCAGGTGTGGCGTCGAAGCTGGAACGCATCACCATCGCGACAAATAACAAGTGCAGAGTAGTCGCGTCCCATCATCACCAGTCCGCCATACTGTCCGTCTTCTTTTGCTGCGAAGCGCACTTTGGTAGTCACTGTAAAACATGGTGCTGTAGGCTTCTGTAGCAGTAGGTTGGGCACATCCCAAAGGCTCTTATACTCTGTAAGCAGGTCCATCGTGTAAAGACGGTAGGTACCGTCGGCTGTTGGTTGGCCGTAAAACTGGTGATAGTTGGCGTGCCACTGCCACTGGAGGCCAAGTAGTCCATTGTTGAATTCGTCGCTCTCCTGCGGGTTGGTGATTGGAGAAGGACTATGGGTTAATGGTTTGCGGTACTTCGTGTAGGGCTCGCCATTATTGCCCATCATCGGCCATCCGCTCGACCAATCGACGGGTTGCAGATAGACGACTCGTCCGTAGGCACCTTTGTCATTGAAATGCAGAAACCAGTCTTCTCCAAAGGCCGTGTGAACCCACGCCCCTTGATGCGGACCGTTCACATCTGTCTTGCCCTGCCACATCACACGCTTCCACTCGTATGGTCCATAGGGCGATTTTGAGCGCATGGCCAACTGCCAGCCCATCGCAACGCCACCTGCAGGGCACATAATCCAATAATATCCGTCCCGCTTGTAGAATTTTGGTCCCTCCGTGGTATGATTCTCCTGCCCGCCATCAAATACAATGCGAGGCCGCCCTATGACACGTGTGCCGTCAGCAGAGAGCTCTCTTACAGAGAGCACGGAGTTGAAACCCGCCCGCGAGTTAGCCCACGCATTCACCAAGTAGCAGTGTCCATCCTCGTCCCATAGCGGACAAGGGTCAATCATGCCCTTTCCCGCAATCACACAAATCGGTTCACTCCACTCTCCCCTCCCTTCATGGGAGGGGTTGGGGGTGGGTCTTTTCACCATAAAAATTCCCTGATCCGGATTGCCCCAGTAGATATATAACGAGTCGTTGTGATAACGAATTGACGGAGCCCACACGCCTTTGCCGTGCTGCGGACGGTCAAATACCTCTTTCGGATCCAGCTCCTGCAATGCATGCCCCACAATCTCCCAGTTCACCAAGTCGCGTGAATGCAGAATCGGCAAGCCCGGCACGCAATTAAACGACGAGGCCGACAGGTAATAGTCCTCACCCACCGCGCACACATCTGGGTCGCTATAGTCTGCATACAACACAGGATTCATATAGGTACCATCGCCATTATCTGGCGACCAAACCTCAGATTTGTATTGTGCATCCACCCACAACGTGTTCAATGCCAGTACGAGACAAAAGTACTTGAACTTAATCATCGCCAATCATACATTAATGGATAGCTACCTTCTGGGCGTTCACAATATACACACCCTTTGGGAGTGCTGAAGAAGACGAGCCGACGCGGCGTCCCTGAAGGTCATACACCGCGTCAGCCCCATTCTTCATTCTTAATTCTTCATTCTTCACTTGCGGAGCATTAATTCCCACCGGTGTCCCTTTGTCCGTCGTGGCGATGCTGAATGCCAGCTGGCTCTTGATTCCGTTCTTATTGGTATAGGTGACGCGGTAGATGTAGCTCCAGCCTGTCTCTACGGTAATCTCGCGCGTCGTCTCCCCCGTGTTCCACTGCCACTGACCCGTGTCCTCCTCGCCATCGGGCAGGATGGGAATCAAGCGCAGGGTTTTGCCGTTGGGTAGCGGTGTGCTTTTGGTGGTACTGTATGTGTTGACCAGAGCTCCCAGTTCGGTGTGGTTGGTGACCTTGCCACTGACAAGTCCACGCTTCTTCTCCTGCGTCAGGCTGGGGATGAGGGCCGCTGTCAGCGAGGCACTGTATTCCATTTGTCCTATCAGTTCCGTTGGCACTTGGTCAGCGGGACAGAGTTGCTCGTCGTATGTATTCATCAGCACCGAGTAGCCCAAGTGGTCATAGCCACCACTAGTGCTTCCCTTGCCTCCTTCATCAATGCCCATCTGCGCATAGGCTAGTTCCGAGAACGGCATCCGCACACCCTTCACGCTCTCGTAGATGCCGATGACTGTTCCCCAGTAAGGCCGCATCTGAGCGCCGAGAGCAGGCTCTGTCATTACCCAAGCACGACTATCAGAATAATAGTAGCCGTTGGTTCCGTAGATGTAATCCGTCCAAGGCAAGCCCTGCACACTTTGCGTTTGTGCTGCTACATACTCGATGCCCGCAGCCAATCGATGGTTCATATAGGCAAAGAGGTCGTCACCTTGGTTCCAGGCAATTTTAGCAATATCCACGGCCAGCCCCAATGACATCGCACAGTGTCCGGCATCACGACCGCTCTCGTTGAGCTGTCCTATATGTCCGTATGCTCCGGTTTCCAATTCGCTCTCCACGTCGGTCACGATAAGATTTCCCCAAAAATCCGTCAGTCCATCGTTCTGTATGGCTCCTTGGCCAGTATAGTCGCTGTGGCCCGTTACCTCATGTATTGTGGGCGGGTCGGTGAAGCTGCCTACTTGATCATATTTGATGAATGAGATGCCCTCGTTATAAATCTGCACGTTGTCACACAGGATGCCGATGCTCATCACGCACAGCGCGTTGCACAGACCCCAATTCGACCAATAGTGCCCTGGAGCTTGCCACCACTTGCCCGAGTTCTCCCATGTACCGTTACGAACGCGCAGAAAACCGATAGCACCAGGGTACCACACCGTGAGCATCCATTGCTGGAACTTTTCAAAGTCCTCGCGCTTCCAGCCTTCGTAGTCGCGCATCAGCTCTGCGGCCTGTGCGAACTGGTAACCATACAGTCCGTAAGCCAGACATGCATCGGAGGTGCCGCTGATAGCTGTTGTTGTGTTGGCCCATGCCATCAGAATGCGTACAGCAGCTTTGGCATTCGCTACCGTGCCACCAATCTTCCAGCGCAGCGCGTTCTGATAGGCCATCGTTGCTCCGCGGGCTGCATTGATGTAGTTCTCGCCACTGCCGCCGCGAACAATAGTTTCTGTTGTGGACGTCTGTACGCTGGCCTGAGCATACTCTGCATTTCTTAATTTAGTCCAGGCTTTAAGCACAGTTGGGTTCTTAGCTGCAATCTGCGCCTTCACTCGGTCGAAATCAACCTGTGTGTGCAGTCCGCCCGGATGGATGAAGCCTCGGTCTTCTGCAAAGCAGTGAAAAGTGAAAGAATGGAAAATGAATAATAAGATAATGCTGACAGTTCTTTTCATTTGTTCCAGTATTTGATAAGTTGACTAAGTTCTTTCTTTGTAACCTGCACCACAGCACCATGCTTCTGTTCGAAGAAATTGATGCGGTGCATGGGACTCTGCCCGTCATCAAAGTAGCCGAGGGGGCTTAAAATGTTCAAGGTCGGTAGTCTCGCAGAAATAGAAATTGTGCGGATTCATGGAGTATCGGTCCTGCATCAGAATCCATTTCTGTTGCCCGATGAGTTTCCAAAGCATCGGGGCTTCGTGGTTCTGCGTTACGCCATCGTCGAAAGGTACAAAGGTATAGGGACCTGTAAGCGATTTGCTGACGGCATGACGCGGATGACCCATCTCGGTGCAGAAAAGGTGGTAGGTGTCACCAATCTTTGTGATGTCCGAGTCTATGATGTTTTTCGTGATGCTTCCCTGTTCGTCTGCCGGAGCTTTCAGCAATACCTGCGGCTCGCTGGTCATGCGTGTGAAGTCATCGCTCATATAGACATAACGGATATGGTTGCGACCGCGTTGGAAACGAGTCGTGAAGTGCATCATGATGCGTCCGTCGTCTGTGGCTATCATCTCCGGTGCCCAAGCACAACCTATCTCGCTCCACGGCAGCGGATTCCCCTCGGCATCGACCTCACCCGTGGAACAGGTGAGAGCTGAAAGGTCAAGGTTCGTGCGCGTCCAATGGATGAGGTCGTGGCTTCTGAGCAGCACGAGCCCTCGGTTATTGCCCCAATCGTATTTTTTGCCGTCGCGCTCCCACTCGGTGGTGCGTACCCCGTCACGTTTACCGAAGACATGAAGGTCGGTCATCGCCACACAGAAAGCGCCATCGGGGGCACGGAAAATGTAGGGGTCGCGAATTCCTTTCTGCATCGCAATAGTGTCGCCCGCCATAATGGGTTTGTCATCATTGAAGGCCGTCCATGTGTAGCCGTCCCACGAGTAGGCCATGTGAAGGCCGTGGTCAGCATCCTTGTGATAGACCATGACGTAACCTGCCATATCCTTCTCTTCTGGTCTGACTATTGGTGTGATGCGGAAGCTGTATTCCATATCCTGAGCGTGTACCATGTAGCGGTCCAACGGGCGTGCTGCCCATGAATCAATGCAGGCTTGGCCCTGCTGGATGAGGTCGATGCAGAGGTTGGTGCAGTCAGCCTCGGGGAGCGTGGCAGAATGGGAACAGGGCAGAATGCGCTGGTCCTTATCGATGCCATCGTCCAACTGGTTGATGGTGTAATGCAGGGCCGACATGCTGAGAGGAAGACCCACCCCCAACCCCTCCCGTAAAGGGAGGGGAGAAATCTCGATACCTTGGCCAGCATCGTTGGTGAGTCTCCACCAGCGAACATCGGTCTTGGTGCCATTCTCCTGCGGACGAACGTATGGATGAAACTGTTCGGTCACCGTCTGGTGGTAAATGCCCAAGCGTGCTCCAGCACAACGGTTCTGGTAGTTCTCCCATGGGCCACGTCCGTAGTAAGTGATGTTCTCCATCTCGTGTGGCATTTGCATTTGCATGCCGAAGCGGAACATATCCAGTGCGCGATGAGAGCTGTCAGTTTCCAATCGCTGGGTCACGGAGAGCGAGCCGTCGGTCTCTATATTATATATAAGGTATAGGCGGCAGTGCAGGTTGGGCAGGTCATAGGTGGCCGTGGTCATCTGTCCCTTCTGCTCGAAGGATGCGAGTGTCATCTTGGGGTCAAGCCAGGCGCGCTGCTTGCGTTGCAGTTTGGCACCGTAGTCGTTGTCCGTTGGGGCGCGCCAAAAATTGGGACGTAGCTGCGCGCCAGGCTTCAACAGCGAGGTGCCATCAGGCAGCGTCATGCTGTTAACAAAGCCTGTTTCAGGGTCAAAACTGACAGATAAAGAATCCCGGGGGGCGGATATTTGTGAATTATGAATTGTGAATTGTGAATTTTTGCTCTGCAAGTCAAGTTGCTCATAGGCAATGCACTTGTTGCCTCTGTAGTAATCCACATTCAGCAAATATTCGGCATCATTGGTCAAGTCGCCAATGGGAAGTTCAATAATAGTCGAGTCCTGTGGCTGCACATCCAATCCCTCGATGCTTCCGTCTTTCACGCTTACACCATTGCACAGCAACTGCCAGCGCATCGTGACATCAGAAAGGTCGGTGAAGAAGTTCTCGTTGAAAATGCTGATTAAAGCGTTAGCCGCTCCCCTCCCTGACGGGAGGGGTTGGGGGTGGGTCTTCGTCCATATATTCTGATAGTAATACCTAACCTCGTAGGCGTGCGGATTGGGCTTCAGGTCTGGTTGGAAGAGTCCGTTGACACAGAAATTATGGTCGCCCGTGACTGTGCTTGCCCAATCGCCGTCGTAGCCAAAGCTACCGTTGGGCAGGCGAACCGCCTGGTCCACCATGTCCCAGATGAAGCCTCCCTGTGCTTTAGGAGAACGACGGATACGATTCCAGTATTCGTCCAACTCACCAACAGAGTTTCCCATTGCGTGGGCGTACTCGCACATAATCATTGGTTTCTGCTTATCAGGGTTGGCAAGATAGGCATCCATGCGTCCGTAAGTGGGGTACATGGGACAGTAGATATCTGTAGCCCGCTGCGTGTCGTAAGCCTGTTCAAACTGAATGGGGCGCGTGGGGTCTTCGACCTTCAGCCAGTCATAGACCTGCTCGAAGTTTTCGCCATAGCCACATTCGTTGCCCATGCTCCAGATGATGATGCTGGGGTGGTTGCGGCGCGAGGCCACGTGGCGCTGGTTGCGCTCCATGTGTGCCTTCTTGAATAGCGGATTCTTAGCCAACGTCGTCTCCTTGAAGCCCATGCCATGCGTCTCGATGTTCGTCTCGCTGACCACGTAGAGGCCGTAGCGGTCGCATAGCTCATACATATAGGGGTCGTTGGGATAGTGGCTCATGCGCACAGCATTGACGTTCCACGACTTCAATAGCTGCACCTCCTGCTCCATGCGTTCGTGCGAAACCACATAACCGCTGTCAGGATCTAACTCATGGCGGTTCACGCCCTTGATCAGCACCGGCTGGCCATTGACCAACAACTGCGCGTTCTTAATCTCCACTCGACGGAAGCCCACATTCATCGTGATGTCATCGCCCGCATCGCTGGTGATGTGCAACTGATAAAGGTTCGGCTGCTCAGCGCTCCATAAACGCGGGTGTTTAATTGATAATTGATAATTGACAATTGATAATTGGGGCTGCGCATTATCCATTATCCATTGTCTATTATCCATTGAGGCAAGCTCTGCTTGCCACTTCACCTTCCCCTTCGTCTTTACATCCAACTTCACCGTTCCTTCGCTGAAATCATCATTCAGCAATGCCTCCACTTTCACGTCCTCGATGCGGCGCTTTGTGCGAGCCGCGAGATACGTTTCGCGTGCAAA
>JAILQO010000014.1 GCA_024698925.1 Bacteroidaceae bacterium | reverse complement strand
TGTGCAGAACAATCCGAATCCTGGTGATGTAAAGAAGAATGCTGTCATAACTCAAACCTTTATCTTTGCTGCAAATGTACGAAAAAAAAATGAAATTGCCAAATTTTTAACACTATATTAATATTAATGAGGTGCAATAATAAAAGCCCGGGATTATTTCTCAGGCTTTACATAGGTGTTGTATCGGATGGTGGAGTTGGGGTTGAAGTTAAGAATCTTCACCTTGTAGCCTTTCACGCCCCAGTGCCACCAGAGAAGGTGGTGCTTGTATTCGTGGTATACGACAGTTTCCAGCGAGTCGCGGATGTTGTAGTAAAAGGTGGAGTCGTCGAGAGAGAACTCCAGATGACTCCACTCATCTTCATAACTAAACAAACTACTATTTATAACAACGGCTGCTCGCGCAGTATCTTTTGTCTCGAAGCTTGTGGTCTGTACGGCATCGAGCTGTTTCATTTTCAGTCCCAGGGCCTTGATGGTCTCTTCATCGATGAGATGCTGACGTCGCAGGTCGCGGAGTTCAGCCATGATGACCGGCGACGTGGCCACCTCGCGTAGCGTGTCGTGAATCATGATGGTGTCGCGCTCTACAGGCACATGAATCTGGGCATGTGCCAGCTGCTGCTTCAGCTGCTTGATTTCGTTCTTGTAACCTTCCTGTGCGTATCGGGCAAACACTATGATTGCAACACCGATAACCCAAGCCCATATATATTTCTTCATAGCTTTACAATTTTAGAGTCAACAATCTTGTATTTCTCGTAACCTAAGAAGAGGTTGGCTTCTGCCACGCGGCGCTTTATGAGTCCTGGAAGAGGGCGCCCAGCAGCGTTTATCCACTTCACCAGCTGGTCGGTAATTTCTTCATCCTTGGCATTTCCTATGATGCGCTTATACATGGTGGAAGCCTTGAAGTTACCCTCTCCGAGGTTGAATATCCAGCTCACAAGCGCGTCGAACTGTTCCTGCCGGAAATTTATCTTCAAGCCGTTCAGCAGGCGCTCTATGGGAGCGATATCCTCTACTAACATATCTTCTGCTTGTGCCTCTGTGATTCGCATTCCCATTTTAACACCCTTGGTATGGCCCCATCCGATGGTGGGAACGCCAGCCGGACATCGGTAGGCTTTCAGTTGCAGCCCCTCAAAATCCTTAATCAGCTGCTTTCCCTGATTGCTTGTTGTCATCATTCTCATAATCATTATTATATTTGTTTAACCTTGCTTCAACGTAGTCCTTCACCTCAGTCACCTTTCCTCTGACCCAGATGCTAAATCCAAATACTCCACCGGAGAACGACATACACATGCCTGTCATGCCAAGCACTCCGTTTGTGACATCCCCTTGCATGAGGAAGTTGATATAGCAGAGAGCTATGCCTGCAACCAATGAGAATACTGCACACGAATATTGTGTAACGTCTTTCTGATTCGCTGTCATACGCTTCTTTTTCTGCAAAAGTAGAAAGAAACATACGGGCATAAAAATACACTGCCACGTCGCTGATGGGCGATATGGCAGTGTATAGAGAGATGTGGAAACTATTCAATTCCGAGCCAGTCCTTGGCCAATGCCTTGGCTGATTCGCAGAAATCGTTGTATTCCTGCCATTCCTCGGCATATTCCTCTGGATCGTTGCTGTAATGGCGGTGGATGGCCATCTCATCGCTCTCGCTGTACTTCGAGCGGATGATGGCGTTAGTCACCTCTGGATAAGAAGTGGGGTCGCTGCACGGCATGACGGTGCCGCCGTCCTTTTCCGTGCCGGTGTACTTGTATCCGAGAGTAGGCTGTTCAGCCCCCTCTGGCAGGAAATCCGGAACTCGCTCCTCATTGAGGTAGCCAATGATGTTGTTAGCGTCGTACTTTCCGTAGGTACGGCGTTCAGTGTAGGTAAATGAATGCTTTTCCATAACTATGTGAATTTGGTGTAAGTTTTGCCGTCCTTGCCCTGAAACTGCTGGATAACAGTAGGACACGGCAGGTCGGCAGGCGAGAAGTCGTTCAGTGCCTGGTCAATCATAATCTTGCTGCCAGTGAAAGTGTAAAACTCTGCATCGACATCCGTCGGGTTCCCGTCCTTGTCTTTCTTTTTCTCGAACAGGTACTTTTCCTCTTCACCCATCACGAAGGTCTTGACGATCTTCTTGAACTTGAATGCCAGAACCTTGCCAGGGATGGTTTTCGTAACTTCCTGATTGATGCCGTCGGAGTCCGGGATGTTCACCGTTACGGTGTGCTTCTCGATTTTTGACTCCTGAATGACGTAGTCAATTAACAGAATTTTACATCCCCCCCCCCGATTCACATTTGTTTACAATTGACGTAAAGTGAATTTTCTGATCGGGTCCCATTCCTGGGAATGGAGGCTTGATTCTCCTCTTGTTGATAATTTTTCCTAATGACTTTTCCATACCTAAAGATTTTAGTAAGTTTATGCAATCTGCATGTTTGATGAATCCAAGTTGGCTTGCCACCTTGATACGGATCTGTTCCTCCTCTATTCCTTTCTTCTGCAACCGCTTTATTCTCCGTGCGAGATTCTGCTTGTTGCGCTTCGCCGCTTCAACGTGATCATGGTAGAAGGTATATCCGCAGATGCGGATGCCCATCCATGTAGGCCTCACGTTGTAGTCGGTATTAAGGACGAAGAGGTAGTCCCGTGTCAGATGCATAATCATCAAGTCCCTGACGATTCTGAGGAAGGTCTTGTCTTCGTGCATTACTAGAAAGTTATCCACGAAGCGGAAATAGTGCTGCAGCCCTTCACGGGCGAACCTCTGGAACCGCTCTGCCAAGAACAGGCTCCCTCTCCCTATCAATTCCTCCTCCTCAGGCGTCTTTGCTGTCAAGATCTTCTCGCTGATATAGCGACTGGTCCAGTAGGCCATACGCTCAGGATCATCGGCGATGCCGAAGAATCTTTCTGCCTTACGGTCGAAGTCTGCCAGATCCAGCATGCCGAAGAGCTGTGCAATCTTGATACCAAGTGGAGCACCCTGCAGGTAACTGTCTATCACCTTATATATAAAGTTACGCAGCTTGCCTTTCTTGAACTTATTCGCAATTTTCTGTTTGAGGATGGAATGATCCATCATCGGAAAATAATGATGGATATCAAGGGCGATGTAGTACCCGACATCCAGCTGTGGATATCGGTACAGTTCATTCCTGACGAAGCGGAAAAAGGCATGTGTTCCCAGTCCGGGCCTTACTGCCGGTGCTCTCCAGGAGATGTAGTCATACACCGCCTGTTCGTATGGCAGGATGGCAGCGGCCTCCGTATGATGGTCGCGAACGGGAGCCTTAGCCAGCTTCCTGTGCTTCTTGGCGAAGATATGAGCCTCCTTGTAGCCTTGCGGCCCAAAGGTCTCATTGATGATGTCGGCGAGTACCAAACGGACATTCTCATCAAGGTTTGCTTCGTACCTGCGGATATCGGCACGCTTATGCTTGCCGTCCGCATAGTTGTCGAAAGCATCCCTTGCGTTCTGCTCCGTCTCATTCTCCCGACTGTCCTTGATGCGTCGCATAGTCGGGGTCTTGAGTGATTAATGAATGTGGGGTCTGGTGGACGTCTGTTAGATCGTCCGGACGGGTATGGCGCTCGGCATAATCCTACGAGCCTCGCCGTCATCTTATCTATGTTCTCCCATTAGGGAAGGCTCACCCTCTTGGTGCAAAGATCTATTGAGGGCCACGCCGTAGTTCGCATTGGCATTCGAGGGGTCATTGTTGCCATTGAGGTACACCGAGCCGGCATTGTCGCCATTGTTCGCATTGCCGAGACGATAAGCACCGCGAAGACCGCGTGTGAGGGTTCTACCTGCTTAAAAAGCACTGCAAAGTTACATTTTTTCTACTGTAATCCAACAAGTCAAAGAGCGATTTTTATATTTTTTAATTCTTTTAAAATTTGCTCCGCTCCTTGAAGGAGCGGAGGGGCGCTGCCGCGCCCTGTGTCCTTTGTGCCCTACGAAATCAGCGATGGCTCCGTGATGAATGCTTCCTTGAATTCACAGAGGGCCACGCCGTAGTACGCAAAGGCATTCGAGGGGTCAGCGTTGCCACTGAGGCACACCGAGCCGGCACCGTCGCCATTGCGCGCAGAGCCGAGACGATAAGCACCGCGAAGACCGCTAGTAGCAGCTGGATTGTAATATCCGTCACCATACCCTGTCGCCGCAGATCCACCCAAGGAGATTGGGAAGTTCGTCAGGTAGTCCAAGTTGAACTTCTTGCCGTACAGCCATCCTGCAGCATCAGCTGCCGGAGTGGTTCCAACCAGGAACTTACCGGATACTGTACTCACGTCGAAAGTATGTCCGTCGATGTTCTTGTCAACGTATACGCTCTGCGACTTGTCTGCGTTGCACTGCAGCAAGGTGTCCTCTTCGATGGCACCCAGGTATTTATAGTCGTTCTTCAGTCCGAGGAATGAGGGAATGTTGCCTATCGTCTTCGTGGTTCCGTTGTCATTGATGCTTGTCGAGAATACGCCCGTCAGGTCGCCTTGGTCTGCACCGGCTGAGAGAGGAATATATGGATAGTTCTTCCATGCGCCACCCCAGTCTGTCACGCTGTCGACGCCCTGTCCTGTTCCACCCTGATGCAATCCGGCAGCCGTCAGCGTGTTATTGAGTGCAGCCTGTATGCTGCGGTTGTGGAAATAGATACGCTTGATAATACCGGTGATGGCAAATGCCACGCGTTCATTGGCGAACCACAGAGTACCGTTTCTGCGGGCATAGGTGGCAGCTGTCGGTACCGCAATATTCGTAGCGGGCTTGCCCAACTGCGAGTTGAACAGCGAGTCGAGGGAGGCATCATTGTTTCCGCCACGATATCGTGCGGCAGGATTGATATAGCTCACCAGTGTGTTGGTGGTGCGGTCAATCGTTGCCCAGCCAGCACAGGAACGGCTGAAGACAGGAATGCGGTAGTTCAGCCGGCCGGGGATGG
The DNA here is from genome assembly GCA_024698925.1 of Bacteroidaceae bacterium. Lineage (GTDB taxonomy): Bacteria > Bacteroidota > Bacteroidia > Bacteroidales > Bacteroidaceae > Physcousia. The sequence goes on along the minus strand of JAILQO010000014.1, from coordinate 373 downwards.
GCACTGTGTCGATGGCCTCGTATTCGTAGGTCTCGTCTTCCCATATTGCATAGTAAATGGCTGTACCACTTCCCCACTGATAGTGTCCCATGGAGCCGTCAAGCTGTGCAACTTGGCCGTCTACGAAATAGTTATGATTGCTGGTTGACAGTTTCCTGCGTGAGTGGTCGTTCTGCACGAGGTAGCCGCCGAGTCCGAAAATCTCTGCCATCTTCTCGATTTTCGGCAGAGAGCCGCATGGTTCTCCTACTGTAGTCACTGAGTCTTTGCGCCACCTGCATCCGCACCACTGAGTAGGGTGAATCTTACCCACGGAGATGACTCCGTATTTCTGTGCTGAAGGAGAGTATCCCAACAGCAAGTCGTTGTCGTT
>JAILQO010000047.1 GCA_024698925.1 Bacteroidaceae bacterium | reverse complement strand
CTTGCGTGTCTCTTGCAGACTGTCAGCGCTCAAAAGACTTTCTGGCTGGGAGCAGACATCAGCGGCACCACAGAGATGGAAGCCCGTGGCGTGCAACTGCGTAATCAGCAGGGAGAACCCCGTGAGTGTACGGCACTGATGCGCGAGTTGGGCCTGAATGCCATACGTCTGCGCGTGTGGGTCAACCCTCGTCGTGATTTCTGTGCCAAGGAGGATGTGGTGCGCATGGCTCGCAGGGCCAACGACTGGGGTATGGCGTTGATGATAGACTTTCACTACAGCGACTGGTGGGCCGACCCTGGTCAGCAGAATATCCCTGCTGCCTGGAAGGATATGAACTACGAGCAGATGAAGCAGGCTTTGGCCGACCATACTCGCGAAGTGTTGCAAGCTATCCGAGAGGCTGGGGTAGAGGTGCAATGGGTGCAGGTGGGCAATGAAACCACCAATGGTTTCCTATGGCCTATGGGGCGTGCTCAGCAGAATATGAGCCAGTATGCAGGTCTTACCGATGCCGGCTATCAGGCTGTCAAGCAGGTGTATCCCAAGGCTCAGGTCATTGTTCATCTCGACGGAGCCTACGACCCCAAGCGCTACGACTTCATCTTCGACGGCCTGCTCAAATATCGTGCCCGTTTCGACATGATAGGCTTGAGTGTCTACCCCTATTGGGATATGAAAGGCGGACATACCAAAAGCTGGCAGGAAACAGTAGAAAAGGCTACGCTGAATATCAATCGGCTATGGCAGAAATACCATCTTCCGCTGATGGTGGTCGAAACAGGCGTCGATGTCAATACTCCCACCGAGAGCAAGGAGATCCTGGCTGCCATCATCGATGCTGCGCGCCATCAGACTGGTGGACATTGCCAGGGCGTGTTCTATTGGGCACCAGAAACCGATGGCCATTATCATTTAGGTGCTTTTAAGGACCATCGCCCCACAGTCATCTTGGATGCCTTCAGGGAATCGAAACCTTGATGGTTTCGTCTTTCCGCTATGTTTGACATGTATTTTTCCGTTTTTTGACAGGTTTCTTGCCAGCCTTTGACACGGTTTGTGTCAATGCTTGGCACGCTTTGTTTCAGCCTTTGGCACAAGTTGTGTCATAGGCTGAAACAAAATGTGTCAAACCTACCGGTTAGATTTGACACATATCCTTTCCATTGCAAAGTATGGGAGTAGCTGCTTTTAATCATCGTTTCGGGCTACAGGAAACACGTATTTGTTGACATAGCTGTAAAATAGGATGTTGTCATCGTAGCCATATTTGCGGAACAGCGCACGCATCCACGACTGCTGCTCAGGAGTAAGGCCATACTCTCCTCTTTTGTAGCGGTAGTAGTAGGTGTAGCTGCCCAGATATCTCATGATGGCACCCTTCATCTTCTGGTAGTGGTCACGCCTCACACTCTGGTAAATGTCGCCAAAGCCATAGGCCATGCGTATGGTGACAGGTTCTACATAATAAATGCACTTGCCGCCCTCCAGTGCGTGCGGCGTGATGCATGGCCTTACCTTCACGTCATTAGGCGCGTAGCTGTAGGCCAGCCATCTCTGGCAGTGCTCCTTCAGCGGACATGTCTCCAGGAAACACAGTGCCCAGTCGTCGGGCACCTCGCTGAATTCAAATAGTTGTTGTTGTTCTTTTTCCATTGCTTTTTCCTTTTTTTATTTTATAGTGCAAAGGTAATAATTATTTGAGTACATTTCAAGCATTTCACCCTTTTTTATACAAATTTCTCATTATTTCTTTGTTGTCTCAAAGAAAGTTCGTACTTTTGCATTTAAGAATCTTTGCAGTATGATTGAAACATATTAACATCGAAATGACTATGGCAGATAAGACTTATAAGCTGTCGCTACAGCAACTGAACGACCTGGTGAGCGATGCCGTGAACACGGCCATCCGCAAGCTCGACAATCTGGAGATCATCGACGATGACAGCACCGACAAGAGTGCTAAGGACATCGAGGTGACACAGATGGACGACGAGCAGTACCGCGAGGCGATGGACACGATGGCCAAGAACCGCGGCGCGGGCGATGAACCGAAGGTGGGCATCTTCTGGTACAATGCTACGCGGAAGGAACTTTTTGGCGTGGTGACGCACAAGCGCACCGACTACATGAAACCGAACGCGGGCGGCGGACTCATCACCTGTAGTGAGATGCACGAGGATGTGTGGAAGAAGGAACTGCGCCGACAGAAGTACCACGGCGATGGCACAGGCCCGTTCAAGGGTGAGTACCAGATGAAGCCGCGTGGCCGCGTGTTCTTCTCGCCCGCCGACGACCAGTACATCATCGCCGTGGGCACGTGGATCGACCAGAGTCCCGAGGCCATCGACCAGATCATCGTCGAGTTCGACCTGCCTCGCGAGAAGACCATCGTGAAGAAGGCTTCGCACTGGGATATCGGCCAGACTTGGAACGACTGACATCCCTCGCTGACTTTCTTTGTCGTCTCAAAGAAAGTTCGTACTTTTGCATTTAAGAATCTTTACTGCGATTTAATTCAGAAATAACGATGTTCAGACAGGTTTCTCTCGATATTATACTGTTTCTCTTGCTTTACGGCGTAGGGATGACGATGGCTGCGAGCGCATGCATCTACCTGTTGATGCGCCAGGGTAACGCTTTTGCCAAAGACATTACGCCGCCGCTACGATTGCGACGGTGGACAGCGTTATTCTTCTTCGTCATAGCCATGGCACATTTGTGGTATTTGCCGGTTGCTGTGCTCGATTCAAGCGAAGATGTCATGCTGTGTATGCTCATAGGCGCATTGCTCGACTGTATGCTGGCGATTCCCCTGGCCCTCATCGTCATGCTCTGCATGTTACAAGACCGTCGGCGACCGTTGTGGCCCGTGGGCGTGATGGTGGCGCCACTCGTAGCAGGAATGATTTGGAACGTTGCTACCCGTAGCGAAGCTCTGTTGCCGTGGCTGTACGGCTATTTTCTGCTGATGGCTGTGGGCTTTACGATATATATGGTACGCGCCGTGCGGCAGTACGGGCGATGGCTGCACGACAACTATGCCGACCTGGAGCACAAGGAGGTGTGGCAGAGCTTCCTGGTGCTGGCCGTCATCATGCTCACGTTCGTCTATTACATGGTGGGGGATGGGGGCATAGCCTACGAATACATCGTCCAGGTGAGCGGCTTGGTGCTCATCGGCTATCTGCTGTGGCGCGTCGAGACGCTGAGTAGCCTCACCCCCGACCCCTCTCCAAAGAGCGAGGGGGGCGGGGGTGAGGCCGAAACCCTTTCCGATGCCGCATACGAGAAGATAGCCTCCTTGCTTCAGCAGCACTGCGTGGACTCGCAGCTCTACCTGCAGCACGACCTGAACATTTCCCAGCTGGCCCAGGCCCTTGGCACCAACCGTACCTATCTCAGGCTATACTTCATGCGTCAGGAAACAAACTATAACGCCTACATCAACGACCTGCGCATCCGTCATTTCGTCCGTCTCTACAACGAGGCCGTCGCTGACCAGCGTTTCTTCACCGTCCAGGAGTTGGCCAGCCAGAGTGGCTACCGCAACTACAACACCTTCGCCCTCGCCTTCAAGCAGCGCATGGGCAAGAGCGTGACGGAGTGGAAGCAGGAAAACCGATGAAACGGGGCGATTTTTGAGAAACTGACTCCCAAAAATCGCAAAAATGTACCAAAAATCACAAAACTTTCCCCTGCGGGCGGTTTGCGCTTGCAGGAGCGGATGCTTTTGCGTAATTTTGTAGGCAGAGATGCGCGAACTTAAGTATAATTTAAAACAATAACAATGAGAAAGATGATGAATTGGGTGATGGCCGCCACCCTGACACTTTGCGGCGCGGTGAACATGCAGGCGGAGACCCTGCGCGGTACTGTGAAAGACGCCATTACTGGCGAGGTGCTGATTGGCGCAACGGTGAAGATAGTAGAATTAGACAATGTGGCTGCTGTGTCTGATATGGATGGCAACTACCTCATTAACCTGAGTAAGGGCGGACGCTACACTATCGAGACCAACTACATCGGCTACGAGCCGAGCGTGATGAAGGAAATTCTGATTTCAGGTGCCAAGGAGGTGGTGATTGACATCGCCCTGCGCGAGAACAGTACCGAACTGTCGGAGGTGGTGGTACGTCCCCGCGTGAACAAGGAGGCGACGGTGAATCCCGCCGTGCTGACGGGCGGTGTGATGCTCTCTATGGAAGAGGCCAGCCGTTTTGCGGGCGGTTATAATGACCCAGCCCGTCTGGTGATGTCGTTTGCCGGCGTGTCGGGCGAGGCTGACGGCAGCGGACTGTCCATTCACGGCAATGCCCCCGAGCGTATGCAATATCGCATTGAGGGCGTGGAGGTCTTTACGCCCAACCACTTCAACGATGCCTGGAATGCCGGTTACGGACTGGTGAGCGCGCTGAACTCGAACGTCGTCGGCAACAGTGACTTCTTTACTTCCACTTTCAACGCCAACTACAGCAATGCTCTCAGCGGTGTGTTCGACGTGAAGATGCGTGCAGGTAACAACTCCAAACATGAGAACATCCTGCAACTGGGTACCGTGTCGGAGGAACTGACGCTTGAAGGACCTATTTCGCGCAAAGGTAACAGCAGCTACATCGTGAACTACCGCTACGGCTTCACGTCGCTCATGGACAATCTGAACCTTCTGGATACCGACGGATCACATATGAACTTCCAGGATTTCTCTTGGAAACTGATGTTCCCCACCAAGAAGGCGGGCACCTTCTCTATCTTTGGCTTGGGCTTCTACGACACTACCTATGACGAGCGCATGAAACTGGAAGACGTCCACTCTGCATACGATGCCAGCGACTCCGATGCTAAGGTGATGCAATTGCTGGCCGGCGTGTCGCATAAGATACACTTCGGCAACAAGTGGACTTGGCGCACGACAGTAGCCTATAACATGCAACACCTGAAGAACGATATCTACTATTTCGGTTTGATGCGCGATGCCGCTGGTGTACTTAATAATCCTCTGGCCTATGAGGAGCCTGAACAGAAGTATCTCTTCAGCAAGCAGAAGGTGAACGAAAACCGTGTGCTGTTCAACACCGAGTTGTCGAAGCAGGTCACCGACAAATGGCTCACACAGTTTGGCGGCGAATACTCGCACCGCTTCTTCAATCTCAGCTATCAGGCTGTCGATTATCTTTATGCTCCTGTCAACACCATGCATGAGTACACCAAGATGAAGGACGATACCGGACTGGCCAACCTATTCTGGCAGAACCTCTTCACCCTGAGCGATCACTTTAGTTTCTCGGCAGGCGTTGCTGCCAACTACTTCCAGCTCTCCAAGGACTTCTTCGTTGAGCCGCGTGTCAGCTTCAAGTGGGACCCCAACGACAAGAACAGTTTCTCGATGGGCTATGGCTTGCATTCAATGGTTGAAAAACTTGATGCTTACTTCTATCGCGATCCGGCAGGCAACTTGGCCAACAAGGACCTCGGACTTTCGAAGGCCCACCACCTGCACGCCACCTATATCCATAAGTTCAACTCCAACCTGACCCTGCGCATGAACGCCTACTATGAGTATGGCTTCGACACACCTGTAGGTATCAACGGCAGCACCTATTGCGTAACCAACCGCTATTTCCTCTATACCGATGAGCCGCTGGTGAACAAGGGCAACACCCGCAACTATGGCGGCGACATCACTCTGGAGCACTATATGAGTCATGGATTCTTTGGACAGACCAATTTCTCGGTCTACAAGTCGCAATACCGCGGCATCGACAAGGTATGGCGCAACCAGCTTTACGACCGCGGCTTTATGTTCAAGATTCTGGCCGGTAAGGAGTGGATGCTGGGCAAGAACGTGCTCAACGTCAGTGCCAAGTACAGCATTCAGGGCGGTCTGCGCTATACGCCTATCGACGTAGATAAGATGCGCGCCAACGTGGCCGCCGGTGTCATCGACGACAATCCCATTTACAAGGACGATGAGGCTTTCACCAAGCGCTTCAAGCCGACGAGCATCGTAGACCTGACCGTCAGTTACAAGATTAACCGCCGCAAGGTGAGCCACACCATCGCCTTCGAGGGTCTGAACGTCCTCGGCACCAAGACGCCTATGTTCCAGCGCTTCGACCTGGGTACCCTTGACGTGCGTACCGACAAGTCCGGCATTTCCCTGCCTAACATCTTCTATCGTCTGGACTTCTAATTTTC